>CALKDX010000058.1 GCA_938084455.1 Candidatus Poseidoniaceae archaeon
CATGCGAACCTGCGTGGATACATTGATCGCCCTCGCTCATGTCGATGGGCCAAGCGTCAGAAATGAAGCACAATTCATCGCGGATCGACTCGATGTTTTGCGACAGACCGGGCAAATTTCCAACGATGCATACCTCGATGCAGGTGCTATTCAAGGTGCGTTCAACATGATTGGCAACCTCGTGGAGATGGGCGTTCCACAAAAAGAAATTTTCAGTCAATTGAAAGAACAACTCACCCGCGCTTGCCGACTGGAAGAAAAACATCCTGGTCTAGATTCTGCGGTAGAATCGGGTCGAGCTTCATGAGAGGTGGGCGTTATGCAACCACTCCTAACATTGAACCGAGTGTCCAAATCGTTTGGAGATTTACATGCTTTAACCGAAATTGATCTGCACATCAACGCTGGTGAAATCATCGGTTTGGTCGGGAGCAACGGTGCTGGAAAAACCACCCTTCTTCGGTTAATGGCGGGGGTGTACACTCCGACATCAGGAAAAGTGCTCCTTGCAGATGGAAAACCTGTGAGTGATATGCGTCAAGTGCTCGGTGTTGTCCCAGAATCCACTGGCCTTTATTCGAGACTCACAGCATGGGAAAACATTCGCTATCATTCTCGGATGCACGGGGTCTCAGATGAGGATGCTTGGGCAAGGACTGCAAAGTTCGCACAGCACCTCGACATGGTGGATTCTCTTGGGCGTCACACAAAAGGATTCAGCCGCGGTATGCGTCAAAAAACTGCCCTGCTCAGGGCATTAGCCCATGGGCCTTCTATCCTCTTGTTGGATGAACCAACAGCAGGTTTAGACATCACGAGTGCACGTACAGTAAGGCGACTCGTCGACCAACTGAAACGCGAGGGCGGGACAGTCATTTACTCAACCCATCAACTTTCAGAAGCGCAACAAGTGTGTGATCGTATTGTCATCGTCCACAATGGAGACATACGAGCCGATGGTCCCCCCGAGGTTCTGCTGGAGCAAACTCAGACGACATCATTGGAAGAAGCCTATGTTGCGCTGACAAAAGATGCGGCGCGACCAAGGCAGGAAGACGATGAAGGTGAGGGGCGGTTTACCGGTTGGTGGAGGCGTTTTTTCACACCTAAGCCACCGATGCTAGCCTCAAAGGGGGTCGAGGAAAGTGAGTAAATTTTCTACGCATAGGATTCGTGCAATCGCTAAGAAAGAAGTGGTTGAATTTGTCCGCGATTGGCGCACAATTATGGCCATCATTGTCATTCCACTTTTAATGTTCCCACTTCTATTCATTTTATTTCCGATCTTGCTTGAATCCGAGGCTGCAGAATTGGATGCCCTCGAACTCACGGTCATTGTTCAATCAAACACGTTTGAGGAATCGATGGAACAGGCCATTGTTGGTGCTGGAATCGACATCGTGATGGAGCCGTTGGATAATCAATCACAACTCTCCGAACCTGGTGAAGATTTGGAAAGGGTTCGAAATGGGTCGGTCGATGCGATATTACGAGTTGAAAAAGACAATTCAACTTGGGATTATGCCATTTTGCGTTTGTCGACCTCCGAACGTTCCAATGAAGCATGGAATCGTTTGTTGGATGCATTGAACACATGGGAGAGCGAAGAGGTCGAACGAAGAATTTCAGATTCAGGTATGGATGTCAATTCGACATTGAATCCTCTCCGTTGGGATGGCGATGTGGCACAGAGTGATGTGGCCACAAGTGGTGAACAAGCGGGAATGGTGTTGTCGCTGTTTATACCGCTGGTCCTAGCGATATGGACTTATTCAAGCGCATTGCAACCATCAATTGACATGACTGCAGGAGAGCGTGAGCGTGGGACTCTTGAGGCACTTCTCTGCTTACCGTGCACTCGTCTTGAGTTGCTTCTCGGTAAATGGGTTGCAGTTGCCACCATAACAGGGGTAGGGGTGATCCTCCAGATTTTTGGCCTCCTCTTTGCCATCGGCTACCTCGCCTCTTCCAGTGTGATTGGGCTTCCAGAATTATCGATCACAACGGTGGCATTGATCGTAGGAGCAATCCTCCTGTTCGCCATCATGGTCGTTGCCATTGAACTGGCTTTGGCCATGCGTTCACACAGCGTAAAAGAAGCCGGTTCTATCCTCGCTCCGATGCTTTTGTTAATCGTGTTCCCGGCGTTATTTACGCAAGTTATCAACCTCGATGGAATCGAATCATTTTGGTTTGCGGTTCCAGTTGTCAACATCTTGCTGGCCTTGCGTGAGTTGTTAATGAACAGGGTCATTCCCGAGCACATTTTCGTATGGGCATTTTCGAGCATTGTGTATGCTGGGTTGGCAGCCTACTATGCTAGCCGGCAATTCAGCCGAGAAGACATCGTAACGAGTCTTTCATGAGCGCTGGTTGAATTCGATCAATGAGGCCCGTACCACTTCGATGATCAAATCAATTTCTTCTGAAGTGATGCCGAAGTGCGGCGTAAATCGAAGTGCGTTCACACCACCATGAATGACGCCCAATCCTTGTCGACGACACCATGGCTCTACGGCATCAAACCCTACAACCGGGAATCGAGTGGGTTCCAATTCTGCGCTGAGCAAAAGCCCAGTGCCCTGTACTTTGGTGATGATGCCGGGGAATTCTTCTTGCAATATATTCAGTTTATCGACAAATTCATCACCACGGTCTTTGATGTTGGAACGAAGTTCTGGTGTCATGCTGTCAAGGACCGCGCATGCCGTTTCCAAAGCTCGTGGATTCGTCGTCATCGTGTTCCCATAAATTCCAACCACGTAATTTTCAGCAGCTCGATCGTTCATCCCGAGCACGGAAAGAGGGTATTGGCCGGCGTTCAGTGCCTTTGACCATGTTTCCAAATCAGGTACTTCGGCGTCTTGAAACCCGTCGTAATCAATGATTGATAGGCAACCTTGGCCACGAATTCCAGCCTGAATGGAATCAACCAGAAGCATGGAACCGTGCTCCAGTGTGAGCCTGCGGGCAGCGTCATAGAAATCGCGTTGAACACAAGCGCCGGGGTTTCCTTCTCCTTGTACAGGTTCAATGGCCATTAATTCAATGAACCAATTTTCTTCTTCTGCACGCTTGAACATCGCTTCAAGGGAGGAAATGTCATTTGCCGGAACCAGCAGGAGGTTATCCCTGTCACGGAATGTTGCTAAATTTTTGTCATAGGACCCTTTGCAGGAGTGAGAAATCTGTGCTGGGCGGTCTGTTCGCCCATGGAAGGCTTTCTCAATCGCAAGCAATTTGATTTCTTTTCCTTCATGCCGACCACCTGGGCCGGTGTGTTTTCTAGCGTTCACGTCGGCAATTCGGAGGCTCACTGTAACCGACTCAGAACCACTGTTCATGCAAATAAAACGCGTGAATGGGCAAGAGCCACGGGTGTGACCAAGTTCTCGCTCCAGTCGCTCAGCGAGTCGCTTTTGACTGAAGGAAGGCGTCATGACATTAGCCATCACCCAGTTCCCTGACATTGCTTGAATGACTTCTTCGGGGCCATGGCCTGCACCAAGCATGCCATAGCCTCCATTATCGTGAAGAACTGCACCATAGGCGGTGACGATCCATGGACCTCGCCCGGAGAGAGCAATGTATGGATTGACGGTTGCTGGTGCATAGAAATTGACGAAATCGTGTTGAAGGACCTTCACAAGGTTCGCTTCATCATGTTGTAACATCTCCGAGCCAAATTCAGATTCAATTTCTTGAAACCGAATGCTTGCTTCGTGGATTGCTTGGACGAGTTTATGATCAAGCGCACAAAATCGGTCAATGACTTCGTCAGGAAGCCCAACCGTGTCCATGGTTCCAGTCTTTGAACGCAAAGCATGTAGGTGCTCGAGGGCCTGATGCGGTGATAGCATGACTGTCATCAATGGTATGGTCGGCTGCGGAATGCCTTGAACATTGGCTTAACATTGAATGAAAAATAGTGGATATTAGGGCTAAAATACCAAAGTCACTGTATTCGTTGAGTATTACTCTAGGAATACTTAAATGGGGTAGGAAGGTGGCCAATACATGCCCAAAATATCCCTTGACATGCCTGCGGAACTCGTCGAAGATCTCCGCAAGCACGTTGGGGATGAGCGTAAATTTGTCAGTCTTGCTGACGCTGTTCGAACGGCCTGCAGAAAATTGCTTGACCAGTTGGATGAAATTGACGCACGACATGGGCGCGGAGGCGATTAAAATGGTGACACGAGAAGAAGCAGAAAAAGCAGTCCATACCCTTCTTGGGTATCTTGAGCCAGATCCAAAGCGTGAGGGGCTAGCAAAGACACCGAAGCGTGTGATTGATTCTTGGGACGAAATTTTTGGTGGTTACCAAATGGATGCCTCAGAACTTCTTGATTCCACCTTCAACGGAGAAGGGTACGATGGTATTGTCCTGTTGAGGGATATTGAATTTCATTCCACATGTGAACACCACCTCCAACCGTTTAATGGACGCGCTCACATTGCATACATTCCCGTCGAGCGGATTGTCGGCATCAGTAAACTTGCACGAATTATCGATCTCCATGCTCGACGCTTGCAAAACCAAGAACGCATCACCAAGGGCATTGCTGATGATTTAGAAGCAAATTTAGCCCCATTAGGTGCAGCAGTCATTATTGAAGCAACCCATGGGTGCATGCGATGCAGAGGTGTCAAAAAGCAAAATTCAGTCATGACTACCTCGGCTATGCGAGGGGTGTTTTTCGAACGACCAGAAGCACGGCAAGAACTCATGCAATTGATTCATTCACGCCCCCTCTGAGGTGAGATGATGAGTGTTGACGAATCCTGTGTTCGTGCTGGTGACAAGCCTGTTGACAATCCAACCGATTTGGCTGCAGAATATCCAATCGTCGAGGTGTTTCATTCTGTTCAAGGTGAAGGTTACCATGCTGGTATACCTCATGTTTTTGTTCGTTTTGGAAACTGTAACTTACGTTGCGAATGGTGCGATACAGATTTTTTAACATTCAAAACAATGAATGCGATCGACTTGCTTGGAGAAATTTCAAACTTTGATTGTAAGCGAATCATCTTCACAGGTGGTGAACCAATGTTGCAAGATCTTTGGCCCTTGCATCGCTTGCTCAAGGCCAGAGGGTACACCTTATCGGTGGAAACGAATGGAACCATAGAAGTCCCTGAAGGCCTCTTGGATTGGATTTGTGTCTCCCCTAAAGATCAAATGTATCCAGATGTAAAATTGCGTCAACGTACAGGAGATGAATTGAAGTGCGTGTTCATAGGTCAAGATCTTTCGATGTACGATGAATTGCGACAAGGGTTCAAACACAACTTCCTTCAACCATGTTACATGGAATTAGAATCTGTGGAGTGGAACGGAAAAAACTTCGCTGAGACAGAAGCAATTGTCAAACAGAATCCACAATGGCGGCTGAGCCTTCAAACTCACAAATGGATGGGTGTTGATTGATGTCGGAACGAACGGTCATGGCTCTTTCTGGTGGAATGGATTCCACTTCACTGCTCCTGAACGCCCTCGCAGCAGGAAGAAAGGTTAGCTGTATCTCCTATAATTACGGTCAAAAACACAGCGTTGAGTTGACAAGAGCATCAACCAACATTGCATACTTGCAAGACAAAGGGTTCAGTATCGAGCATCAAATAGTGGATTTGACTTCTGCAATGACCTTGTTTGAATCATCACTGATCAACGAAGGAAGCATGGTTCCCGAAGGCCATTATGAAGAAGATCAAATGAAATCAACCGTCGTCCCAAATAGAAACGCTATTTTTGCATCAATCCTCTACGGATACGCCCTGTCTGTGGCTAAGCGAGAAAAAACCAATGTCGAAATTGCCTTGGGGGTGCATTCTGGAGATCATGCAATCTATCCCGATTGCCGCCCAGAATTTTACCAAGCCTTAGAGCATGCCTTTGCAGTTGGGAACTGGGACAGCCACACAGTTTCGTTCCATCTGCCATACATTGACGGAGACAAGGTAACCATTTTGAAAGACGCTTTGGCCTCATGCGACAAGACTGGCTTGAATTTTGACCGTGTGTTTGAGAACACCATCACGTCTTACAACCCCGATAAGGAAGGAAGAAGTTCAGGGCGTAGTGGTTCTGATGTGGAACGGATCCTAGCATTCAACGCTCTTGACTTGGTTGACCCTATTGAATACACTGAACCATGGGAGACCGTCCTCGCTGCAGCCTTGGCCACTGAGAGGGAACACAAAGACGCATACTACAAAGAGAAATTAACGCAACTGCAGTATCATGTCACACGGGAAAGTGGGACTGAGCGTGCGTTCACCGGCATGTATTGGGATGAGAAAAGAAGTGGTAACTACAAGTGTATCTGTTGCGGTCACCACCTCTTTACATCTGCCATGAAATTCGATTCGGGTTGTGGATGGCCATCCTTCCACAGCGAGCACGCAAGGGCGTCCATTGATCAGATCGAAGACAGAGCACATGGCATGATTCGAACTGAGGTTCGATGTTCTAAATGCGACGCGCATCTTGGTCACATTTTCAACGACGGACCAAGAGAGCACGGCGGAATGAGATATTGCATCAATTCGGCATCGTTGGAATTTGAGGAGTTGGAACAATGACCACACGAATACGAAGATACATTGAGACTGATACTGGCCATCGAGTGCCGAACCACAAAAGCAAATGCCGGCACATGCACGGTCACCGATATCGATTTGAGGCAGAAATCGAGGGTGATGTTGTTCAAGATCCCGGTGTTTCGGACGAGGGGATGTTGATGGATTTTTCAGATGTCAGTGAGATTCTCACCGTTTATGTCCATGATGTGGTCGATCACGCCTTTGTGGTCTACGAGCATGATGAGCAAGCACGTTCGGCCCTCAAAATGATGGATTCAGACCACCGGACTGTTGTGGTCCCATTTGTCCCAACAGCAGAAAACCTTGCAAAATGGGCTTTCGAACAAGTAGAGCCACACATCAAATCTGCCTATGGAAACAGGCTTCGTTTGGTAGCCATGCATGTTCGAGAGACACCAAAAAGCATCGCTTCTTGGCACGCCTGAGAAAACTCATTCTTCTTCAGGACTGATTTTGCGCCTTCGTTGGCTGCGCCACTCTTCGTTTCCTTCGACGTATTGGATTGCAGTTGTCGCATCAAGAAGACCTCCAATCATCCTCGTTGCCTCTCCCTGGGTTGGCATTGAACGCATGATTGAACGGGTGAGGGATTGTCCAAAACTTTGCCGTCGCTCATCGTTGCCGGGTAGGGCATTCGCTAATTCCCGCACGGTTTGATGAAGGATCTGTTTCAGCTCCGGATTGAGCGATCGTTCTAGTGGTACCACATCGGGTAAGCCTTCTTCCTTGCCTTGTCTGGCAATCACTCTATTCCTATGCAACTCATAAACACAGGCATTCACTGCATGCGATAGGTTGGCAATGGGATAGCCTTCCCATGTAGGGAGTGTGACGAGGTAGTCGCATTTCGCTAAGTCTTCGGTGGACATCCCCTTTCCTTCTTCACCAAATATGAGACAAACTTTGCCGGTGAAACCTTCCAAGCGTTCTGAAAGTTCCCACGGATAAACGAAGTGCCTAAAATTTGTTTTTGAACCAATTTCTCGCTTGCCAGATGTGCCAATAATCATCGATGCATCTTCGGTTGCTGCGTCGACGGAATCGTATGTGATGCAGTGGTCAAGAACACGACCTGCATGCTTGGCTCGGTTCCTCGCCTCGATGTTATCTGGTTCACATCGTGGATTAACAAGCCTCAGGTTAGTAAATCCATAATTCAACATGCTCCGACAGACAGCACCCAGGTTGCCCGGGTGAGACACTCCAATCAATACAACTTCTAGGCTGTAAGTGGATTGAGGTAACGGAAGTGTGCTTCTGTCACCCATTTGCTTCATTCCTCCTCGGGAATTTTAGTGATATCGAATTCAGCAATCCAGCGTGGATCACACGCTTGATACAAGAAGAAGAGGAAACCAGGACCTTCTTCTCGGTCCTCCATAACAATGGATCGCTTACGCAATCCGTGTTTGTTCTTTAGGTGCAGAATCAGCAATTCAAGCAACGCTTTGCTTTCGTGATGCACAGATACGGGAGTGCGGTCCCAGTTGACCCGCAGAGCCACTTCGAAGCACCTGCTCAGTCGACTCGGCGTTGTCGGTATCGCGTGACATATCCTGCGATCCAGTTTCGGAGTTTTTTGGACTCAACATCAGTGAGTTGTTGGACCATCTTCTTGTTGTGGTCGAAATCATCGGTGAACTTTTCTCCGTGATCTTCAACTAGGTGAATGGCTCGGATTTTGATAAAACTTGGTCGAATATTTCCCATAATTGATCACTCCGTTGATAACTTGACCTCGATTGGAATATCAGGCTCGTCGTGACGTGTCACATGAAGCTTGATTTTGCGAGGTGGATTTTCAATGCCACGAGCCCAGATGTGCTCGTTGACCGACGGGTCAATCCACACTTCTTCGTCTTCTCTCACACTGAGGTGCTGGATGACGTGTTCTCGGATGATTTGCATTGCTCGAGGTGCTCGCTTGTAGCGTGTAATGGCCCAAGCCTTTCGGAGTGGGACAATGAGTTCAGATTCATTTGGTCGTACCATACTTCTTCACCTCAGCGTTGGAGCTTACTACGGCGCCAGTGGTGTCGCTTTGGGTGCGACACAGTGTTTCGGTCGGTCTTTAGCATGACCCAAACTGGGACACGCCGATTCTGCTTGCCTACCTTCATGAGGCGGATTTTTTTTGCTGCTGGTTTATTTCTTGACATGTTCGAGCACCTTCTCAGATTCTTCGGATGGACGCACTACGGCGGCTCTTGGAGTGTGATGCGAGCAACTGTTTGAGTTGATCGTCGGACATTGGGGCTTGGAATTTGCCTTGAGAGTGGAGTTGAACGATGTTTTGTTTGATGGATGCGGCACGAGCAGGTGTGGCCAGTGCGACAGTTGCTAGGCGAGAGCGGGCATCGTTGGAGAGGAGCGTTCGCATTGCGCCATCGAGTTGTGCAGCTTGCACTTGTGCTTGTTGTGCCTGAACTTCAGCATCGGCTTGCTGTGCTGCTTGAGCCTCAAGTTGTTGTTGAAGTGCAGCCCGGCGTTGTTCTCGGAGCATGTTCAATTCATCATCGTGTGATGTCGACATGCTGGCCACCCTCTTCACGTCCTCTTCAGTACTTGGATAGTCCTGGGAATTGCTCTTCTGCCGCTGGACGGCATTCGTGAGCGACGGAATCAATCATCTTTTGTCCGGCTGCAGTGATGCGACGTCCGGCGTAAAGTTGGACGGGCCCATCCTCGGTTTCCACTGTTCGGGTTGGGACCTTTTCGACGAGGCCAGAGGCTTCGAGTTGTTGAAGAGCGGTTCGAATGATGTGCCGGGAAGCGACACCGGGGGTGTTGGGTGCTGCGCCGTTGTCCTTTCGCCCACCATAGGCTTGAGAAAGATGGGTCACGCCGATTGGGCCTTCGCGAGCGAGTTTTCGCATGAGTGCGGCAGATCGTAGGAACCACCAGTTTTCCTGGCTTGGAGGGCGTTCACGGGAGACGCCAGTTTTGACAAATCCTGCCCAATCTGGGGTTTCAACAGCCTTTTCAGCGGCCAAACGCGCAGCAAGTGCAGGGTTCAAGAGTTCTGCGGGGATATCATAGAGAGTCGTCATGACAATACACCAAGCAATTTGCCGACCTTACGCCCCTATATGAAGAGAGCGGGTGCTAAGGCGTCCAACAACTCACGCCGTGTGGCGTTTTCTC
>CALKDX010000059.1 GCA_938084455.1 Candidatus Poseidoniaceae archaeon
CTGACTATCTTTGCGGTCCTCTTTGGCCCGTTCGTCTAGGGGTTAGGACGCCAGGTTTTCATCCTGGTAGCAGGGGTTCAAATCCCCTACGGGCTACAAGCAAGAAAGGCACCCAACTGGGTGCCTTTTTTGCGTCTTGAGGCGTGCGTGAGCTCGCTCACAGGCACAGGCGAAAAGACGCAAAAAAGTCCGCCGCCCACGGCGGCGGTGCCTTTCGCAGCTTGGGAAACGAGCCCCCCACCCGGGTTCACCGACCGAAGGGAGGTAATCCCCTACGGGCTACTAAAACACTCCCCGCATCTTCAACAGATGCGGGGTTTTTTGTGCTGTAAGCTCAACCATTGTTGTGGATAGGGTCTTTTTTTTGCGTTAAGAGAAAAATGCTAACTTGCATGAAATGTTAATGAATCGTGTCATGATAAGAATAGTAGTAGTCGCAGTTGCCTGGTTGATGCTCTGCATGGGCACTTATGCGCAGAATGAAGTTGTGCTCCATATCAATCACCTTATCAATGGCGAGCACATCGTCATTGGTGATCTGTACAATGTTGAAGGAGATCAGGTCAGGGTGGATCGTCTAGAATATTACTTGTGTGAGTTTGTCATTACCCATGACGGAGGCCAAATCACCGAACTGAATGATGTGTATGTTCTGGCCGATGTGAACGACGATGGCGTGTATTCTCTTGGCGAATGGGACATCACCAACATTGAAGGAATAGCTTTCGGTGCAGGTGTCGATTCCAATCACAACGTGGGGATTGATCCTTCAACGTATCCGAGCGGGCACCCGCTAGCGCCTCAGTTCCCGAGCATGCATTGGGGTTGGGCTGCAGGTTACCGCTTTCTCGCACTTGAAGGGTTTGCAGGCGATAACCTGAATGCTCAGTATCAAATTCATGCCTTGGGTGATAACAACTTCTTCCTCCAAAACCACGATTTGAATGCTGAAGAGGCGGATGATGTTGTTACGATGTACTTAAACGCTAATTACGAAGGCTTATTCGATGGCATCCCCGTAAGCCAGGGATTCATTGAACATTCCAGCTCAGGTGAAGCAACGGAGGCGATGCAAAACATGCGCAATCTCGTCTTCGAAGCTGGAACGACCATGGGCTCTGAAGAGTTACCAGTGGAGTCGACTTGGACCGTTTACCCAAATCCCAGTTCCGATGTTGTGTTTGTTGATGCTGCGACATCGGAAGCATATCGTTGGCAATTGATCAACATGCAGGGACAGGTTGTGTCGGAAGGAGTCCGTCAAGGCCGCTCAGCATTGGATGTTCAATCGGTACGACCGGGGTGTTATTTCCTTCGGTTGCAGACCAACAGATCCGCATCTGCTGAAACGCAGCGACTCTTCATTCGATGAGTCTTCGGATATGATGTGGTGGCACGTGAGAGAAAGGCAAGTCTGGCTTTGGCTCACTGCATTCGTGTTGGGTGGAGGTATTATCGCATGCACACCGGAACAGCAGACGCCAGACCTGGATCCAGTCATTCCATGGCGTGAAGCTCCGGTGGATTGGCCTGAAATCGAGCATCCTGAGGATAATGCTTTGAATGTGGCGAGATGGGAACTCGGCAAACGTATGTTCTTTGATGCGAGTTTCTCGATTGATGGTTCGGTTTCATGCGGATCATGTCATTTGCCGGCTCACGCCTTTGGTTCAAATACGCCCACCTCACCAGGTGCCAGTGATGCCGAAGGCACACGCAATGTCCCTTCCCTTGCAAACGTTGGCTATCTGCCTTATTTCCTTCGTGAAGGCGGGGTCCCATCCTTGGAAATGCAAGTGTTGGTTCCGATTCAAGAGGCCAATGAGTTCCACCACAACATCGTATTGCTTGCAGAGGCATTGGCCGAAGATGAATCCTACGTGGCGGAATGCATTCAAGCCTATGGAGAGGCCCCCTCGGCCTTTACCATTACCCGAGCGTTGGGGGCCTTCCAGCGCGGATTGATTGGAGGAAATAGTCCATATGATCGTTGGGCTCAAGGCGATGAAAATGCGCTTACCAATGCGGCCCTCTCGGGAATGGAGTTGTTCGGAGAGATCGGTTGCGATGAGTGCCACAGTGGTCATTTATTCACTGACCACCGCATATTGAACAATGGGTTGTATGCTGAATATGGGGATACAGGATTGGAAAGATTAACTGGAAATTCTCAGGATATTGGTAAATTCAAGGTGCCCTCTTTGCGGAATGTGGGGGTTACTGCGCCTTACATGTTTGACGGTAGTTTGGCAACGCTTGATGATGTGATCAATCACTACATGGTCGGGGGAGCTGGCCACCCGAATCAAGCAGAGGAAATCATGCCAATTTCGCTCACCAACAACGATGTGCAGGACTTGAAGGAGTTTTTATTGTCGTTAACGGATAGTACTTTTATATCATGGTCGTTAGCTCTTACTCCGTAATCTGGTTGGAATTGGTCGGTCGGCCATCCAAGTTTTTTGTTGGGCTCGCTATGATTGCCACTGTGTTTATGTCTGGCTGTCAGCCAGATGACGATGATGTGGGACAAGTGGTGGAATGGGATACCACGCCCTTCGTTTTGCACTTTCCACAGCACATTGTAGCGCCCCAATTGCCTTTGGATAACCCATTGACAATCACTAAAGTGGAATTGGGTCGCATGCTCTTTCACGAGCCGAAATTGAGCGGTGACGGAAGTATGAGCTGCTCGACGTGCCATTTGCAGTCCGCGGCATTTACGGATACAGCCAAATTCAGCGTGGGCATTCGAGGATTGGAAGGTCACCGCAATGCCATGTCTGTGTTTAACATGGCTTGGAACGACAATGGTTTTTTTTGGGATGGTCGGGCCGAACTGCTGCGTCACCAAAGCTTATTGCCTATTCAAGACAGCGTTGAAATGGACGAGACACTCGCCGGAGCAGCGGCGAAGCTTTCGGCGGACATAGTGTACCAGCATGCGTTCATTCGAGCATTCGGGGATGACGAGGTCACGGCCGAGCGCATGGCATTGGCCATGGAACAGTTTATGTTGACCATCACCTCGTTTGATTCCAAGTACGACCGCTACCTCTCCGGTATGGAGTCGTTGACGGACTCGGAATTGAGGGGGCTGGAATTATTCAACACAGAATACAACGAGTTCTTCCCTGAATTCAGTGGGGCAGATTGTCAGCATTGCCACGGTGGGCCGAACTTTTCGAACAACCAATACATGAACAATGGATTGGACATAGAAAGTGAAATGACGGACCTTGGTCGAATGGCAGTCACTGAGAATCCTGCGCACCTCGGGCAGTTCAAGGTTACCTCGTTGCGCAACATAGCTTTGACTGCGCCCTACATGCACGATGGTCGCTTCAATACCTTGGAGGAGGTCATCGATCACTATAACGAAGGCTTGCACAATTCGAGCACCCTCGATCCTGCTTTGGCAGCAACCATGTCGACAGGGTTGATGTTGACCGCTCAAGACAAAACAGATCTAATCAACTTTCTGCACACACTCACGGACGAGCAGCTGGCGCAAGAAACCGATTATTCTTCGCCATTTTGAGAGCAAAATGGCTCGACAGTGTTTGGTCCAGTCGATACCAACCGTTGTTCTGTGAGTCGGGCGCCAAAAGCGTCATCAAGTGCTTCATTTGGTATTACCAATATACCAAAGGATCTGTCAGCAGTCTGGGAAAACGACTTGTGAACATCCAAAATCGTGGGCGACACTGTGGCTTGTGAACGTCACTCGTGGCGGTCCCTGGGAGTGATGTCCCCGCAGTTTTTCCTCGGTGACCGTGCCTTTCGCCGCTTGGGCAACGAGCCCCCACTGAGGATCAACGACCGAAGGGAGGCAATCCCAATCGCCACGAAAAAAGGCACCCTGCAGGGTGCCTTTTCGCGAAAAGTCGTTCGAAATAGCCTCACTCGTTTGTGCCGACTGGAATGCGGTCCGTCGCCATCAAAAAGATGCCGACCAGTGGAAGCACTGCAAGGATGCCGTGGTAGGTCGCCGCAATCGTTTTGGTGCCTTCCGTCAACTCCAAGCTCGCAGGCATGGACTGAATGAGAAGGACGCCGAAGAGGTTCACCACGCTCAGCGTGAGGAACACCTTGATGGCGAACGACTTGAACACCTTGGAGCCGTCGTAATTCAGTTTGTTGGGAAGGGCCACGATCGCTTGGCAACACCAAATCGCCGCGAGGGCCAAATGTTGGATGTCCCCGTTGCTCGCGTAGGTCGTGAGCTCGTTGGGAATGACGATCAAGGCGTATAGGAAGTAGCCAAGCAGAAAAAAGAAACGGTTGCGGCGAATGACGCCAAACAAAGCCAGGGCCGTCGGAATGCCGGCCACGATCACCAATGGATTCATGGGAATGAAATTTGAGTTGAGAAGAATTACTTCGCCTTCACCAATCCGAAGATGGCCAGCACAAAGAACACCATGTCCGGCGCGATCATTTCGATGCTGAAGTTCATCAGTTCGCTCTGACCGAGGACCATGGTCATCACGACAAACATCGCGGCGATGCCGATGAGGTAGGCAATGAGAATGGTTTTGGCCACGTCGATGCCTGCTTTCCGAGAAGCGAGCAACAAGATGCCAATCATGAAGAAGGCGTGTCCGACACCCACGTGCATGTTGGTGGCGAGGTGCATCAGGTTGTCGTCGCTGGCATACTGCTCAGCCAAGGCCATTTCGCCCATCGAGGACGCGAAGAACATGGCCATGCAGCCAATGAGGGTTTGGTACACACCAAGGATGGTGAGTGTGGTGGAAGTTTTCATGAAA
>CALKDX010000060.1 GCA_938084455.1 Candidatus Poseidoniaceae archaeon
TCCATGCACGATGGGTTGGGCGGCCAGAACACAGCGATACGCCAGCCGAACAAACATCCCGTCTACCTGATACACTCCTTGCATCAGCCCACAAGTCCCACAGCCTTCGGTATGGTGAAAACAGCCACCAAGCCGCAGCGATTTACACTGACCCAAAGGCCATCGGCCTTCACACCACCCTCGTGACGGCCAAAGTCGAGGGAGAGAAACCGATGTCATACAACAATTATTCTGACGCAGACGCAACACTGCGCTTATGCCGCGCCCTTTCAACGAACGAGTGGCCAAAAACCCCTCACGTTTGCATCATTGTCAAACACAACAATCCGTGTGGTGCCGCTTTGGGGGCAACTCAAGTCGAAGCTTACCAAGCTGCCTTGGCGAGCGACCCTGAATCTGCTTTTGGTTCCATAATTTGTTTTAATGAACCTCTTGAACCTGAAACGGCCCGAGCAATGGAACCTCTCTTCATCGAGGTCTTGATGGCTCCAGCGTATGATGCTGAAGCCAAATCGATTGTGATGGCAAAGAAAAACCGCCGCATCTTGACCATAGATTCTCCACGCAATCGTCTCGCACCGCTTGAACGAAACCTCGTTCGAAAGCCAATCGAAGGTGGATGGCTTGTTCAAACCGAAGAACCACCGGTCATCGATTGGGCAAAGGCCAAGGTAGCGACCGAAAAAGCCCCAACTGAAGAACAGATTGCGAGCATGAAATTCGCCGTACGAGTGTGTGAACAGGTCAAATCAAACGCCATCGTCATGGTGCAAGGTGTTGCTACAGTGGGCATCGGGCCCGGCCAGACCAGCCGTGTGGAGGCAGTAAAAATCGCAGCACGTCGAGCTGGAGATCGTGCCCAAGGGTGTGTTCTTGCCTCGGATGCCTTCTTCCCCTTCAAAGACGGATTGGAGCAGGCAGCCGATGCTGGTGCTGCTTCAATTGTCCAACCGGGCGGGTCAATTCGAGACCAGGAAGTCATCGATGCAGCAAACGAAAGAGGAATTTCGATGCTCTTCACCGGCCACCGTTTGTTCCGGCACTGATTTTAGCAAGGTTTCAAACCTACAGAGCCGGCCCTTCAAACATGGGCCATCTTTCAGACATCAATAAATCGTACTTCGCTCATCTGATTGGTGCTTGGAAAATGTCGTTTTGGTTTACTTTGGGTGCTTTGCGCTTAATCATCCATGGATTAATCCCTAACGTTGACATCAATGCGGGGCAAAACACCGTCGATCGATATTTCCCGCCGAAGGATTAGGCAGTGGTGGGGACTTTCCAGCCCACCCACCAAACGCCAATGATGGCGACGATGAGAATTGTTGCCTGGCCGAAGCCAGGGTCTCCAGCTTTGGTGATTCCATAGATTGACGCGCCAGAAACCACACAGATGATGGCGCTGATGATCATCTTTGAGTGGAATGGCAGCGCCTTTCCAGACCGATAATATTCGAGCAGTACTGGTCCAAACAATCGATTCGTAAGCAGCCATTTGAACAATTTTTGGCTCGAACGCGCATAGCAAAACGCAGCCCCAACGAGCCAAGAAGTGGTTGGCCAACCCGGCACGACGAGGCCTATGACGGCAAAGACAACAGCCAAAGAGCCCAGCACAATCCATACGCCACGGACGAGCGGATTGCGCGAAGGTTTGTGTTCAGCCAACACCCTGTTGACAACATCTTCGTCGCTTTCATGAAGCCCTGACAACTCCTTGCGGTGTTCGGAAGGTGGATGATTTTCCGGGTTCGAACTCCCCAACGCGCCCATAGAACTCAATCAATCTAAGGGCGCGTACATCAAAAAGTAATGGGCGCGCTTCCGAAGCGCTCAAGGATATGTGGCATTACCCCGAAGCATGGTGCCACCCACTCTTCCTCTACGGGTCGGGAGCGCCACATCTCCAATCCGATGTGCCATTCTGATATCTGGTTCAGGCTCTGGCATGGAAGCAATGATTCGTCATCAACAAGGAAGCGTTGCATGTGGCCACACAACCGTTGTTGTGATTTCTGATCGGCCCGATGTCCAAGGCCTAAAACGGGCTCATGCATTGGGCATAGAATCGATTTGCATCCCCCTGCCCTCCATTAAAGACCCTAACAACCGTAGGCTTGTACATGAAAAACAGATTCAAGAAATTCTGAATGAGCGCGATGTTGAACTCGTCCTTCTGAGTGGATACATGAGGTTGTTAACGCCATGGTTGATTGAGCGATGGGCTCCAAATTTGCTCAACATCCACCCCTCACTCCTCCCTGCTTTCCCTGGTGCACACGCCCATCGAGATGTGTTGGCCTCAAATGTTCATGTCACAGGTTGCACCGTTCATCGGGTGGACGAAGGCATGGACACCGGTGAAATTTTGGGCCAAAGCCGCGTTCCCGTGTTCCCAGATGACGATCAGACTTCTCTTTCCCAGCGGGTAAAAATCACAGAACACACCCTCTATCCAAAGATTGTAGATCATCTCGTCACGATGACTCAACCCGAGGCGAATTGAAATTTTCCATTTGTCCTGCAAGTTCGCCTAAATCCAATGAGGGCAGAGTGGAAAACATTGAACTGATCGACGATTGGTCCTTGATGATGAATCCTTCCGGACATGAACTGAGCAAGGGTTGGCGCCGACCATTAGGGTCGATTGGCACCCCTCCTCTGGAATCCAATAAACCCCTCATCCCGCCAGCTTCTAACGAGAAAGCATCACATGGAATCAGTTGAATTCTCCCCCCGACCTGGCCCATGGCCCATGCCAGCACATCCATTAACGAGCGAACGCCAATAGGGTCTGGCCAAACTTCTCCTTGAAACAAATGGCTTCGCTCTACGGCCCCGCACAAGGTAATGACGCGTTCCGCACCACATTCCAAGGCAATCGAGCGGATTCGTTCCACTCCGCCGTGCATGAAGGCCTTATCAACGCCCATTCGGGAGCTTTTTCCTCCAGCAAGGACGAATACTGTAACCATCCTCAAACCATCTCATCTAGGCCATCGAGGGCACGCTCTAGTTCGGCCAAAAGGCTGCGAACACGTTCAAGCAACGCTCGTCGTTCTCGACTTGATCTTGCTTCAGGTAACCACTCCAACAACCGCCGAACGTCTTGAGCATCCCGTTCAACAGTCCATTGGTAGACAGCCTCTAGCACAGGGTCATCGGAAGGTAAGAACCGCTCGCTCATCAAAGTGAGGCTGGGTGAGCCGGGGCTTCAATGCTCCTGAGAGAGCAATCGGTTTCGTATCCGTTCGAACAAGTCTCCACCGCGTGGAGCGGTAGCAATCAACCCTCGAGCAGCGGTGATTTTTGTTTTTCTCAAGGACAGAAACAGCACGGCGACTTGGTGCCACAACTCACTTTGCCCAGCCATTGCAATCAGCCAAGGATCATCAGGGATTTCATGACCACCTCGCACCATTTCTTCTGCGATTTCCAACAGCGCTCCAAGAGGCTCCTGCTCGCCAAATAAGTGAATCAAAGCCACCCATGGGCTCTCGCCCAATTCAGATTCAGACATGTTTGCAAGCAGAAGCCCAACCAAGACGAGATCTTCCTGCCCATGTCGTTTCCAAAGGTGCGGAATTAACCTTGCAACGCGACGCATATCATTCTGCCCGGAGGTCATAATCCAAGAAGCAATGGTGCGTAGTTCTGGATTCGGGCAGCCTATATGAAAGGAATATCCTCCACTATGGGCGAGTAAATCCGTCGACGGTTTTGCCATTAGTCCGGGCACGCCAGCATGGTAGGCTCGAAGAAGAAATTTCAGGGTTTTCCGCCGAGATCGGAGCAAGCGTGCTTGCGGTTCAGCGAGGAGACGATCCAATTGCGAATTCATTCGGATCCACCGTCGGAGGCCTTCTTCCGGACGGTCTCAAAGATATCGCCAACCAAGCCAACAGAGTCGCGAAGTGTCAAGAGCATCTTGTCGATGACGTTCGGATCCTCGAATTTTTCTTTGACGATTTCCCGCAACTCGGTTTCGATTAAAAGGTGCTCATCCTCATCGATGTCAAAAACCGACCTCAAATGTGCAAGAACCCTGAATTCATCGCGAGAGAGTGAGGCGTTGACAATAGCAACTTCGAACACTTTTGTGTATATTGCTCGGGCGAGGGATGCGCTAATTTGTGTGCCAGGCTCGGTATCAGTGTTGTTCTGAATGGCCTCATAAATCTCTGCGGGCTGAGACGGTTCGAGCTCCAATGCACTGGCAAGTTTGATGATCAATCGCTTTTCCTCACGCGTTAAAACGCCATCCACAAGCATCACCTCTATGGTGCTGCGGAAGACATCCAAACGATGCGAAGAACCGGTCGTCACGGACAGACCATGGCGTTCCCGTTTTTCAAATCGTTGCTCGTAGGCAATGGTTACTTTTGACCCATTTTTCTGGAGAGCATTGAAAAGGGGGGGGCTGCTGGAACAACCATCCACCTCCCTTTCACGCAGTCTAGGATTCGTCCTTGACAGCAGCCAAAGAACCTATGGGGCCAAGGCCCCATGCCCTTAGGAATAGGGCGGTTGATACCAACGGAGATATTCACATGAAAAGAAACAACTCTAACCGCGGAGGCGGCAACAAGCAAAGCAAGGCGATGAAGTATCAAATTCGCGCTGATATTAAGGTAAACGGAACGGTCCAGCGCAAGGACATCATCGGGGCCATTATGGGTCAAACCGAAGGACTTCTTGGCGATGAACTTGAACTCCGCAAATTGCAACGAACTGCACGTGTCGGACACGTTGATGTTGAAATGGATACCAAGGGTGGAAAGGTCCACGGTATGATCATCATCCCATCAAGCCTCGACAATGTTGAAACCGCAATTATTGCATCCGCGCTCGAAACAATCGACCGAATTGGACCATGCAATGCGAAAATCACCGTTAAGGAAATCCTCGACATTCGTGCGACCAAGCGCACCGCAGTCGTCGACCGAGCCAAAGAACTCCTTCTCAACCTGGTTAATTCAGGGGAAGCAGCATCAAAAACCGTCATCGAAGAAGTTCGCTCCGTCCTGACCACTGGCACGGCAACCAGCTTCCACGGCCTCACCTGTGGACCGAACATCGAAAAATCGTCCTCATTGATTATTGTCGAAGGGCGCAATGATGTGCGAAACTTGCTCAACTGTGGTGTCAAGAACGCCATCAGCGCCGACGGCGCTGGAAACATCAAACAAGAACTCATCGATCTCGCAAACAGCAAGGAAACTGTGATTCTGGGAATCGACGGTGACCGTGGCGGCGAAATGTTGTTCAGTCAACTCATTGAAATGATGAAGGTCGACTTTGTTGCTCAAGCCCCTGTGGGCCAAGAGTGGGAACTTCTTCCACAGAAAACCGTCACAATGTGCCTCCAAAAGAAAGTGGAAGCAACCAAGTTCGCTCACGTGCTCAAGAAGCAGCAGGAAGAGGACGACGAGAAAGCCGGTGTCCCAGATAAAAACTGGGCTGAAGACATGGATGAGGAATTCACTACCCCTGAGGCGCCTGCAGAAGTCCACGAAATGTTTGACCACCTCGACAATCTTGACAAAAACAAGGCCGTCTTCGTTATGGTTGACGGAACGATCTCAGAACCTGTAGGCCCTTCGACGCTTTCGAAGACCGCAGGGAGTGCAGATGGAGCCGTTGCGATTGTGTTCAATGGTCCAGTGAGTGAACGCACTCTAGAAATTGCTTCTGAAGCTGCTATCCCCACCGTCATCGGCACGAAAGCTGGTAAAGGATTTGCCGACCGTGAAGGCGTTTCGGCATGGCTTGCTGACTTGCATCGTTGATTCAGGTTCAACAGCCATATTCATCTAAGGTGTTGCTCCTAGGGCACACCATGGCGGACGACGAAGATCAAGGATGGCTCGACGACGAGACGGATCCCTTCGAAGAGCCTACCCCCGAACCTGTTGAACAAAAAACGAGCGAGGACCCTCCCGAGGAAGAGGTCGAAACAACCTCTACAGAAGAGAAGTTTAACGAGGAGATAACCAGTGAAGAGGAAACAGAAACTCCCTCGACAGGACCCGATTCAACTCCATCTTGGGGCCTCCCCATTCGCGCTGCACCCGTGCTCGCTGAACGCGGAGAACAGGTTACAGAATACCCACTAAAGCAATCGCTAGATGGCCGTCAAACAACATCGATTGTGGTCGATGAGGACCTCCTTCGCGTGGTGGACACTGAACTTGGCAACGATGGTCATCGAAGAATGAAGGTGCGAATGACCGTGAAACGTGAAATCACTGGGTTCACCCATGAGCACAATGAATTGATGCATCAACACCAGATGCTCTGGATTGGGTGTTTCTTCTCGGGACTGGCCTTGACAGCATTGAGCTCAGGAGCAATTGGCGTCCTTGGCGCATTATTGGTGATCATTGGTGTGCGAAGTTGGGTGATGATGCACCTCGAAACACACACCATCGAGTTCGTCAACGAAGGCGGGCCACAGCGTCTAGCCTTGCATGCGTATGGAAGCAACCGTGGATTTTACCGAGCGAGCATGGCGATGATTGGTCCATGCATGGCAGATTTCATTCGCACGGGAACCATGGATGTCGATGAACTCGAACGTCTTCACACAACTGTTCTAGCCCCACCGCAACCCCGCCCCATTGCGGTGCAAGCGACGCCGATTGTGGTTCAACCTCCGAACGAACAGGAGGCCATTCAACAGCCAATGCCTCCGATGCCGATGACGGTTCCGGCTCCGCCTCAAGTCGGTCCACCGGCAACACAGAACACACCTGTACAACCCTCAACTCCATTTCCGCCCCCTCCGCAGAATATACCTGCCCCGACCCCCGCCCCTCCTGCACCGATGGGCCCTCCGGTTCCAGCCCCTCTAGGGCCGCCTGTACCAGCACCACCCGCAACCATGGCTCTGCCGCCAGCCCCTTTGCCCCCGCCAATGCCTCTTCCACTTTCTGGCGGCCTGCCACCGATGCCCCTACCACTCGACGCCCCTCTGCCCGATGCTCCTAAAATTGCAGTTGAAGCCTCGCCAATCGAAGAGACACTTTCCCCAGACGAGCAGAACGAATTACTCAGTGAATTGTCTTAAGCAGATATTCCGCCCGCTGAATTCGGACTGAGGTAACCAACAAGTGCAGCGACCTCGGTTTCTAACATGGCTAGGTCGTCAACGTCTGGGAGTTCCTTTTCATCGGCAGCAAGGGGCACTGGATGGCCAGGGCCAGGAATTCGACGAAGGGCTTCACCAAGTTTATTCGCATCAGTTAGGAAATCTTTGCTGGAGCCAGAGTGCCTGTGTTCAAGTCGAACCCGCATCCACCGTTTGATTTTCTTCGTGTTGTTGGCAAGTTGAGTCAACAAGACAATGCGTTGTGCATCGTCTTCATTTCCCTGAGGCATGAGGCGGAGACTCAACCGAAGAAGGCGGTCGATTCGGGTGTCTCTTGGTTCGATGCCGACATGCTTTGCCAACCCTCTTCGGACGTGAGGTAAAGCGCCGATACCATCTGTTTCAATGTCTAAGGCGAGTTGATCGAAATCGATCGAACGCAGATAGAACGCCAACGCCTTGATCGTGTTCGCATTTGAGACAAGAGAGTCTTCATGTGTTTGGCTGGTGGTTTGAGATTCAACCATGGGCGCCCGAACGCTTGGCGATGGTGTCTTTTTGGGAGGTGCAACATCCACCGCTGGTGCAGGCTTCGGCCGTTGGGGGTGAACTGGGTCACTCGGTCGCACAATTTTTGCCACGGCGCCAGAGGATTGTGTTCGGGAAGGCCCGACCTCCACACTTTTGCCATCCATCGCGTCCAACATTGCTTCGTGAGCGTCACCAAGAGCGTCTGCGGGCATCATCGTGGGAATTGATGCGTGCTCGGGGACTGGGAGCAGCGTTTTGCGAGGGGGTTTTGGTGCCCACGGGGTGAGTTCGAATGATTCATCTTCAACCGGCCGATTGGCAAGATGGCGCGCATATCCTGCAATACGGTCATCAAGCATCGATAATTTGAGCGGATTGCGTAATGAGGCTTCAACATCCAACGCCAAGGCAATGTCTCGATTCCATGGCAAGTGCACCAACCTCCGCGCAAGAACAGCATGGCCTTCAATCGCAGGGCGAACAGCGTTCAATTTTCTTGATGCAAGAACCATGTCATCCTCTGCCAACCGCCGAAGTTCCTCAATGGCCCACCCCGATCCTGCAAGCAATGCCAGTTCCTGTTCAAGCCTCGCTTGAAGCCGGTCATGGACATCCCCAGAGATGAATGAGGCACCGGTCCTACTGGAGGCGATCGACGTGCCGAATCGACGGATGTGGGCGAGTTCCTCTTCGAATTCAGCCAATGTGAAGGAAGATGTAGCGGTCGAGTCGCTTGCTTTGCCCTGGGTGACAAGCCCTCGCCAATCTTGCTCTAGCATCCGCCGGTGCCTTGCACCTCTTCTTG
>CALKDX010000061.1 GCA_938084455.1 Candidatus Poseidoniaceae archaeon
ACACATCACTGTGGGCGTGGACGATACGCTCCAAGAAGGGGCAAAGAGAATGATGAGCATTCAGGGCGGCATTGTCATTGTCCTGAACGATTCAAACAATGTCAAGGGTGTTCTAGGCACCAACCAATTCCTCAAAGCCATATCACAGGCGGTGGATCCAAGTGAAACCAAATGCGCTGAATGGATGGAAATGGATTTTCTCAAGGTTCAGCAAACGGATACACTGAAGCATGTTTTGTCAGAAATCAAAAAACGATCACCTCAAGCCGTTGTTGCAGTGGATGAAAACAATGAGTTTTGTGGCTACTTTTCGCCATCAGACTACACAGAGGCCACGAGTTTGGTAGGAAGCCTTGCTCAACTTGGGCTTTGATTACGCTACAAGTTTGATCACTCGGTCACAACCGGCGCAGGCGAACCGTAGAGGGCGTTCCTCGCTCAAGACTGCGTTCTTTGTCGAACATGCAGGGCAAGGAATATTCGGGGTATTCATTTGTTCTAGCGCCTCGATTGAAGGCCGACTTCTTGGGCTTGCAGCCGCCGAAATCCACCACAATAAAATCGTGAAGACCACGGCTCCACCAACGAAAAGTGGGGGGTAGGCAAAGAAATGGATGAATGCCACCATCGGCACAAGAACGAGTTCAAGCATCAAGATTTTTCGCTCACGGGTGCGAGTCATTCGTAAGGCAACAATCAACCCGACCAACAAGGCTACACCGACACCAGCAAGCAGAGGTACAGGGGCATTGAGTGGGGCATTGGTTGGAATAAAACTGAATGTGAAATCAACGTCTTGGTCAAGGTCTGAGCCTTCAATTGAGATTGTCTCGCCCCAAGGGAGCCGAGAATGTGATAGTTTGACCTCTGTGGATTCCAAAACTTTCGGACCTAAGTAAGCTGAAAACCCTGAAGACTCCCCTTCGAAAGAGAGGGTCAAATCAGACCACAAAGGAGCTGGCTGGACGGTTATAAAGTTTCGAAGCAATGTCATTTGTTGGTTAATATCGACAAACTCTGAGGTTCGGAAAACAAGGGTCACTGGATGGTTCACAACATCTTGTTGGCCGTTCAAATCCAGATCGATTGAAATGGTCTCAAAGTTCCTGAAACTTCCAAGCAGTTCTTCACTGTCAAGACCAAGACCGACGCTTAGGTAATACGAACAAAGACCGGATGATGTCGAGGCGCCGGTGAGCATCTGCCGTTCGAATTCATTGATCTCATTTGGTTCAATGCTACGACTGACGCGCTCATCTTCAGTGACGGAGCCTTCTTGGAAGCTTTTCAACACCGGGGAAAGGTCATTGACGTCGTCACCAATGTGGTCAAGTCCCCAGCGCATCCAAAATGCCATTTCGCCACCAAGGGTGATGCTGGTCTCGCGAGTGAGCCGAATCGCCCCTTCATCTGGGCTGATTTCGAAGGTACCTACGACCTCAATTGGGCTTCCGTCTCCGTTTGTTTGCAGCGGTTCATCTGGTGGGTAATAGGTCCCAGTCCCGCTGTCCGAATCGAATGTTTCGATGGCAAACGAAGCGCTGCCTGAGAGCGTTGCACCTCCGACCTGGAGCACAAGCTCAACCTGAGCATCGACCGTCTCCTCGCCACCAGCAGCGTCGAGCCAAGTCCACGTCACCCGCACACCGTCCCCTTGAGAGGTCTCGATTGGGTCGCCGCTGAGCAAGTTTCCATTGACTCGCATGTTCAAAGAATCCGAGTTTGAGAGGATTTTAGTGCCCCAGTAGGAATCAATCACAACTGAAAAATAAACTTCTGACCCTTCAACTTCCGGATCTTGCAAAGTCAGGGAAAGGAGAGGCATCTCACCTTCGATGTGGGAATCTGCATCCTCGCTTCCCCACTGGAATTCTAAATTCGCATCACCGGTTGGAAGGCTAAAAACAACGGTCTGGGCGGTCAGCGTTAACACGACATTGCTCGAAGAGGAAATTGTGGTCGCCTCCACATCGATGTCAAACGTAAGAGTCCCTGTGCCTTGAGCGAGGAAGGAATTTCCTGCTGGCGTTGTCGCGCTGTAGGTTTGGGAGCCAATTTGGAGCGATGCGGTAGCATTGACTTGAGCGCCTGCTGCGTCGGTGACCTCGTAAGCCATGCTAAGGCTCCATGTCGAGGCAGGCACTGTACCTGGCCAGACTTCAGGCAACGACCACGTCCCTACCGTTTCTTCGGAGGTGACGGCAGTTGCGATTGTTTTGGTCATGGTCGTTTCGCCCAAATCTTGGGCGAAGGGTGACAATGTACCGCTGCTATCCGAACCGATCAAATACAGATTTTGCGAGATTGAATCACAGCAAACGATGGTGTCTTCGGCTTCGGCTTGGCCGACCAAAGAGGAGTTCATTGGCGCAATGATCGCTACTAAAAAGATCGAGGCAAAGAGCAAAGGGCGCCACGACATCAACATCACTCAACTCAACGAAAACGACATGGCTCATAACATACACGCTGATTCGTGAGTTAATGTTCTCAAAGTGCCTTTTCCAAAAGGGCCCCGAGTTCTTTCTCGAACAGCGAGACCACTGCCTCGCCAACCTCGCCTTGGAGGTCATCGGGAAGCAATCGAAGACCAAGGCGAGTAGCAGCCCTTGTCGCCTTTAACTCAGCGTAAACGGTGCGTGCCTTGGTGTGGAAGTAGTAAGCTACAGCCTCCTTAATTTCGGCCTTTAGTTCTGGGTCTTCGTCGACCTTGTTGCGAATGTGTGCTTTGAGTTCGTCCTTGACCAGATCCCTGAAAGCCTCGATAACGAGGTCTTCTGTTGACATCAATTCTTGCACTTGGTCACGAATGCTTCCCGTCAGAAGTCGCTCAATCGCCATGGTCCAGCGAAGAGGCTACGCCGTTTCAATCCGTCGATGGGGCCGAAGGGGTCAAAGCACCGTGAACGATGAAGAAATCAGCCAACTTAGAGGCATGGAGTTTAGCCTCGTCTTTCCCTTCTGGCCAGTCTTTCATCGCGAGGTGAACTTGACTTACAACATCAACAGGATGATCGCCAACCAAAAGTCGGTGCCAGACGAGTTCTTCCAGACGGGGGGTTGAGAGGTTTGAGTTGGTCAGTGCAGGTAAAACCAATTCTGATAGCGCTTGAGTCCTTGCATCAACATCCATTTTTGGCCATGCCTTGGAAAGCCTCGATAACATGCGTTGTGAAAGATGTGGGATCATTGATTCAGAAGGAGATGGGACATCAGGCAACGCAACAACTCGCAAAGATCCTTCACCACTTAGCAGGTCTCGGATAGCGGTGTGCACGGGATCAAATGTGGTATCTAGGGCCTCTCGAAGCCATAATCCCGATCCTGCAAATGGCCTTAACCGTCGCACACGTTGACCGTTAGGGGCAAGTTCTGCAGCGATTGCTGCACACTGTGCTACAACATCTAAAGCACCACGTCGCTCACTCTTCTTAGAACCAAGTCTGATGTTGACTGCCAGGGGTGTGATGTGGAGGTATTGTTTTTGTTGGACTTCAGAAACATCCCAAGTGTTTTCAAAGGGGTCCAAAAACAACAGGCAACCATCGTCGGTTTGGTTGGGATGAACCACTTCATCTCGTGGCAAAGTGCGATGCGGTGGCATAAACCGCCGAGCATAAGGAAGACTCAAATCCAAGCATGCGGCCTCGATGAAAGCGAGACCCAAGACACCCACCGCATCCGCAGGTGCATGAATGTGAACCATTGAGGCGGAGCGAATGCTCTCGCAGATGTTCTCAAGCAGAGAGCGAGCATCGTTGAATGGAGGGGATGCTAACAGATTGTTCATCGCTGCCACCACTCTAACGGTGTCGATGGTTGTTCATCAGCCTGCCGAAGCAGAAAAGGGATTGAGGAACTCACTCGACCATTAGGCGGAGTTCGTCTCGCTTGTATCGCCAATCTGATGGAATTTGACCTTCAGCCTTGTAGTAATTTGCCAATCGGCGAATCTTTGCTTCGGTGATTTCAAGCGAACGCTTGTTGTGAAGATCCTTGTGGTTGCCACTGCCGAGGTGGTTGATGATGCCGACTGCTTGGCGCATGAGGTTCATCATATCTTCAGGGTAGGTGCCCCCGATGTCGTTTTCGGCTAGGACAGCACCGATGCGCTTTCCTAGAACGAGGCGAACGTTTGGCACTGCGTGTTGATCGCGTAGAATGGTACCAATGGCTGCTGTGGAATGTCCTGCTTTACCAAGTTCTAGAATGAGTTCTGTAACTGCCTTAGCATCGGTGTTTGACCACTCAGGTGCTTCACTCACAAAGGGCTTGGTTGAGCCGCTCTTTCCTTTCCGTGACTTGTACATACGTGCCATAAGGACATCTCCAAGGGAAACGGCGACTTGTCACCCCTTCTTAATCGCTCCGCTTCATAACCACGCCCGACCATGCTGTCATTCGATTGACTGCCACGCCGAACACCTAATTTCAAAGACGCTGATGTGACTTCGCCAGACGCCCCGGAGTGGACGGCCATTCCCAACCTGGAGCTTGGGCCCGAGCGAGTCCAACGACGGCGCCATCTTGATACACAAGCAAATCTGCTCCAGTGCGAATGTCTTCATCGAACCGTTCGACAATGGTGCCAAATATGTCCCCCTTCCATTTGACATCTGCACGTAGGTGAACGGCCGGCAGTGCATTGGTGGAAGCCAAATCCTGAATCACGGCCTTTGAAAGCGAAAAGCCCCCTCGATCAATCGACCATAATGCCACCTGTGTTCCATCTTTTTCCAAGCGGTAGCGAGGAGGTTTGCCACGAACCTTTAGTGGCTTTACCCAGTCATCGTTCTTCATTGTCTTTCGGGCTACGCTGGCAAAGGTATCAAGCAGCATGCGTTCATTTTTTCTGCCACGAGCGCTCAATTCATCGACAGCAGCCCGAACGGCCTCAGTGAGTCGCTCGAGTGCTGCGTGGCTACCTGCACCCTCGCCGCTTCTTGTGTCAATGACATCGATTGTAGCGTGCTCCAATTCCATGCCGGAATGATTGATGATGCGTTTGTAATTGTGGCGATCGACGAGCCGTTGAAACATCCTACGGATTCGGTCCTCTTCGTCACTGCTCCAGTCTCCCGTGACGGGAAGATCATAATGGGCAGCAGGCCAAACTTCTTCCAAATCTCTTGGCACAAGGCCAAGCGGAGAGGTCACCATCACCTCATGGCATGCACTGGTCCCAATCGCACGGATAAAACGTCCATGAGATTTTGAGAGACGGTACGGTTTTCTCGCCGAACAGGGCAACAACACCAGAATGGTATCCAATCCTTCTGGAGCGGTGTAGGTTTCACTCATGAATGATTCCCAATCACCGATCAGAGGGTCGGTTTGTATTGATGCACTGTGGCAAGGGAATGCGTGGGTGCGGGCAACATGGGAAGAAAGCAAGCCTGGAAGATTCGAGCAGAGGGCGTCATGGCGTCGCAAATGCTCCACAGATCGTGCGCTGTTGAGCGATTGCCGGTCCACAAGCGAACGCATTTGATCGGTCGATAGGGCTGAGCGAACTTCCGCAATGGCAGCCTCCCAGTGCCCCACTTGATCCTTCATGGAAGCAGATTCACCCATGGATTCGACAGGATGACGTGGTCCATTCCCGGTCAAAAGAACCCCTGCTGCAGTTGCCTGCCTGCTTCTTGAGAGGTCGAAAAGATCAACACCGAACCATGTGAGAAGCGCCACGTTGTCTGGACCACCAAGGCCAGGTGTCCAAAGAAGGGCTCCAGGAAATTTACGTTTGAGGACAGTGATTGCTTCAATCAACCGACCCGGTTGTGATGCAAGTTGCAACGCATCCACCAACACCACAACATCAGGTTTGAGCGTTGGGTCGGTCAATGCGTCATCGTGGTTCAATCGCTGCCATGAGACTGGAAGCAATTGGGCCGTTCCAGCTGGCTCGCCTGCATCTGCCTCTTCAAGCGAGGGAGGAAGCACATGGCCGACTGAGACCGTCCATTCTGGTGATGGAGCCGCAAAGTCGGGTGGGGAAAGTGGTAGCCTGCTTCTCATCGACAACGTGGATGGAATGGTGGTTGTGCTCGTCGATTCGAACGGGGCAAGCGCCGCATTGACATCGATGTCTCCATCCAGTAGGACGAGAGCGGGTGTGAAGGCAACTGGGTGCTTTCGGTCACCCAAAGCCCATGAACGAGCAAACCGATGCCGAGCGATAACGCTGCGTCCCAACCCTTCGCCCATGGCTTGGCCTGCGGCCCTTGCTTCTTGAAAGATTGGAAGCAAATCATGCCTTAAGTTGAAAGCAAGTTCCCAACAGCCACCAGCATGGACGGGATGAACGCAACCCTTCGTGCCATCACCTTGGCACTGGTGCTCGTCCTCATGACGGTGGCTTCCCCGGTAGAAACCTCGGCACAAACGCCTGAAGCCAACCAAGAAACCGTCCGCGATGGGCGGATTATTGGAGTCCTCACTGTCCCCGACCAAACCTATGAGCGCACATGGCAGATGAAGCAAGGGGAATGGACAAGTTTGAGCGTTGATTGCGATCAATGCAGCGTAATGTTAGAGCTTGATGGGGTTTCGACAAGCGTGACTTCAACGCTCAATGAACAGGCGGATGAAGATCAAACGACTCGAATGACCATCACATCACCCATTCAGGAATTTGTGTCGTATTCACTGATTGAAGCAATTGATGAAGCCAACCCGACCGTTCGCCCCAGCCCGGGAGAGGCAATGGTGTCTTCACAAGCATGGATGTGCCAAATTGAGAGCGACTGTTTTGATACAACTCGAAGTTTAGATTCAATTCCATCAAGTGAATTTGACTCCGAACAGTTCTTGACAGGTATGCTCCAACAAAACCAAGCGGAATTTATCGCCGTACCAGCGACGAAAGGTCAGACTTTGGAATTGAAATTTTCCCACCTGACAGGTGATGTGGAACTTCAAGTCTTTTTCCAAAACGAAACTGAAACGTTGTTGAGTCAAGGGATTTCGCACAATGTTCCGTTGCCAACCAACAGTCAAACAAACTCTGAGTTTTGGTCCGCAGAAGGGGATGGTCGATTCATCATTAAAGTCTCAAGTCAATCGCCGGAAACTGCCTATGCATTGATGCGAACCGTTCACCTCAACGAGCAAACATCCTCCATGATTGAACTTGGTTCGAGCCTCATCCTGCATGGCCATCATTCCAAGACTGTTGTTGTCGAAACCAATGACACATTTGCACTCACCATAGAACCGCTTTACAGAAACTTCACAGGCCAGGTTGAGCAACTGGTTTCAGGGTCATGGTTGTCGGGCACATCGATGGAATTTACGCATTCAGAAGTTAGCCACCTCTACCCCTATCCAAACGCTTCTGCCTTCAAGCTCTCAATCGATGGTGAACGGTTCGCCTTTGAGTTGAGCGGCAAGTCCTTTGCAGATCTTGATTCTGGCCAGGAGGCACCGACTGTCCGCCCATCAAGCAACAATGTGAGCAACAGTTCATGGCCGCAACTTTACCCCCCCGCCGATGGGATCGAGGGGGAACTCACCTTGGCGATTCATGACACTGCTGATGTGTTCAAAATCGAAGTGACCGGATATGAATCATCAATCCACCTAATCCAAGTCAAGGTGCTCAGTGAGCAGTTGGAACACCTCCAACTCGAATTGTGGGACATTGACCAAACCACTTGGGAAGTGGTTGATGAACGAGTTGTCCAGCAAGTCAATGGGAAGCTGCAAACTGCGTTGGAACTTCAACCTGGAACCCATTTTGCTCGAATAAGTCACGTGGATGTTGCCAACGCCACTAATCACAGTTGGGGGTCGAATGCCGACCGTTTGCCGTATGTGTTGTCGACCGCCTATACGATGATTGACGAAGGCGATGAACCCTATTTCCCACCCGATGATTCAACAGTGAAATGGGGCGAAGTTGCCCGGTGGGTGATGGGTCTTTTGTTCCTAGTCCCCTGCCTTTACTTTGCATTGATGTTCTCGGCTGACAGAAAACTTGCCCAAGAATTGTCCGTCAAAACTGCTCAACTTCAGTGGTTCAAGAGCCAGATGGATGCGGGACAGGAAGCCCCTGCTAAACTTCGTAAATCACTCGATCGTTCCCTCCAAGCCATCACTCAGCTCGATTGGGCGACGGCGTGTGACACTTGGGGCCCAACAGATATCGAACATCGAACCGATGGACTGGCGATGGCCGTATGGCGACTTGACCCGAGGTTAGCTAACCAAGAAGGTGCATTACCCATCATGGTGGGAATCCACATCACCCAAGGTAACTGGGAACTTGCTGCACTCCGATTTGACGCCCCAGAAGGTGAAGGATGGACGGTGGGGCAAGTCGAGCCAAAATTCCTCCACAGAGGGGAGGAAATCTTCGTCGACACCATGCGTGAAGGTAACCTCACATTCCTCACCCTTGAATTGCAGGGCAGTGCTTCAGCAGTTGACATTGAAATGAATGGACGTTGCAACGGTGAAGCAATGGCAGCGAAGATTCCTCGCACGTTGCAAATGATAAGCAAAGAGGAAGAATGATCAGGACCTTCGGTCTGATGCGTCTCTTTTGATCCGATCGATGAGATCGGTTGGGGCTAACGAAGAGCGAAGTTCTTGCAAAGCCTTCTTCGATTTCTTGTCCACCTTTTTTGGCATGTGAAGTTTAACCAAGACAATCACATCACCCCTACCACCAGAACGACGCCCTGGCAGTCCTCTTTTTCGAATTTCAAGGGTATCACCTGAGTTTGTTCCTGCTGGAACTTTGATGGTGAGGCTTTTTCCATCAAGGTGGTCGAGAGAAACCGTGGTCCCAAGAACAAGGTCTGCATATCCAAGGGGCAAGGACATGATCAAATCAGGCCCAGAGCGTTCAAACCAAGGATGTTCTTCAACTTCAATTTCAATAAACAAGTCGCCCTGTTGACCTTTGCCCTTTGGTGCCGGCTGACCTCTGCCTCGCATGCGAAGTCGTGTCCCTTCTTCAGTGCCAGCAGGGATCGAGAAGCGCAGTGTGGTCATTTTCATGGTTTGACCTGTGCCATCGCAAGGTGGACAGGTATGCGCTGCTGTTTGGCCAGCACCGTTGCAAGTAGGGCACTCTCGGACCACGTCTTGAACGAAAGGACCGACTTGTTGCCGCATTCGAACACGCCCTTGACCACTGCAGTCTGGACAAGTTTGGGTCTCTCCCCCCTCTGCACCAGTTCCATCACAGGCGTCACAAGGCGTTGGAAGTTCCAATTCAACTTCTTCACTGCTTCCAGAATAGATGTCTTGCAGTGACACAGTATGGCGAATACGAATGTCATTCCCACGCCGTCGTGAGGAGCTTCCCCCTCCACCCCCAAACATGCTGGAAAAAAAGTCACCTCCCAAAATGTCCTCCAAATTGATGTTAAAGCCCCCGCCTCCACCAAACCCACCAAACGGTGAGCCACCTGGACCGTTGTGTCCGAAGCGATCGTATTGAGCACGTTTCTCTTGGTCGGAAAGAACGGCATATGCCTCTTGAATTTCTTTGAATTTATCTTCAGCACCATCTTCGGTGCTGCGGTCGGGGTGGTACTTGCGAGCAAGGCTCCTGAAGGCGTTTTTCAAATCCCCTTCAGTGGCATTTTTTTCAACACCGAGAACCTCGTAATAGTCACGTTTGTCAGACATCACCATCACCCGTTGAACAAGCCTGTGGCAAGACCTCTTTCAACCTTGAGTTGCAAAGAGGCCGTCATACATCAAGACCACAATGTAGGCAGAAGCGCTCTCCAGGAGTGACTGGTTTTTGACATCCTTTGCAAAGTACACCCTGAGGTGCTTTTGATTGGACCATGGGTGCAGAGGTTACAATTGGGGTTGAGAGCATGGCCATTGATTCAATGCTCGTTGCATTTTGGGATTGTTGTGGCTGATCCCATGCATACACTTTTTCTGACTCGGTCAAGGGACGGGATTCTTCAATCATTTCCCCTGATGCAGTTACCGTCGAATCGACCCCGCCTCCATCGCTCACCGAAGTGACTTGCAACGTTGTATCTTCTGATGCGCCTGCGGCGCGGATAGGCGCTACCGGCCGTTGTGCAGTGACTGGATCGGCTTTCGCTGCCGCTGCTAGACGAGCTTGTTGTCTCGAGCGACGGCGGTCTTCCGAATCACCGCGGCCAAAGAGAACAGAGATTGAATCGAGGAACGAATCCATGGGTGATTTCTTTCGCACGGCCCCGATGGTGGAATCAATACCTTGTTCACCGAAGGTTTCAGTTCCACTCACCCTTCTGTTTGCTTTTTGGATGTGTTCTGCGTCCATCAACATGGTGACGTCAACGCGCTCGTCTTCACCAAGCGTCATCTCTGGTGCCTCTCCATCGATGCTGGATACTTGACCACGAAGTTTCAATTGGGCCTCAGCAGAAAGTTCCGAACCAAGTGCAGCATTGCTTTGCCAAACACCCTCTTCCTCGGCTTCGTAGACCTTTTTCATCTTCTTCATCACTTGGGAGCGATGGTATTCATGGTCCTTAACCATGGAGGACTTTCGCCATAACACCAACCCAAGAACCAGTGCGATTGCGTACCAAGCATACATCAGCGATGGTTCGATCTTGAACATTTCACGAAGCGGGGAAACGGTGAGATGGATTAAGGCCATCAACAAAAGAGGAAGGGCTGCGACACCTTTCGAGGTTACACTCCGTTCGTTCCCCATGCGCTCTCTTCCTTTGCTTTGCACCTTAATTGATGTATGTTACCGTGGGTTGTGTCTGTGGTTAACGATCAGAAGAAGCCCTACCGTTACGCAAAAAGCCGTCCAGCAAACCAATTGAGAAACTGGTGTGAAGAAGAACCATGCAGATAGGAACACCAATCACCAAAGAAGGACGTCCAAAGCGCATCATCATTCGAACCCCCTCCAAAAAGAGCACGCTCGCATAGGCCAGTATGGGCACAGAAGCATAGACTGGGGTGATGGAGGCGAGCGCAAATGTCATGATAAGGCCGAACCACGGTAAGTATTCACGAACACTCAGACGTTTTGGATGTTTGAGAACTGTTTTTGTTCGCCAAAAACCATACCTGTGCCCCATCTTCCACCACCGGGAGAGGTCGGTTCGTTTGGTCATATGAACCGAGGCGTTTGGTGTCCGCCAAAGCGCGTAGCCCTTTCCAGCCAACCGCATAGACAAGTCACTGTCTTGGCTTGAGATGAATGATTCATCCCAACCGTCGACGTCTTCGATTGCTTTTCGTGAATGAAGGACAAAGGCTGGAATACGGCATGGTGATGCCTTCTCAAAAGCATCAAATTGCCCCCCTCCGCTTCCTAATGGAGAATTGAGGGTTGCCTCAACCCATGTTTCAATTCGTCCTAAGTCACCCTCACGGGGCAACACCCGGCTCCCAAGTGCGGCGAGGGGTTTACCCTCTATTGCTGCGATGCGCTCCCACTCTGTAGCTAAAGTTTCGAGATGATTTACGGCGACAGTGCTGTGCCCGATCAACTCAAGCACGTGAGTGGCTTCATCTGGAAGCATTGCCATTGCTAGGTTTCGCCCTTGTGCGACAAATTTCCCTGGATTGTGGTGCAACTCAATGTTCGGGCCACCCGCTTCGTGAGATACTTTGGCTGCTTCGCGTACCAGTTCCTTAGTTCGATCTGTCGAGCCACCATCAAGCACGATGATCGAATGAAGGCCAGAAGGGTATGACTGTTCAATCAGAGAGTGAAGACACGCTGCAATGTATTTTTCTTCATTCAACACGGGCAGGACAGTCACAATGTTCGGTGTGAAAACTGCCCCCATGAATCGTGCTGATGATTGGGGATTTTCACCTCTTCGCTTTCAAATGCGATGAAAGGCATGTTCATGTGCACCATGCCCATAGCGAACATCATGGACCAACCTCTTGTCAAACTCAATGGCATAGATGAGGGGGTTTCCATCAAGATCATCACTCGACTAAAAGGAGCAGACGATCCAAACAAAGTGGCCGATGCTATGCAGGCATTGTTTCCTGAATTCCCCCTTCCAACAGAAGTTGTTCAGCCACAATTTGGATCTGCCACTGGACAAGAATGGGCCGCAGAAGACGTACCAATTGGTAAATTCCTTGTTCTTCTTCATACCCAACGAATCCTTGACACCGCATTGGACGCAATGGGGCGTAATATGAAGGAAAACACTACCCAATTTTCATTGTCTCGGCAGGCTGCTATTGTTGGAAAGGTCGCTTTTCCTCTTCCTGATGAAACGCCGCTTGGTGGCACAATCGATGTCCACCTCACAGCACCAAACTTGCTCGATTGGCTTCATGCTGCCACATGGCACAAAGGACGAGACCATGTTCCCAGAACATTGGATGATGAACGGGCAATGGCGAAGGATGGAGAAGCCAGCACCTGGACTTAACTCAAATGCCCGCCATCCAAAAGGGCCACTGCAATGTGTTGGTCTGAACCTGTGAAATCAAGAATTGAACTGCTTGGGACCGTGTGCCACTCAACTCGATCGTGTGAAGTCCAGCGCTCCTGGACCTCGAATGAAGGGAAATCGCCATCAAAATTGCATAAGATTGCATTCAAAGCAATGGTGACTGACGGAAAATGATGCCACCATGTCCCAATGCTTTTTTGAGCTTGAACCTTCCAACCAAACTCTTCCTCTATTTCCCGTTCAATGGCGGCATGCGGCGTTTCTTGAGGTTCTAATTTCCCACCTGGAAATTCCCAAGTGCCAGAATGTGACTCATGCTCTGCCCGCCGTGCGACCAAAAATCGGCCATCGTGAGTGAAAACAGCACCTGCAACGGACATCACAGGTTTGTGAGCCATTCGGGCAAGAACTTCCTGCACCACTTCCATGCTTTTCTCGAATGGATATGTTTCCGCTTTCGGGAGGTGTAAAAAGAGACATGGCATTGAAGTATCGCCAAGCGCTTGTAAACTCCGATAGAGCGTTTCATTGCAGATGTAGGTGCCAGCATCGAAGGATGCCTTAGCATCTGTATACCAATTCTGAAGCCACAGATTGATTGGCGCAGTGCTCGTAAGATCCCCCTCGCCGGAAAGTGTCATGGATTGTTCCTGACGTCCACTGTTGTCAGGTATCTCCATGTGCAGCAGATCTTGGGCTCGCCGTTCAAGGTGAGGGGTCGTGCATGTACCGCATACGCCAATGTGGAGAATGCCATCCCATTGTTCACCCTCAGCAATTCTTTGCGCTGTTCTCTGACTTCCCTTTTGGTCCACAGTTAGAATTTCTCTTTCCAACAACGTGTGAATTTTGGCATCGGGGATTTCACGTTGCGAAGACCAAGGATCTTCACACAACATGGATTCCTCCAGGGCCAGGACGGCATCCTGAGAAACATTGACCTTAGAGGCGCCAAACGGCTCAAACCCTGTGACAAGAATGCGCTTCACGGTGGTCGCTCGAGGTGCCAGTTTTTGAGTCCTCACCTCGTTTCCATGCGTCATCTTGACAAAGAGGAAGACCTACCAAGTATCAGAGCGAAGGGGGGATTTGTTGGAAGATATGGTTGTACAGTTCCCTGCGCCTGACAAAAACCAAATTTCCGACCGTCGAGAAGTGAGGTTCTTTCGAGAAGTTTGGCGGCAGATTACCTTTGGTGTTGGGGCATGGGGGACTTTGAGGCCTCTTGTTGCCGCTTTGCTTGCTGCAGTCCCGTTCCTCTTCCTTGGCCAGCATTTCAATCGACAACATCGGCGAGGATTTGACTGGTTTTTGCTCCAAATACCATTGGCGTTAACATTGGTTCTTTGGCTTGGACTTTGGCTTTTCTCCATCTATGATGCGTGGTCGAGTGCCACGAAATTTGGCACAGAGCCCAATGATTAAGGACGCCAAAGTTGGCTTGTGCAGGATATTGAACCATCGGCGAGTCCGACCATGTCATCGAGGTCGTCTTGATCAAATTCTGTCGGCAAATCACCCGAAATGAAGGACCCGACTGAACGTGATTCAATAGCCCAGTACATGACTGAGTCTTCATTGTTCGAATGGCCTTTGTTTTCAGAATCTTCATGGTCTGCGGGTGAAGTGTAGACGAGGTTCACCAAACCAAGCAGATGACCCGCTTCGTGGATCACAACGCTGTTTTCAACTTCTTCTGCAGATGGACGTCCAAAGAATCCCTCTGCTTCATCGACAGATTCGCCAAAGATAGCAATCGTCGAAGCATCAACTGCGACACCAAGCACGTTGTCATCCTCATAGGTGTTGGAAGGGAAGATGATTTGCCACGTCAAAGTGGAGCCGTCACGGACATCTGCGTCCTTTGTTGTCCAAGCCTTATCGCGCACATCCTGAGCAGTCCATGTCCCCTCATGTTCAAAATCAGTGTTTGCGAAGACAATTTCAACGCCCCGAGGCTTATCACACACTTGCTCCAATCGTTCAACAAGCATATCCGTACTGCTGCTTTCTGGTTTGTGGCCAGTTTCATAATCGACTTCAATCACCAGTTTGGTGTAGGTGCTTCCATCAAGACAAGCAAGAGTTAAGCCGCCTGGTATGCCTTTTTCATTGAGCAATTCCTCAACAAAGTCAGAACCGCCAAGACATCCTGACATGGCTGGGAGAATCAGCAACGCGAACAGGGCGAAACCAAACAATTGTTTTCCCTTCATGTCAAAGCCTCCATTGCCAACTTTTCAAACCCATGCATCACCAATCTTCTGGAATTTCCAGCGGTGAAAAGAGTTGACCTGGACCTTGTGCCCGAGCAAGTTGGGAGCGTGAAAGTGCTTCCCAAGGACGCAACGCCAACAACCCCTCTGCCAAGGTCGCTTCAATCTCGACCAATGTCACACGAATGAGGGTCGAAAGGATATCCATTCGATCTTCATCAATGATTTTGAATATTTTTTCGAGGTCGAATGTGGCGCTAACATCCCCTTCCGTCCCTTCTTCAATGGGCCAAGGAGTGGTAATTCGCTCATTGAAAACTTGCCCTGTGGCTTCGATGTGGGCGTCAAGCGAGCGAGAAAGACCGGCGATGTGACGACCAACCACAAGACTGACTTCGATCAGCGGCATGCTAAGTTGATTGATGAGATTGACAACTCGCTCTTGCATGGTAACCATGCCTTCGACGGCCGTATCCGGTGCATCTGACATTGACACAGCCTCACTTCATCATGGATTCGACGTATTGCCATCCAAAGTGGTTCCATTGATCTTGTGTCCAACCTTCAGGAAGACCAGTCGGAGGAAGTGGAGGCGGAGGTCGCTGCTGGGAGGTGGAGGTTTGTGCTGGAGCTGTGACCGGTTCAGTGGCCGCAGGTGTGTTTTGAGCTTGGGAATCTCCCAAGAACACATCGGGTACATTCTTGGCCTGATTGAGGTCCTCTAACACAGATTCTGCTTCGTCTGTCACACCACCTTCAAGCTCTTCGACTTTCATTTTTCGAGTCATAACAAGCATCCACATGGCAAATGAAAGTGAAACGATTGCGACGAGGTAGAGAACGATGGCAAAGGTGCTCTCAGATGCTTGTTGAGCAAGTGCGTCGCCATCACGCACCGTTTCCCCCTTGACAATCAATGGATCTACAGTTCGGCGGTCCATTTCGACTTCATCCACGAGAACAAGAACACGGTATTCCACTGTTTCCCCGGGGCTAACATCGGCTATTGTCGGCAATTGTGTTTCCGTTAGACCGCCCGCTGATGCAACGACATCGCTTCTTGCTACTTCTGCCCAAAAGCCACCTTCAACAGCGCGCTGTAGGACAAAAGCGACATCGCCCTTGCCGCCTTGGTTGAGAACCATGACATTGAGGTTGACTGCTAAGCCTTCAACTGGGGAAGGATTGCTCCATGACAATCGTGTGTCCTTATGACTAAAATCCACGGATGGTCCAACAAGCGCCAACGGCCATGAGGCAATCGGCGTGTTGATCGAGTTGTCGATTGTATCAAATGGATTGCCAGCAGCGTCAGAGCCGGATACCCAGACATCAACGACATAGGACGGCAACAGGACAGTGGCTCCAGAATCTGTGAGATCGAGGGCCCCTGTCCAGAAGAATTGGTCGCCAAACGGTGTTGTCTCTGGGAGGGGGACGCTGCCACGCGAAATTTCTGCCTCACCTGCTCGAACCCTGTAGTGGAGAACTGCCGGTTCGTCGAGGTCGAATCCATAGTCGTCAATGGTTTCGAGCATCACCAGCAAGTCGCCTGCTTCACCGATTGAGAGCGGTGAACCTGAGGAGACTTCCTCGAGCGAAATGGCTGCAATTGTTGGTCGCGTGCTGTCAACCGCAAGGCGAACACGAGGAATGATTTGCGTTTCGTCCATCGCCAAACCAGGTAGATCGTCCATATCCAAACGGAGATCGAGCTGACCGGAACGAACGGATGGGACCAACAGGTCGAGGCTGAATTCGCCGGCTTCCCTTGTCGATGTTCGCCAAATATGGTCATAATCCCCAAACACGACATCAAAGGCGCCTGCTGGAGCAGGGGTTTCATCCTCCGAGAAGAGGACTCGACCGCTGACGCGGAGGGCTTGTCCAGCACCGATGAGCGTTTCCTTGAAATCGTCATTGTAATGATTTGTCCCGTCGCGAAGTTCGACTGCTCGTATGTGACCGTCCATCGTGTCGAATCTGAAGTCATTGTCCAGGCTCCATGCATCATTGCCCAATCCTGCTTTGGCTTCGAAACATGGCGTGACCTCCCCTTCATTGCATGGTAAATCAGTCACCAGGATTTTAGGGATCACTTGATTTTCTCCGTTGGTATCGAAACTCTCAGGGAACGTCCAAGTCAATTGGAACCGTGCGAGAATCTTGATGATGCTGTTGTTGTTTTCGTCAAGTGAGACCGAGGAATACAAATTGGAAACAGCTATGTTGTTTGAGCCAGATTCCATGACGGCTTGGGGCTCACCGTTTTCGTCAGCCATGAGGGAGATGAACACCGAAGTATCATCGTCGTCATAATCTCCGCCAAGAGCGAGTTGGACATACTGGATATCTTGCCAACCATTGCGATCGGAGAGAACAATTTGAGCGGAGTACGGAATACCAGGGTGCAAAGCAGCTTGGTCATCGTGGCCTAAAATGGTAGAATTATCCAAATCCAATTGCGGTTCAAATTCGACGCGGATTTTGTAAGTCCCCAAATCATTGTTCCAATCAGGTTGTGTTTCGCCAGGGGCGTAACCACAGGGCTGACTTGAGTCTGGACACACAGGTCCACGACCCATTGCAACAGCATTGTTTTGTGCGTCTTTTCCTGTGACGTAATAGGACACGCGTTGCCCATGGGTGAGCATTGAATCATCAATGAGTCCTTGGAAGATGTTAAGGCCACCTGCTTGAATCTCAGGAGAGGACAGCGTCTTCAATTCATATTCATCTTCATTAGGCAGTCCGTCAAAGTTGTAATCGCTGCAACCAATCGCCGAACTTGCTTTGCATCCAATCCAGTAATGCAGAGTGATTTGGTTTGGTGGGTCAACCGAATCTTGAATGACAACGCTGAGAGACTGACCTCCTGGTGCAGGCGGTCCAGCGTGGCGTTCTTCACCATCACCGGGGGTTGATGAAAGGACAAGTGGTGAATTTCCATCCAACACCAAACGCATCGAATTGTAACCGGGGTTAGCATAAGTGGATCCGTTCGGTAAATCTGTGGCTATGACGTAGAACACCATTCCACCGGGGGCAGATTCCACAGGTGAGGTGAAGGTGATGTTGTACCTTCCAAATGCAGGATTTTGCTCTGTGGCCAAGACGACAGGTTCGCCAATCGGATCTCCATCATAGGTTACATTTTGCCCAATAATGGTCAAGTTGAACTGTCCGGCAAGGGGGGATAGTTGTGAATTTTGGAAGTGTATACCTCCTGTGAAGGTGAGGTTGAAACCACCTCGAACCCAATCGAGGTTGTACAGTTCTCTGGTGCCTTCTTCATAGATACGAAGCCCATCGAGTTGGATGTCATTTTCCACAACCAAATCAAGGGATGGCGTTTCCCAAGCGGCAACGGCCAGTCCGAGGGCATCTTCAACCGAAATCAAGGCTTGTGTTCCCGATTCATCATCCCAACTCCAATCGATGGTCATCGGCATCCGAATTGAAACAACACCCAATGCATCCGTGGTCGAGGTGCAATTTGCCGCGTCAAAGACGACAATTCCACCACCATCGCTGACAACAGAACAAGCATCACCGCGTTCCCATGAGAATGCAGGATTCTCACCGTAGGAATTGCTCAGCGCCACCAAGGCATCGGTGACGTAGTCAACATCATCGCCAGGTGCAACGCGTGTGATGAGATTGCGATAGACACCATCAGGGGCGACCATGCCGCCCTCTAGTGAAGCATCAACTGCCCGGGTTTGCATCTTGTAAGCAATATCGATGTTGGAAATTTTCACCCTTCCTGAACTCGCTGCTTTGACTGCAATTGGGATCAAAACATCGCCTTCGCCATTATCAGGGACTGCCGCATTGAACGCTGCGATCAATGTGGGTGCAAACTTCACATCCACCGAGACGACGGATTCATCGCTTGCCTCAACAGCAGATTCATTGAGGAAAAGCAGGGATTCCCAATCCCAAACTAAGTCGTTACCAACGTCAAGTTGAGGCCGGTCGGGATAGCCCTCTTCGTACTCAAGGAGCATTGTATCAATCATCGGCGTTACAGAAGGGTCGCTTGTTGACATGCTCACAGCATATCGAACGATTGAACCAGCTTCATCGGCAGAGAAACTAACTTCTTGGCCGTTGACTGCAGGCAACCATGTGGACCCATTGTCGTTGGATACCTGAACTTGGAGGGATGTGCCAACCGGTGTTGTTGAAACCCACTGTGGCCGGACCTTTCCGACCTTTGTACCGACCGTTAACGGGTCTGATGTCCATGAACCACTGGCGACGTAGGTCGTTGCCATCTCGACATCGACCCACCAAGAAACTGCTGTTGAACCGATGAGTTGAGCTTTCCACACGAGGTTGTTTCCGGGATAGGCAAAGTGAATGGTTTCATTGGAAACGACAGATTCCCAGTGAGTTCCATTATCTGCAGAGATCCAATAATCAACTCGGTCACCTGTGGAGGCGGCGGACCAGTAGGTCTGCATGTTAGCTGCGACGATGTTTTCGCTGGAAGTGGTCACTGGACCGTACCATGTGGTCGTGCCGGGAGCAGGTGTTGTTTCGTATTGCCAACCAGTACCATATTCACGATAATACAGGGTAGAGGAGGACCAAGTTGAATATCCACAGTCAACGGTTACGAAGTGATTTCCATCGTACTGCAAGCCATATCCAAGGGCTGAAATCAAGCGGGTTCCAAGTTGAGGGACGAGGGAGGTCGAGGACCCGGAAATGGACCAGGCTTCGAGTTGATCTTTGTCTTGGCTCGTCGAACCTTTTTGACATCGCATGAAGAACGTGGTGTCATTCACTTCGAGGCCACGCACTTGCTGTCCTGTTTTACCACATTCGAACGATGAACCTGAGGAGGAGGAATACGAATACATGTTCGAACCACGCGTGTATTGTCCATCAGCGGCATCAGAGAAGGTGTAGGGGACAATCCGTCGCTGGGTGTTATGAACAATCCAAACTTCTTCTGTTGTGCGATCATAGGCAATAGCAGTGTAGTCCGAATATTGTGGAGACACATCATACGTATCGAGGCAAACCCACGTATCGTCCCGAGAAATATCCATTTCCACAACACGGTGATATTGTGTCGGGGCAGAGGCACTGTAGTGATAGCGATATCCTGACAGAATTGCGAACATTCGTTCGTCGTCTGTGACCGCCCAATCACGGAATCCATACGAACCGTAGTAGGTGCTCGGGTGAAGGAAATTGATGTTGCAAGAACCTTCATCGAGGTGCAAGGTGGATTCCCTCGTGAGGTTGTTTGGGTAGAGTCGTTGGACGATGTTATTGAAATTCGATGAACTCCAAGTGGACATGAACACCCAATCGTGGTGTTGAAGAATGGCTCCTTGGGACTGTTTCATCAACGCAGTACTTGTTTTTAGGGTCTGCTGGGAGAACCGGCTTTCGGTGGCGTTCGAGGTGTGCGGCTGCCGGAGCGCATAGGAACCATTGTCCAGCCAAGCATCGGAATTAGGATCTGTAATTTCGTCGTAACCATGCGAGAAGAAGGCCTCAGTGGTGTTCTCGAAGGCGAGGCTGAGGTCACCGCTACGTGCATCGCTGGAGGAAGGTTGACCTGCCATCCAATCTGATCGATCGTCATCGAGAATTTGTGACCAACCGGTTGCTGATGCCCCTGAAAGGGTCATGGTGACATCGGTAATTTTTGCCCCCCTTGGCAAGGCGATTTCCGCGCCTGCGTCGGGATTTCCACCTTGATACAGGGCAACATATTCTGTTGAGCCATCGGCGAATTCGTAGACGTGGCGAGCGACGCCTGACGCCTCGGCGGGTTCCACCACGACATCTGCAAGAGGTGACATTGGTGAGAGCACCATGATGGCAAAAAGCATGAACATCACGCCGCGCCCGGATGAAATGTTGTCATGCATGACGCTTCCCATGCGTGGGCACAGGAGAGGGAGGCTTTAGACAATACGCCGTCGTGTCAGTCGGCTTCATCAGCCAGTTTGACGTGAATCATAACGAATCGGAGAGGAATCGCCCCGAACCCCGTCTTCTTCATCGTCGCGAACTTCGAACCAGTCCACCATCCAATCACCATCGGTATCCCAGTTGGTCGGATCTGTTCCCTCAGCAATGTGATCGTTGTCGTAATCCAAAAGATACCAGCCATACTCATGTTCACCAACAGCACGAACCGGCGCTGTGAATGGCGAACCAGAGTAGTATATCTCCCATGCATCGGTCCAATTTCCGGCCAGATGGACCTCATCATCACCCGCATCAAGAACAAGGAAATTAGAGTCCTTGTCATCAACAATGTAGGCAAAACGGATGTCATTGGAGAAGGATTTGTCCATCTTTAGATAATTTTCCGAACTGGAACCTGTTTCATCGAGGCCCAGCATGGCAGCTCTGAATTGCCACCATTCTAGGACAATTTCGCCGTCATAGATGAGGCCACTCAAGCGAACTGCATTTGGTGATGAGAATTCACTGTCCGTTACGGCATAGAATTCTTGGAAATTGGTGTACGGTTCATAGACACAACCTGCTCCGCTGCAATCCCAATTTCCATCTTGATCAGGGTCCAGATTCGCATCCAAAGGATCTGCTGGGTCCAATGTGAACCAGGTGTAGGTCAAGTCTGGACGGCTGAGAATACCATCAGCGCCTTGTTGTGAAAGTGGCAAGCAAGAATTCGTATCGGTGTCGCATTGACCTCCTGTCGCAGCATCAATCCAAACCACTCGGATTTGAAGGAATGAACTGAAGTTGTCATTTGATTCGTTCCAAGCCTTGGCATACTCATACCAATCGGGTATCATGTCGCCATCTGTGTCGTTATCGCTCGGGTTAATCCCGTACTTGAACACCTCACGACCGTCAGAGAGATTGAAATCTCTGTCGTGAGCAACAACAGCACCATTAGAGATTGTGGTTGTGTACGAGATGCTGTCACCGTCTGAATCATTGAGGTCTGGACGAGTATCGTTATCCCATTCCATCCAATTGGTGAACGGCAAGTCACCGATGCCTGGTTGGACAATGGAAGAAGATGGCGTGAACACGCGCCCATCCCATGTGCCTTGGCCAGCAGGTATGTCGAACGCAGAGCGGTCGTACCATCCATCCCGGTCACCGTCGTAAGCCACATCCCAAGGATTGATTGGGTTAGAAGCCCAATGGTTGATTGTAGATGGGTCTTCCATCCCATACACGGCATAGCAGAATTCCCAACCATCAGGTATCCCGTCGCCATCAGAATCTGCGCTTGTTGGATCGGCGACTCCGATGAGGGTCCGGTTGAAATTGTCGAAATTGTTCTGGTTAATCTTGGTCATCCTTGCCGCACTTTCCGGGGACTTTTCGATGAAATCATCGTAGAGGGCATCTTTTGCTTGAACGAGAGTCATACCGGTTTCTTCCATGTAAGCTGACATGGCGTCTTCGCCGAAATCAATGATGCCTAAAGCTGCAGGAACGGTGGTTCGTTCGCTGTATTTGCCCCAGGTTCTTGACTCCCATTCGCGTAAATTCGTGAATTGTTCTTCTTCGCTGATCGAGCCGTCGTTATTGCAATCGAAGCTGTCCCCGTCCGTGTCAAGATTGACGTCATTGTCAATCAGGGGGTTCATGCTCCAGCGATTTTGATCAAGGTCCCATTCTGTAAACCAATATTCGAATCCATCGTACATTCCATCGTCGTCCGTGTCCGGGTTGGTCGGATCCGTCATGCCCAAAAGAATAGAGATAATTGCATTGGGCGGTTCGCCTTGCTGCCACCCATTGAAGTCTGTGAGCAACCGCTTGCCTCTGGTTTCTTTTGTGATCAGGATGTTAAACACCCGTTGTGCTTTTTCCGAGGCTTGCTGGGCATCGCCGTCAATGTGGAGGAGTGGTGCGTCGCTGGGTTGATCAATGCCGTTATCGGGATTGGTGGTCGCTAAAGCAAATTCCTGTGCATCGATGAGTCCGTCTTCATCACCATCGAAATTACCATCCCCAGCAACGAGTGGATTCAAGGTCCATGTCTCGGCTGAAAGGTTCCAAGCAGTAAACAGATGCTCAATTCCGTCAATCATACCATCTCCGTCCGTATCGACGTTGTTTGGATCCGAAGTCCAGCCACTGATGTTAATCTGTTCTTGCGTCAAGAAAGAGCCGAACGATTCTGTTGTCGAGATGCTTGGCCACTGTTGAAGCGCAAATGCCGATCCGACCGTGGTGACAAACCATTGAGGAGAGGAACGATTGGCGTCGGTCTCGCTGTATTCGGGGGCAATGGCGTTGTACTCTTCCCAATTCGCCATCCCGTCTTCATCTGCGTCCTGCCAGCGATCGCTTGCATCAAGCGGGTTCAGAGTCCATGCATCGGCTAGAATGTCCCATCGAGCAAACCAAATCTCCCATCCATCAGGCATCCCATCGTTGTCGGAATCCGCATTGAGTGGGTCCGCTGCACCCTTGCTAGTGAGTGGTTGTGGTGCAGTAACTGCTCCGGAGGCACGCTCGCCAAAGGTGCCTTCTGGCGCCCCGTAGTCACCGATATTTTGGAATAAGTCAGTGCTGAAACCGTCTGGGAGTGGTTGACCAGTCAGGGTTGTGTTGGTGCTGAACAAGTCAGAACGAACGTGGAATTCAAGCCAGTTGACGAAGGCCTCGTTCTCTTCAAGAACGCCATCTCGGTCGATGTCATAGCCGTCCCCGTCTGGGTTTTCAAATAAATCCGAACCGTTGAGTGGGTTCACGCCTCTCCGCGACGGGTCCCAGTCACAGGCTCCGTCTGACTCCCACCCGTCTGGCAAGGAATCACCGTCAGAGTCGACGTTGTTTGGATCTGCAGTGGACCAAGATTCTGCCGCCTCCGCAGTTTCCCCGTGAGTTTCGAGCAACAGGCCTTCCATTGCTGCACCCTTTACCAATGACCATTGGTATTCACACAAATTTGGCAAACCATCTCGGTCTGCATCCCAATTTGCATCATCTGCTCGGTTTGGGTCGAGTGACCAATTATTGCCGCCGGTGAAGCTCGAACCGACCCATCGGCGGTGAGTGATTTCCCATCCATCAGGCATACCGTCACCATCGGAATCGAAATTCGTCGGGTCCGTACCAAGGTCACTTGACGACAGGCCGAGGTAAGTAGCGTTGGCAGCAGCGCCCGTAGCATCATCGCACACGTACTCTAACTGCACGGTATAATGGCACCAAAGGTTGCTTTCTTGGTAGAAAAATCCGAAGTACTCCTCACCATCACCGAGCCCATCCCCATCGGTATCACCGACGCGAGGGTTGGTCGAGTTGTAACCTTGAGTGGTTGTTTTGACGTACCTAAATTCGTCCAAGTTCGTCCACAGGCGTTCTAGGAAACCATCGTCCAATTGATCAAGGTCCAGCCCGTCCCCATCCATATCAAGAAGGGCATCCCAGGGATCTGTCGGGTCAAGACCATTGGCGACTTCCCAGCCATCCGGCATGCCATCGTTATCAGAATCGTTCGCACCTGGATTCATCAGTTCCAGATTGGCATACATCCCCGGTGCAGAGCCAGCAAGGATGGTGATGTTGCCCTCATCGGCAAACCAATTCAGCGTGGTCAACTCACCATAGATGGCCTCTTGGTTTTGCAGACCATACACTGCTGTGTAATCACCTGTGATGGCCCATAGGCCCTTTTGGGACCCAATAAGAAGTTCGTCACCGGTTGGGAAAATGGAGTGGATGTTGTTGAGTTCTCGAGTGAATTTTCCTTCGAGACCTGGGTGTTCGAGCAATCCGCTATGGCTGATGGAATTGCTGAGCAAGTCCATACGATGCAAGCCCGATGGCGTTCCAAACCAGACCACTTGAGCGTTGTCTGAATTCGGCCCATCGATGACCAAAGTTCGAACTTCTGCTGGATTTGCAACCATGCCGAGGGAAAGCGATCTCAATTCATCAATATTGGTTGGAATTGGAGTGGTTTCCGTGGTGTAATGGAACCGCCATGTAGCTGTGAGGTCGTCGCGGACGGTTGCCGTTTCTGCAGTAATCATCCCACGGTCGGTCCCAACAATCAGCATGTTGGTGCCACCACCCACAGCACCATGCGCAATGGATGTCACGCTGGCGTTGGATTCACTAAGCAGGGAAGTGAGCGTGGCTGATAGAGCATAGGTATCGACAATACTACCTGCTGAATTGATTTCAATGACCGCACCTGCTCCAGCATCGCCTAATGCCACTAATTGCTGGTTTTGTCCTTCAATGTCGAGCATTGTAAGTGCGTTCAATCCATCGCCCATGCTCCATGACCAGCCGCTTAATTCAGAGAACGATCCGTCGGCTTGCAGTGGCGCCACCGCAAGACCTGCGCTTGTTGCTAGCGCAAGAGCAAAGGCATCGTCTTCATTCTTCAAAAGCAATGAATCATGCAGTTCTACCCCTTGTGGCATCCATTGATCTGTGTTTGAACCGAGGTCCATGTCAAGGAATGTCAAGCCGTAGCGCGTGGTCACATAGACATTGGTTCCATCCGTTTCGATGTCACGTATGTCGTAATGCATGACGCTCAATTCTTCAACTGGGGCAGTGAACGAAAGGGGGACCATTGCACTCGTACCCTCTCCGGCGCCATAAGCGACGGTCTTCAATCCGGCAATGACAGTGTTGCCATCGTCTTCGTGAACGAGGTATTCTTCGAGTGTGGACAAGGCTTCACCCAACTTGATTGCAGTCAGGGTACGGCTTACATCCGGCGATACACCTCCGTCACGGTTGGCATCCCAGCCATCTTGGTCGTGATCGATTAAAGCGTTGGTTCTGTTCAGTGGGTCGAGTCCGAAGTGAACCTCCCAACCATCTGGTATTCCATCTCCAAAAGAAGGGAAGAGTCGTCGAACTGAGAAACCGTCCCAGTGGTATCGGTCTGAATCATCGAGGAGGGGGTCGGTTCCGAGCCACAAATCTTCATCGACGACATTCGTGGCGTTGGTTGTGCACGCTGAAAGTAAATTGTCAAAGGTGGCGTTTGCACCGGTTGGAATGAAAGGCCAATTGAGTAAAATGGAGCCTTCTGGCAGGGTCGCAGAACACCAAAGTCCATCCAATTCAGTGGTGTGATTTGCTGGTGCCCCTTGTCTGTATTCCTCGGGAGAGGTGAACCGTTCGGTGACCGAGAGCACACCGTCACGGTTGACGTCAAATCCGTCTTGGTCGGGGTCATCTGTGAGGTCACTGGCATTCAATGGATCGAAAGCAGGACAAACATATCGGAGTGTGAAGATGTCGAACCCACCCGTACGGTGGCACATGTAGGCTTCGTAGCCATCCGGCATACCGTCACCGTCAGTGTCAGCAACTCGAGGATCGAGGTAACTTCGGTCCCCTTCAGCGTTAACGGTGCCGGTCAAGCCCCGTGGGAATCCAGAAGCAGTGCAGTTCGCTGGGTATGGCCAACAGTATTCCTCAGTAGCGTTCAAACCGTCTTTATCAAAATCGACGAAGGCATCTGATGCGTCTTCACGATTCATACCCGGTATGTACACATCCCGACCATCGACCGTGGTCCAATTCATCCATTCTTCGAATAAATTTTCATGGACATCCGGTATTTTGTCACCGTCCGTGTCTGTCGAAGGCGGACGTTCCCCCTCTGTGGTTTTAGGATGGACGCTGGAAACCGAGGAAATCGCAGGAAATTGCGACATAAAGACGAGGCTCGCCACAACAGCAAGCGTGGTGAGAAGAGTGGTTAGGCTTCGTCGCATAGGAACACCGGGGGCCAAGCATAGGCTTCGCTAACCTTCAACCTCAAATCGACACTTATGAGGATGATGGAACGATGTTCGGACATTTCTGAATTATGCGGCTAATATTTCAATCCCAATCACATCTAAAAACCGGTTTGAATCAAACATAGCAACTGTCAAATGAGCGTATACACATCAAATCATAGCGCACTGTTCAAGTTCCGAACGCGCTCAGGCCGAGTTGAACCCCATGTCAATGAGCATCACACACCTTGGAACCGGAAGTCGAGGCAACTCGACGCTCTTGGAGACAAAGGGTGCAAAAGTGCTCATTGACCAAGGATTTAGTGGAGCTCAGTTAGAGAAGCGACTCAATCGTCTGGGGATTAAACCAACAGAAATCGATTGTGTTTTCATCAGCCACCACCATGGTGATCACGGCGGTGGGGCTTGTATTGTTCAGAAGCGTTGGGGGTTGCAAGTGCTTGCCAATGAGCGCACTGCACAGGAATTAGGCCTGAATCCAGAGTTGACCTCGTACTTTGAGGCGCTTGACATGGTGCGAGTGGGTGATGATTTAGCCATCCTCCCCGTCCCTGTCCCTCATTCAGGTTCCGATAACGTTGCTTTCGTAGCCAGCCATGGAGGTGAACGGGCAGCTATTATCACAGATTTAGGCTCCTGGACCGACGAACTTGTCAACCATGTTCGCGGCTGTGAGCACATCGCTATTGAAGCAAACTATGACCATGACCGACTCATGAACGGCCCGTATCCATATTCGCTTAAAGATCGGATCAGTGGCAGAGGAGGCCACCTTTCAAACGACCAAACAGGCGCCTTCTTGGCACAAGTCTGCACGGCGGCTACCAGAAGCATAAGCCTCACGCATCTGTCAGAAAAGAACAACCGTCCGCACCTCGCGGAATCAACTGTCCTTTACCACATTGACGAGGTGTTCTCCGGTGACATCTCCATCTCGCTTCAAGACGGTCCAGAAGTGACCCATTATGTCGGCCAAACAGACGACGAAGCCTCGGTTGAGGCGAACGATTCCGTCAAAGCATGAACGGGTAAGATATGGCTCAAATCACCCTGTGAAAGGTGAAGGGCTAAATGGTACCGAACCCTGTGTCACCCGTGAACACAGAAGCCTGCTTCGTTTCGCGCCCATCTCTGCGAAGGGATGACCGCGCGGTAAGCGAGGTATTGGGCGTGGTGATGTTGCTCGCAATGGTCATCACCATCATGGGCGGCGTGTGGATTTTCCTTAACCCATACTTGAGTGATTTTGAAGACAACACAAATTGGAACAGTGCAGTTGGAATTTCGGAGCGGTTCCAAGACCGAATTGATGTTGCTGGAGCAGCACCAGAAGGCACTGGGATACGTCATACACTTGCTCTACAGGCCACATACATTCGCCCAATAGACAAGGTCGAAACTTGGACCATTGCTGCGGACCTCGTCCCCAATGAAGAAATCACGATTCAGCACTTGAATCAATCGACCATCGGTATTTTTGCGGTGAATGAGACGGCTCGATCCGTTTCCATAGATTCCCCGCTTGGTTCCGAAACCATCGCTTTTTCCGCCTCTCATGAAGAAGTGCCAATTCAACACAACGCATCAAGGGCCCATTGGATGATCATCACCGTGCACGATGAGGAGAACCAACCAATTCATCGTAGCCTGAGTTATGCCCTATCCGGAATTCAAATCACGACATCACTCGGGCAAGGTGAGCATGAACTCGCCCTAATGAACAACGCAAGGGTCGAACATTTTCCAAACGAACCATGGCGGGTGACCTCCTACCCGAGCGTGGGCCTAGACCAACTTGTTGATGGAGAATATCGGCTTTCAATGATGCTCTCAGATGTGACCATTAACGGCTCGCTAGGCACTGGGAACAACATAGGAATGAACATGCTGTCTTTAGGCCCGATGACACTGTTCACCGGTGAAGCCTACAATCTGCGGTTTACCGTGATCAATGAGCTAAACGACCTCATCACTCCACAATACCACGACCACTGGCTGGATGAATACAACCTCAACCGTGCCTCAGGCACCCTTGACACATTCGTAGGCTATGGACCGTATGAACGGGCCAGTGGGGCTGATGGATTCACCATCGATACCCATGGAGTTCCACTCTACCTTGAAGTGGATGTTCAACGCGTGGAGGTCAGCCGATGAAATCGAACCTGCAGCGGGATGAAGATGCAGTTTCGGCAGCAGTTGCCACAGTCCTCATGTTTGGAGGCGTTCTCTCCATTATTGCAATGATGATGGTTTCCATGATTCCAGTCATTGAGGAACTCGAAGGATCAATTGAGCGGCACGACATGTCGGCCCAGATGTCGCTTCTTGCCCACCAAACTTCGGCGTTGAGCGAAAAAGGAATGCCTGGCGACTCGACATCAATTGACCTCATCCCCGTTGATGGAAGCCTTGAATGGCAGCACACGCAAAGCGGCATGTGGTATGCTGCAACATGGCATGAAGACATGTCCTTCAGAATGCGTGGTGCGCTTAATTTCGATGATGAACTCGAGGTGCGCCATCCAGAAACGGTCAACACTGCATTGTGCATCGATGACCTCAGATTGGGCCCGGCAAACCCCTACTATTACACCGTCCCAAGTTGGGCTGAAAAGGTCATTTTCACAGTCATGCCGGGCTTGGCAATTCCCCTAGGACCCGTTGATGTTGATGTCTTGAGCAACGGAGAGACGATTCAGAACATCAAACTCATGGTCGATGGCCTTCATGAAATGGACGCTCTCAATCTTGATGCATTTACCCTTGCCTCCAGCCATGAACTCAATGTGTTCATCGAGCGAGGCGCAGGAGGTGCGACGGTGGTCACGCCAAACGATGCGAGTCCAATTGACAAAACTGGAAGATCTTGGTCAATCCCAGTACCTGTCGGTACAAGCCAACTGCACGTGATCAGTGAAGATGCGAATCAAATCAGCATCACCAACGAAACAACAACTTCAACCTCCTATGCCCTCCCAAGTGGACAGAACCAGATGGGTGTTGAATTCACTCATGTCATCTCACGAACCACGCCCGGTGTCATCCATCTTTCAACCAGCGATGAATCAAGGCTCATGCTCCAAACTTCGACAGACGCTTCTCGCGGAATTTTTGCAATGCCCAGTCAAGATGGTCAATACCTCGGCCATTCGTTCTTGACCCCCTCACTCGACGGTGAGATGATGTTCACGAACCCAGGAGAATCCTCAGTCACCGTGACTTGGCGAGGCGGCGGCCTCTCGGTTGCACCCAACCAGAGCCTCGGATTTGAGTGGCCTCCAGCTGGCGCCAATGGTGCACCTTTGGTGGAAGCCGAAGGAGACGTGTTCCTCACTTGGAGAAGCGCTGAAAGCAACCAAGGTGCAAACACATCAGGGTTGTTCATGCTCGCTGCAGACGACACTGGAGCAAGTTCGGGGCAGGCCCACACCATCCACACGGAAGCATCGGAGATCGAACAAACTCTGCACCTGATGCGTGGTGGGCAGACGCTGTCTTGGAACATGACTGGTTCGACCGAAGCGAACGGCACAATGTTCGGAGAAACGGAATCTGCAGTGGTCAACCTAAGCCAAGGTACATCCTCTTTGGCTGTCACCGACGGTCACACACTTCGTTTGACTCGCATCAGTGGTGATCACGGGCTTTTGCAACTGCGCCATGACGGAGCCGAACGCTGCCTAAGCATTGGCGTCGAAGCGAGCGGTTGGATTGCCATGGACCTTCCTTGGACCACGATGAGTGGTCGCGGCGAAATTGATGTGAAGAACGCATGGAAGCAGGGAACCCACCCGTCAAGCATGCAACTCACCTTGATCGGTGGCATTGGGGTTTCAACCCACGCAACCATAGGAACCGTTTGGGGCTTCCATCTGTCAAGGTTAGCCTACGGTTTTTCCTCATCAATCATGGGCATGGAAGTAGCTTATTCTGGTGGTGCGGTGCTTACCAATCATCCAGAATTTGAGTCGTATGTGGTCGTTGCACCCTCGGACAGAGGTGGTCCAGGTCCGAGATTTGCCGCCACGGTGCCAGCCCTCCACCCTACCGCAAGCAGCACCACTGGAGCGGGTGCAATGCACCTTGACATTGAACTGGTCGATCGCTCCTCCCTCGCATCAACAACAGCTTACGAAATTCGTAGAGGTTGGTCTGAGCCCTACGGCACCGCAATCGCAACTGCGTCTGCAGACGGGCTCGAATCAAGTGAAGATTGGACCATCTATCCGGGTCAAATCAATTTGTTGACCGACTATGTGGGATGGGTCCCAGACCCGAGTTATGGAACAAGTGAAGCAGTGTGGCATACAAATGGAGAAGCCATTCAATTTACGCTTCAAATGTCATCATTGAATGTTCACATGACGGAGGCGATTTCATGAATCACAACGCACTTCGCAGAGATACAAACGCTGCTGCCACCGAATTAGGTTACATCTTCACATTTTTGCTTGGCGTATTGTTGCTCACGATGTTCAGTTTGTGGGCTTGGGACATCGAAACCGCTACGCGCGAACGATGGAATGAAAATGCAATCCAAGCCAATATGGATGATTTGGCAGCAGCAGTCGAACGCGCTGATGAAGCGAGTCGAATGGGTGCTGTGGATTACGCAGAGCGAGTGGAATGGAGACTTACCGAAGCAGATGAGTCACGCATGACCATTATCTTGACCGATACCAACATCGAACTGATTCATGACACTGGAGATTTAGACACCAATGTCTCAATCTCAGGAACCGGTGCTGGAAGTCATGAAGGGACACTCACCCTCGCTGGAATCGATAGCATTTGGGTTGTGCATTACCAAGGCGTCACATCAATTGAATACGATCGCCCTCAACACCAGCAGTAGGCTCAACGGCCCATAACTGCGGCGTGTACTTGGGCCTGAACCTCACGCATGCGAGACTTAGCACCAAGTTCTCGGAACACAGCAAGCGCCCGTTGAAGGTATTCCATGCGCCGTGGTTTGTCCGGAGCGACACCACCAAGGCGAGACAGGAGTTCACCAATTTGCATACGTAAATCATTGGCTTCAGCGATTACAAGAGCCTCGCGATAATGTTCCATCGCATCTTCCGCTCTGCCAGCGTCTTGAACAACTTCGCCCAAGAGGATGGTGATTTCAACAAGAGAAAGCAAATCACCTGCGACGCTCATCGTTTCCAGTGCAGTCGAGTAGTGGTGAGATGCAACGTCGGCGTCTCCAACTTTCGCATAATAGCGGCCAAGAACCGCCTGAGCGCGAGCGTGAAGAACGGCGTCTTCGCCTCCATCGGTTCGTTCAAATGCTTCGAGTGCATGGTCACGAGCGCGGTCAATTTCACCTAGGTCAAGGAATGATCGGGCTAGGATGAGTTGTGAACCGATGAGGTCCGTACCATCGGATTCCTTGAGGATTGTTTCGACTTCTCCGTACGCTTCAAGGGCTTTTACACGGTCATTTTTCCGCCTCAACAAGTAGCCCATGTTGTTGTAGGAGCGAGCTGCTCCCTTTGGGTCCTCAAGTTGTATGAACTTCTCCAATGCTTCCCTGTGCATCTCTAATGCTTTGTCTGCATTGCCTTGCTTCAACGAAATATCTGCTAATGCCGCCAATATTTCGGCTTCAACAAGGGTTGATTTAGAGCGTGCCGCAAGCGCTTGGGCTTGGGCAAAGACCTCTTCGGCTTCTGTAAATCGTCCGAGAAGAACGAGAACTTCGCCCCTTAGTTGAGAAACACGCATGAACACCTCTGCTGGAAGATCAGAGCCATCAATTGATTCCATGAGTGGTAAAAGTTCCATGTGTCCTTGAGAGACAAGCGTGCGGCCATCCGTTGAAATGAGCGTGGAAGCGGCTTCATGATTGTCAGAACGAATCAAGTGGAAAATATGTTCAATGGTCAATTCGGAATTCGGGCTTTGCTTTGCATACCAATTGCAGCATTTGGCATGGAACGATTTGCGAGTTGTTTCATCGAGGCTGCGGAGTAAAAACTCCCGAATCAAATCGTGGACATCATAAGTTTCTGCATCTGCCTGTCGAGCAAGACCTTGTTCAACGAGGGAATCCAATTCATCGGTATCGAGATCTTGCTCCGCAAGCGCAGCCAATTCTACTGGTTCTCGGTAAATGGCAAGCGCAGACAACACTCGCTTTTGTTCAGCACTCAATTTAGAAAAGATTTCCACAGTGACATAATTTTCCAACGTTTCGTGGAAAGCACCAGCCGACGCACCACGGTTGATCAGTTCAAGAACGAGGGGGTGACCTCGAGAAAGACCGTGAATGTGGAGCCACTGCTCCTCTGCGAGTTCATCAAAACTGCTCAACAACTTCCTGCCCGCATCGGAGTCTAAACCATCAAGAGGTAAAACGAGGCTGGCAATTCGTCCTTCGGCGTCTTTGGTGGGCACCACAGGTTTGAACGAACGTGAAAAGAGGACAAGGGCTATTTCTTCCTCGCTCCCTAGCAGGGCAATGGACATTGCCTGGAACGTTTGGTGAAGCGTTGCATCTGCCACTTTATGGAAATCATCGATCACGATCAGTGAAGGCGTCCCTTCCAGAGCATCAACCAACAAGCGGGCTGCATCTGCGGGTTGGGGAACCGGTGTCGCAGCAAGATAGTCCGCAAATGTGGAATTCCCTATGTTCGCCAACCAGTCTGCAACCGATTCAAAAAACGAACGTGAACCTTCCCAATCTTGGCAGCGATGGTAGAGCAAGTTTCGCCGATGCATGAACCGTTCAATCAATTTTGATGCGACGGTGGTTTTTCCGATTCCAGCAATACCAGGAACCAGCAACGTCGTCGCACGGGCTTCGATCAGGCTCGCCATGTTGTCGAGTTCCTTTTCGCGTCCGTAGAAATGTCTCAGTCGAGGTAGGTCGCCGAGCGAAGTGACGAGTTGTTTCTCGACATGCTTTGACAAATCTCGTTCAATTAAATCCGCGGAAAGCGAACGAGCATCAAGAACGCAATTGTCATCCATGTACCGAATGATGTCCACCGGGCGCATCGAAAAGGGTAGTTTTTCATTGATTTCACTCAAGGTGGAATGGATTGTTTGGCCATCTTCGAGGATTGCCCGCAATGGAAAAGAGCGCAGACGTCGCCAAGTCTCTTCACTGAGGTTCATACCGGGGTCTGTCAAAAAATAGGCCTTACGCTTTCTTGAAACTCCTTTGACGTGGGCTTGTCGTTCGATCAGCAAGCCTTGGTCCTTCAAACCGGCAATGGCTCTGGGAACGTTCGAGCGGGCAATAGCAACGGCGTTAGCAATGCCCATTTGCGACAGAGCGAATGGAACTTCAACGCTGTTTTTAAAATCCGTGTAATCCAACAAGTGGAGAAGGATTCGTTCCTGAACCCCCGGCTTTGGATGCGCTGCCATATTGTCCCACCCGCACTTATCCTCTTCAACTCTTGCGGCTCATTGAGCCTTAGATGTTCATTGGTCTGGCGTGTAATTTGGATCTGGAACCCAGCTGTTGGTTGCTTCATCCCATAGCCAACCTGGATGGTTGGATGCTGCTGGGGTAGCAGCGACAGCTGCAGCCACTGGAGCAGCAGCCTCTGTTTGAGGGAGGTCCACAGGGTTTTGCTTGGCTTTGGCCCACGCATAGGGGTCTTCAGCAGCTTGTGCTTCATTTTCAGCCATTTGTGCGTCGTCTTCAAACTCTTCATATTCCACTTGGAAGAAGAATGCACCAGCACCGAGCAAGGCGATAATGCCTACAATCGCACCGATGATCAACAGCAGGTTACTGCTTCCTGATTCGGATGAAGCCGAACTGATTTGGAATTGAGTATCCGAAGCGGTACCGGGTGCAGAGTACACCTGCCCATCCATTTCAAAGATGATTGATGCCTTATCGAGACCTGACAACTGATTGCTTGCGATGTTCATTTCCCAATTGCCATCAGCGCCAACTCGGGTGGAATTCAAGCGAATCCCCTTTGCATCGTCAAACCGTGCAGCGACAATGCTGTTCGGCAGACCTTTGCCGCCAAAGACGGCTGGATCCGTAGCCGTGATTGGCCCTGAATCAGTACGCTCAGCGCTGAAAGCGACGGAAACTACAACGACATTTACCGTGTATGAGTAAGCCACTGAATCATAGGAATCACGAGCCTCGAACATCAATCCGACCAAGGACCATTCAGAAATCTCTGAGGTTGGTTGAACCCACGGTGGGTTGTAGGTCGCTACGCCTTGAGCGTTGATTGAAACATAATCTGCATAGAAGTCATCATCGAGGTTGCTGGCGTCGTCAAAGATATCAAACAGCAAATCGTTTTCAGCCTCTCCTGTACCATCTGGATCAGAGAAGAAGTTTGTCAAATCGATGACTGCACCTTCTCCGCAACGGTCGATGGCGTTTGAGTTGGCATCACAGAACACAGTGATGGTGTTCGTCCATCCTTCGGTGATGAAGATGGGGGCAACGTTATCCGCATCGGTTGGATTGTCAATTGTGATTCGAATTCGCTGTTCTATCGAGTAATCTTCACCATCATACGCTTTGATGACCAATTCATACTGTTGATCATGGATCAGTTTCGATGTATCCCATGTTGTGGCCCATGCACCATTAGGGGCAAAGGTTGTCACAGGGTTTGGCCCGTTGTTGAGCATTAGACTGCTTGCCAAATCTTGAATTTGTATTTCCACCCGGGTCACTTGACCATCGTTGTCTCGAGCAACCCCCTGAATCAGTTGCTCCTCGGATGCTCTCAAGACATCGCTGTTGATTGGTTCACTGATTTGGACAAATGGTAAGGCGTTGTCATTCAAGATAGTGAGGGTTCGTGTTTCAGCATTGCATACACCGACGAGATCGATACAGAAATCACTGTCTGCGGCCCAGATACTAAAGGTGTAGGTTCCGCTTGCGAGTTCTTCAAACTGCCAGTCATACGACCATGCAGTGGAGCCCTCAATTGCGAAGTGGGAGGTGTAGCCGTTTGGACCGTTGATATCGAACCAAATGGATTGGATATCACTGCCCCAGGTCCCACTGTACGGGTCGCTGGCTGAGCCGGTGAAGGTGACCTTGTTGTTGTCATGAGAGCTACCGTCATTCGGAGTTTCGACCAAGATGGTTGGTGCTACGAGGTTCAATTTGTACTTGCGGACTTCAATTGGTGAGTAGTCCAAGCCGTCGTAGGAACGAACACGGAAGGTGACATCGCCTTCACCCTCAGGATGGGCAGACAAATCCCAATCGAACGACCAGGACTTGAACGGGTGGTTCGAGAGGGTGATTTCACCACCAGCTCCGGAGGTATCGATTGCTGAATTCCACTCGGATGATCCCGGTGGTTGGACCTCAACGCGCTTGATGAGGCCGAATTGTTTCTCATAGGCCACAATATCAAGTGGATATGGTCCTGCTAGACCGTCCCATGCCGTGCCAGTGAGAGTGACAGTGGTGGCAAACGATGCACCATCACCTTGAGTCACTGCGACTGAGGGTTTGAGGTTATCAAGGCTGATGATGTCTTCAATTGGCCCGTTCAAAACGAAGTCAAATGACTTGGTGCCCTTTCCGAACTTGTAGGCGTTGACGCTGTAGAACGGCAGTTCACGGTTCCCTGTTTCACAGTTGGAAGTGTCTTGAGAAGACTGAGATTGATCGCCCTCGTCAACAAAGGTATCACCATCGTTATCATAACCATCAGAGCAGGTGTTTTCATCCATGAATTCAGTGATCCCTGGCGATACTGTGACCTCAACGTTGGACTCACCCACAAGGTGGTTCCAATTTCTGTCAAGGTAGAAATCACTTGGGAGCGAAATTTGTGGAGTGAAGCCAAAAGCGTCGGTCTGCAACGTATAGAGAGGCAGTCCGGTGGCATCGCTGATGACGACTGTTGCATCCGCAACGTTGCTGTTCTTAGCTTTCACTTGGTATCGGACAAGTTCACCTTCGCGAACTTGCGATCCCCATGCTGAATTTTGGTTTTGGACGTGGACCTTGCTTGCGTCGAAATTCTGTAAATCAGCAAAGGAAAATACCGTTGAGTTGTCGACTACCTCGAGGGCCATTGGCATGAAGCGAGGGGGCATGACTGCGGTTGATGGGACTTGCAGGCATTCATCGAGGACGTATGGGCATTCAGCGCCAAGCCATTGAAGCGATACTGGATATGAAAGCGTATCGTCGTTGCCGTCGCCATCGTAATCCGTAGGGATTGCATCTGGGATGTATTCTGATTGAACGGTGACTCGGGATTCAGTGATGTTGTACACTTGTAAAGCGTTGGTGTATGAGTTGCCCGAGAAGTAAGCGATGGACCCGTACTTGTTCCCATAGTTGTCATCGTACATCGAGATGTTTGCTGCGAAGCCGCCAACCTCCACAGTGTTGCGTTGTGCGTTGAAAATACCGCCCTTGATTCGGAAACCATCACCAGCATTGTTCGTGATGGTGTTATCGTAAACTGTCGCGGAGGACATGAACACGTGAACCGCTGGACAAGCGAAGTCGCCACCGTACATTTGTGAACTACATGTGCCGGTGTTGTTGCTGATTTGATTGTTAGCAAGGTAGAGGCGAGCAGCTGTTGGTGTTGGCACGTTCCATCCTTGGTCGTTGAAGTGGTATTCCCCGATCAAAACTGCTTCTTTAGCGGTGTCTTGAATGGTGTTGTTTTCAGCAACGACATCAGAGGTTCCGTAGATCCACAATCCATTCCAACCACCAATGGGCCCGATCTGGTTGTTGTGGATGTGGACGGTCGAGGAGCGAATA
>CALKDX010000062.1 GCA_938084455.1 Candidatus Poseidoniaceae archaeon
TTCCCAACAGACATGCAGAAGCGCATGATGGGTAAGCAATGGAACGAATATGTATGGCCATTGATTCATCTAGCGTTTGGACTTTTCATTGCCCTATGGGTTGTGAATGGATTCGGAGTCATTGTCGATGGAACCGGCGGTCCAATTGAATTAGAAACCAAGGGCAACTTGCTCCCTCCAGCAGGTCTTGCTGAAGGTGATTCATATCCCTGTGATCCTGCGATCCAGGAAGGTGATTGTAAAAACTCATTAACACCTCTGAGTGGTAAATCCAGTTCGATGCCGGCGGGCTTCTATTGGGATGGAATATTGTTTATGATTCTTGGAGCAGCCGGTCTAGTTGGCACCCTTTACATGCATCTTGTGCTTATGCCAACTTGGCGTGGACGCGCTAAGGCAATGAAGGAAGTTCAAGACGACCAGGCAGATGCTTTGACTGAATCAGAATCGGAAGAAAATAACATTGAAGACGAGATGGAAGAAGCTCTCGAAGAGGATTTCGAAGAGGATGAATTGGATGATGATTCCGAGGAAGATTCCGAAGAAGAAGTTGAAGAAGAGGACGCTGAAGGGGAAGGAGAAATCGACATTGGCTCCCACATTGGACTAACGCTTGAGGATGAGGAAGTCTTTGGGACCATCATTGAGTTTGATGACGAAGATGAAACGGTGACCATCGAAGAAGACGAAACCGGCGACATCATCACAGGCTACCAGGAAGACATGTTCGTGGAGTGATTGAATGGAGAAGGATCCATTGGACGTGTACGCGACCATGGCTTCATGCCCTAACTGCGGCTGTTTTGAGAGGAAAGGCACTGTTCGATGTTCCGAGTGTGGTACATTCCATTCTGGAATCCATATGGAGGAACGCAACACGCCAATCAATGCTGAACCAATTCAACGAGAACCAATTGACCCTACGGCATACTCGCTTTCAGCCGAGCAGGCTTTACCTGATGAGATATTCGAAGAAACCGAGGATTTGGTGAATTGGGATGGTGGTTCATCTGATTTCACAATGGAAGAGATCGAAGAACGTCCGCTCTCTCGCGTTGACCCAGATGAACTCGTTCTACCGGACCCTGAAGATCTGACTAAAATTGACGATTGATTATACAACGACCTTGTTAGGTTTATATCAATTGCCTTTCTAGAAGGATATATCTAGTAATCATTGAATTTGGAAACGAAGCAATGGTGGGCTCGGAGAGAATTGAACTCTCGATCTTCGCCATGTCAAGGCGACGTCATAACCCCTAGACCACGAGCCCCTAGGTAATTTGGCCACCGAACCGGTGTATTAAACCGCATCGGTTCGAATCAGTGAAGTTAGCTAACGATCTTAGAAATTTTTCCTGTGCAACCAGTTTGTGAACAAAAGCCAGCCATACGCGTGCGCCCGTTTTTCATTTTGATTAATTGACCGTCCTTAATCGGCCCATAGGTCTTGCACTTCAAACAGAATCCTTCCACAGCAGCCATCGAACTCGTTTCTTCCTGAGATATTCATTTCTTAGTTGCTTCGTCAGAATTTCATCCAAAACAAGTACTTTAGCAAAAAACAGTCAATTCCACCCTTCACCCCCCTCCTTGAAGGGCGAAATATCCAAAAAGTTGGTAACACTGAGGTTGGAACTGTGTCTAAACGGAACACTGCGTTGCGAATTGTCAAAAAATAAATCGATCGTTGAATCACAGTTCTGGGCCTTTGTCGTATAACATACATTATGCGACACATTGTGGCATGGAATTTGAGTGATATTCTCATGTATCATCTAAATTAAGTTTAGAAGAATCAATTTCGAACATTCCAACAAGAGGAGGACCCGCCAATACAGATTCAAGACCGCCGTCTTTTGCATCGAGGGTGTTGACAACGGATTCAGAAATGGTTTTCCAACTGTCACGATCTAAAAATACAGTTTGGACCAATACCAATCCAGCTCCATCTGTCGACGGTCCGACCCAAGCAGCAAGACATCCCTTCTGACGTCGTTTGTATGCCTGGCGCGTTTCGAGCATTCGTAAGAATCTCGCTTGCTTCCCTTCGGCTCCGGCACAAACCACAGTTTCCACGAGAACAGTTTTGATTTCTGTTTTCATACATTTCCCCCCAAGAATACAACAATAAGATTTGAAAAGGGGTTTAGATACAATTCAGTGATGGACCAAAATCCCATTCAGCATTGTTGATTTGAATGGCGTGGTGCCTGGACGATTGCACCACGATTGCCACTGGTATCCATCAAGGATGTTGAGGTTGGCTACAGCTCCAACCTCGATCCGGCCGTGTGGCCTTCCAGTTGGATGTGGTGTTGTTTCTGCCGCATTTCTGGTCGATGCCACCAATGCGAGCAGTGGATCCACTTGATTGCGATGAACAAGCATCGAGCCAATGAGTGGCATACTGAGAATGTTGCAATTTGGATTGAAGTCGGTTGCAACCGTCCACCGAATCCCTTGTTCTGTCGCATCTGAAAATGAAGGCCAATCAGCACCCATGGTGTAGGGCGTCCCAGGCAAAAACCCGGTATTAACACCGGCAGATTCCATCCTCGACCGCGTTTCATGTGAAGTATGATGGGCATGATCCGCAGTGACGACACCGATTGAAGCTGCTAAGTCCCCACCGCCCCCATCCTCGAATTCATCAATGTGGATTCGTTGCCGAAGCCCGCCCTTTCCGGCTGCCAATAGGATGGACTCGCTTTCTTCCACCGTGAACCAACCTGGTTCGCAAAAGACATCTGCAGCATCCGCATAGCCTTGTTCCAGGACTTTTGGAAGTTGATCGCTAAGGATTTCTTCGACATAATCCGAACGTTTGACACCTTTAGGTGTGTCATGAGCGCCAAGCCACGTCAATTCCATAGTTGGGAGGTGATTCATTTGGCTTAGGTCGTGTGCAACATTCAGAAGTTTTAGTTCGGACTCCGTCGACAATCCATATCCGCTTTTGCTTTCTAAATGTGTAGTGCCATGAACAAGAGCATGACGCATACGTTGGTAACCTAGTTTAATCAATTCCTCGTATGTCGCCTCCGAGGTTTCCCTGACAGTGTGTTGAATGCCGCCTCCCTTGGCTGCTATTTGCTGATATGTCATGCCTTGCTGCTTCATCGTCATCTCGTTGGAACGATCTCCTGCCCAAATCAAGTGGTTGTGACCATCCACCAAACCGGGAACAACTGCGCATCCTTCTATGGAAAGAATGGCTGTATCGGCGGTTGAATCTTCTGGCGCTCCATACTCCGAGCGAAGTTCGGATGATTCTCCGATTTTCTCTATTAGGCCTCCATTAACTACAATCCCCTTTCCAGCAGGAGATATTAGAGAATCATAGTCTGCAGCCGAAGGGCCCGAAAGAGGACCCTTTCCACCAAGATGTGCCATGGGCCCGATATCCAATAGAACGGTCCGCATGATTACCCCCTGAGGCTGAGGGTTGAAGAACAATGGCTCTAACCCCTTACCATGCCGGGCCAGTGGACCTTGGGTATCGAATCGACCGCTCACACCCTTTCATTTGGTTTGGTGAATGCAAATGGCGTACCCACGCCGGCCAGTTCATCGACTGTGCGGCCCGACGAAGGCGGGATTCATCCTCGTGAGGCAGCAGATCATCACAAAGATGCTGCATCTGGCTTGCTCGAACGCCTTTTCGAAACCAATGGAATCACGGCAGACGACATCGGTGCCGTAGCCTATTCACAAGGTCCCGGATTGGGGCCATGTTTGAGGGTTGGAGCCGCAATAGCCCGCGGTATGGCGAGTAAATTAGAAGCGCCCCTCATTGGAGTCAATCACTGTGTGGCCCATATTGAGATCGGACGCCAACAATGCGGGTGCAGCGATCCTATTCTTCTCTATGTATCAGGCGGAAACACCCAAGTCATTGCCCATCTTGATGGTCGATACAGAGTCCTCGGTGAGACATTGGACATCGGCATTGGAAACATGCTCGATAAGTTTGCTCGCGGACAAGGCATCCCATTCCCTGGTGGTCCAGTCATTGAGAAACTTGCTAAGGAATGGCTTGATGAAAACCCAAATGCAAGTCTTGAAGGGCTTGAGTTGCCTTTCGCCGTACGAGGTATGGACCTTGCGTTTTCCGGTGTCATGACTGCTGCACAACGACTCCTGGACAATGGTGCGGAACTAGGCGCTGTGTGTTGGTCTCTGCAAGAGCACTCGTTTGCAGCTTGTGTTGAAATTGCCGAGCGAGCGTTAGCGCACACCGGTAAATCAGAAGTCCTGTTGGGCGGTGGCGTTGCGTGCAATAATCGATTAAGAGAAATGTGCACGCTCATGGCTGAAGAGCGAGAGGCCACTTCCCATGCACCGCCACGGATGTTCTGCATAGACAACGGCTCGATGATTGCCCTTCTTGGTAAAATCGAACTCGACCATGGACGAACAACCTCCTATGCACAAAGCGCCGTTGATCAATACCTCCGGACCGACCAAACACCAGTCACATGGCCGGTTTAAACACGGCGAGATACACTCATTGTTTTTATACGGTCACAAGCGGGAACAGCGTGGGGGCCTTTCGCATCGCAGACCGAAACGGAAGAAAAAAACGGGACGAGCCGTTCAATCCGTTCGCCCCAAATGCTTCCGCTCAACGCAACAAGCGTCAGACCGAACGAAAAAATGTTGAACGCAGGCCAGCACCCGCACGCCCTACACCTCCTCAAGTCGAAGCCAATTCAGGTATGACCGAATTAGCGAAGAAGCAAAAAGAGGCAATGGAGCGTATGAAGCGCCAACAGGGTGGTTCCCAGAAACCATCCACTTCCAAGCCAGAGGCAACTGCGGGAAATTCAACCCCTATCATCACAAGTTCGGTTGCCAAACCCGCAGCAGCGAAACCACAAGTTTCCCATGAAGATCGTCTTGCAGAACTTCGTAGGAAGTCCGAACTTTCCCGCCAAAATGCAAAGGCAAAGGCGAAGCCGGCAGAGCCCGCTCCTATTGTTCAGGCAGAGCCCATTGCGGTTTCACCGGATCAAGAAACAACCATTGAATCGAACATTGAAACTGCCAATGTCAACGTTGAAACAGTTTCATCATCAGAATCTCAACTTGAAGCAAAAGCAGGTTCGAACAACGTATTCAAAACAATTCAAACCGCTGTTGCAAAACCATCAGGTGACCGCCGTAGAAAACGCCGACGGCACGACAAGAAAGGCGGCGGTCGGCAAAAGCAAGAGAAAAAATTGAACCGTCAAAAATACCTTGAGTACAAGTACGCAGCAAGGGATATTCTAGACAATCCAAACATACCAGAAGAACACAGATCCAACATCCTCGGTCAAGTTTGGGCCAAAGGGGAACGAATCGGTGTGTCCGATTCGATCGAGTTTATTGAGCAAAAAGTGATGGAGGAAATTCTTCCTGAGGATGCAGCTCAAAAACTCCGAGACTTAGTCAACAAAATGACAACAAGAAGGTGAAATATATGACAGAACATACAGTCAGCGACAAAATGGTTGCAAGCGTGCATTATACTGGAACTCTCCCCGAAAACGGTGAAGTCTTTGACAGCAGCGAAGGGCGCGAACCGTTAACCTTCATCGTCGGCCTAAAACAAATGATCCCAGGTTTTGAGAAAGAAATCATGGGTGCAAAGGTAGGGGACCGCAAGGAGTTCACTCTGAAATCCGACGAAGCCTACGGTGATCGTGACGATGCTGCAGTGATGGAAATTCCACGAGAGCAATTCGCCCAACTTGAAGCAGAAAATTCACTGGAAACCGGAATGCAACTTGTGGCACAGATGCCACACGGACCTTCGCCATTCACCATCACAAATCTAACCGATGACATGGTCACCGCAGATTTCAACCACGCTCTTGCAGGACAATCCCTGACATTTGCTGTCGAAATTGTGGAATTACGCCCAGCTACTCCAGAGGAGTTGGACCACGGGCACGTCCATGGACCTGGCGGACACCACCACTGATTCAAGCGAGTCTTGATGAAGCCGGCCGTACTGGGCGGTGCATGGTCACTCAAAGAAAGGACGAGTGGAAGACCTTGAGTGGATTGGATTTACCGCTTCAAAGCACCCCTGAATCGTTGAGCCAACTAGGCATAGATGCTGGAGCCTTGGGGGATGCAGGATCCCCGCCATACACTCGCGGTATCCATTCGACAATGTACCGTTCACGTTTGTGGACCATGCGTCAATACGCTGGATTTTCCAGCGCTGCTGCTACGAATGAACGATTCAAACTTCTCCTTGAACGAGGCCAAAAAGGACTTTCAGTCGCTTTTGATTTGCCCACTCAATTGGGTTTAGATGCAGACGATGAGATGTCTTATGGAGAGGTTGGCAAAGTTGGCGTTTCCATCTCGCAACTTGATGACATGCGCGAATTGCTTGATGGCATCCCACTCGACAAAGTCAGCACTTCAATGACCATCAATGCCCCTGCTATGGTCCTCCTAGCCATGTACATCGCAGTCGCTGAAGAACAGGGAGTTCCTTCAAAACAGGTTCTTGGAACAATTCAAAATGATATCCTGAAGGAATACATTGCCCGTGGTACCTATGTGTTTCCTCCACAGCCAAGCATGCGCTTAATCACGGATATCTTCGAGTATTGTGCGGAGAAGGTCCCAAAGTGGAACACAATTTCTATTTCGGGATATCACATTCGAGAGGCAGGTTCAACAGCAGTTCAAGAAGTTGCTTTCACCTTGGCAAATGCATTGCAGTACGTTGATGCCGCAATCGAATCTGGCCTCGACATAGATACTTTTGGACCAAGGCTGTCCTTCTTCTTTAATTGCCATAATGACTTCTTTGAAGAAGCGTCTAAATTTAGAGCAGCACGGACCCTTTGGTACGAGTTGATCACAGAAAGATACAATCCAAAAAATCCTAAATCGGCAATGTTACGCTTCCACACACAAGTTGCAGGTGTAAGCCTCACGGCGCAACAACCCCTCAACAATGTGGCACGGGTCACCATCCAAGCATTGGCTGCCGTATGCGGAGGCACGCAGAGCCTTCACACAAATTCTTACGATGAGGCCTTAGGTTTGCCCACAGAAAAATCAGCGACCGTCGCTCTGCGAACACAGCAAATTATCGCTGAAGAAAGTGGTGCTGCAGATGTTGTGGATCCGTTGGGGGGTTCATACCACGTGGAGCAGATGACCAAAAGAATCCATGATCAAGCGTTGGAGCAAATTATGCAAATCGAATCACTTGGCGGTGCAATGAAGGCCATCGAACAAGGATGGCAGCAACGAGAAATTCACAATGCGGCCTACGCTCATCTTAACGATGTGGAGGCTGGGACGAGGAGGATTGTGGGGGTGAATCACGGCGTAATGGACGAAGATTCAACACCTGAGGTCTTGAAACTCGACCCAACCGTTGGAGAGGCCCAATGCAAAAAACTCCAGAATCTCCGTGAACATCGGGATCATGCCAAATGCCAGTTCAACCTAGAGTCGATTAGGAATGCTGCCAGATGCGATCAAAACCTATTCCCACATGTTCTCGTGGCTGTTAAATCCGGTTGTACATTAGGAGAAATAATGCAAGCCATGAAGGATGAGTTCGGAACTTGGATGGCGCCAAGTGGATTTTGAGGTGAGAAAATGAGTTTTGGACCAATACACATAGACCACATCGGAATTGCCACCTCCAATTTGGATGATGCGTCCTTGTTTTGGAAGTTGCTTGGGCTTACTCAATCCAAGGAGGATGAGGTTGTTGAAGACCAAGGGGTTAAAACGCGGTTCTTTTCTACCTCAACCGCTCAACACACTCCTGAATCCCAACCTCCAATGGTAGAATTGCTTGAACCAACGGGCGAAGACACCCCCATTGGGCGTTTCCTTGAGAAACGTGGTCCTGGTGTTCAACAAGTTTGTTTCAGGGTCGAGGACCTTGAAGGCCTTATAGCACATCTTGTGGAAAATGGCATCAGGATGATTGACTCCGAACCGAGGATAGGAGCTGGTGGAAAACGAATCGCCTTTGTCCATCCAAAATCCACCGGTGGGGTCTTAGTAGAACTCACTGAATCGAGTCACTGAGCCTTTTTTCATGCCACCAAAGGCAAACCATCATAATCGTCCGCATCAGGTGAACTGTCATGCGAACCTGTGTGGATACATTGATCGCCCTCGCTCATGTCGATGGGCCAAGCGTCAGAAATGAAGCACAATTCATTGCAGATCGACTCGATGTTTTGCGACAGACCGGGCAAATTACCAACGATGCATATCTCGATGCGGGTGCTATTCAAGGGGCGTTTAACATGATTGGCAACCTCGTGGAGATGGGCGTTCCACAAAAAGAAATTTTCAGTCAATTGAAAGAACAACTCACCCGCGCTTGCCGACTGGAAGAAAAACATCCTGGTCTAGATTCTGCGGTCGAATCGGGCCGAGCTTCA
>CALKDX010000063.1 GCA_938084455.1 Candidatus Poseidoniaceae archaeon
CCATCGTTTGTGGCGCTTGAAGAAACACGGTCGAAGCTTCATCGACTCAACCCCTTCGCATATTTGGGAAAACGAATGACATGGTGTGTGTTATGAGGGCGTTGCCCTTCCACAGTCCATGGCCGGAGCGACTGAACTGGCCGATTCGCTTGGGGAACTCATGGATAGCCCCGGCGGTAGGTTGCTGCTGGATGTTAAGGCTCATCTGCGACGTCGAGTGAGGCTCCTAGCTGTTGTCTTTGGCCTGACCTTTGTGGTCTGTTTCCCACTCACATCGATGTTCATTGCTTGGTTAATTGAACCTCACCGCCTGCCAGATGATGTCAACATCATCGTGCTCACACCAGTGGAATTTATTTTGCTCCAAGTCAAACTTGCAGCGTACTGCGGTGCATTTTCAGTGCTGGTCCTCTTGTTTGGTGAAGGGGCATGGTTGGGCAGCAAGAATCCAGCTCTCAAGCAACGTATGCGTGAACTGAAAGCGACCGCTCCACGACCAAGTGCCACCCTTGTCATCACCATTGTGTCAAGCGTTGCCCTCGCATGCTTGGGTGTCATGTACGCCTGGAATTTGCTGACCCCAATGCTGCTGGAATACCTCACCAATGATGCGCAAAGTGCTGGACTTTCAACCGAATGGCGCCTTTCAGGCTATGTCGGGTTCATCGCCAACTTAGCCGTCGCCTCGGCCATTGGATTCCAAGCACCGGTTGCGACCTTGCTTGTCTTGCGACTTCAAATTGCGTCGAGGTCTGATGTACGAAAGGTCCGAAGGCATATTTGGTTCAGCGCGTTTGTTCTTGGCGCCTTTCTTTCACCGCCCGACCCATTGTCTCTTTTCCTTGTGGCCATGCCTGTGATTCTTCTGTTTGAAGCAGCACTGATCATCGACAGCATCACTCGCAAACCTGTTGCTGAGTGAGAGAGGCCATTCAATGAATTATCCAAGCGATGGGGGAAGATCCGCTAATGGCAGTGGAGTTTTACCTGGTGTTTGCATCGAGGAAAGACCGTGGAAATCTGAACCTGCGGTCAAGTGCATTCCATGCTCCCGTGCAGCCATCATCATTGCGTGCCGATAGGAATCAGGATGGCTTCGATGAAAACATTCGATAGCGTCAACGCCTACTGCACTGCAATGTTTCGCTAGCGTTTTGGCATCTACCCCGTAGTAGATGGGGTGGGCAAGAGAAACAAAACCACCTGAAGAATGCACGGCTTTGGTGGCTTCTTCAATTGAGGGTTTTGAGCGTGTGATGGCCAATGGCCGTCCATCCCCAAGCCACTGGTCGAAGGCGTCTTGACGGTCTACTGCGAACCCTTTGGCAATTAATTCATCCGCAAGGTGTGGGCGCCCAACAGAACCCTCTGCCCGAGCCATGACCGAATCGAGGTCGATGTTCATGCCATGCTGGTTGGCCAAAGCAACCATTTTTTCCATTCTTGGGCCGCGGCTTTCGCCAAGCGGTGCTAGCCACTGACGGAATTCTTCTTGTTGCTGTTTAGAAGTGGTTGCGGAGGGGAAGTACGCCAACAGGTGCCAAGACGTTGGAGCCCGATCTCGTTGCCAACGCTGCATTTCGTGTTCACAAACCGCAAGCCCTGGTTCGCATGTGATCTCAACCCCTGGGATGAATTCGATTCCCACTTGTTGGGCAGCGAGCTTCGCATCATCCCAACCTGCGATGGTGTCGTGGTCAGTAAGGGCCCAATGCTTTACGCCTGCTTCAGCCATGAGTTTGGCCACAAGGTCGACAGAATGCTCACCGTCGCTGTTGGTGGAGTGGCTGTGCAGATCAAACGCATCAGACCACATGTTTTGTTCCATGATACCAACCTCTATTGAACTTCGTACGGATTCAAAACAACCCCTCAAGGTCGGGCAAATCAGGGGTGGTGGGCGCTTCCTGAACCGGTGGAGAATCGCCGTTGAGCAAGGCATCAAGGTCTGGAAGCGAAGGCACCGAAGGTGGAGAAACTGCTGATGGCGCAGGGGGTGCGTTGAGCAATTCATCCAAATCAGGCATTGAAGGCAACTCCTCAGGGGTTTGCGCTGCTGGTTCTGGCTCATTCATCTTGCCGGGCAAAGGGACGTTGGTGATTGGTGTTCTCACGAAGGTCTCTGCCAGTGAACCGACGGGTTGGGTAAACTCGCGCCCCTGTTCAGTATGGATGTGAGGGGCGGGGTTAACGGCCACTTCCTCTGCAGCAGCCGTACCGATTGAGCCGGAAGAAAGCGAAGCAAGAGCCGATGCCACATCATCGGGGCTTGGGACTGGTGCGTGTTCAATAGGAGCAGGTGCTGCTAGCGGTTCAAACGCTGGCATGGTTGTCACAGGTGTGGGCGAGACCGGTGTCATTTGAGAGTGCTGCGGGGATTGTTCAGAGGATGATGAACGGTAGGGTGTTGGCGTTGATTCAAGGGCGTCGTATTGCTCTTGAATGGTCGGTTGGTTCAACAGTTCTGGGATTGGACGTTCGCGAGAAGCAAGGAAGGAGACAACAAAACAGCATCCCGCAAGCCCGAGGCTGGCCACTTCTTCGACGGTTAGTCCTGGTTGTAGAATGAGATCAGCCGTACTGTTGAGAATTGCGAAAGCAACACAAAGACCACCAAGGACGAGTGAAGCGCTCGAAAGACGTGGGGCTTTTTGTTCCATAGATCAATCCTCAGTTACCGTTTTGTTCTGCTGCACGCACTGTGTTTTCCATCAACATCGCGATGGTCATTGGACCTACGCCACCTGGGACAGGGGACAACCATGCTGCTTTCTGTGCAACATCGGGATGAACATCACCCGCTAATCGCCAACCACGTTCACGGGTTGCATCATCGACGCGATTGATGCCGACATCAACCACGACTGCACCCGGTTTGATCCAATCTGCCGTGACCATTTCAGGTCGACCAATGGCGGCGACAACCACATCTGCTTGAGCACATACAGCTTGTGCGTCTTTGGTGCGGGAATGAACGACGGTGACTGTTGCGTCGGCACCTTTCGCACCAAGCAGCAAGGCTTGTGGCATACCGACAATTCGTGAACGGCCAAGGACGACAGCACGCAGGCCGGTTAAATCGATGTCGGCCCATCTGAGCATTCGCATCACCCCACTTGGAGTACAGGGCAGCATCCCGTCAAGACGCCCTTGAACCAAGCGTCCAAGGTTTTGGGGATGAAAGCCATCGACATCTTTTGACGGGTCGATGAGGTCGGTTAAAGCCTCTTCATCCATGTGGGAGGGAAGAGGAGATTGAACGAGGATTCCGTGTAGGCTTGGATCACCGTTGAGGCGATGAATCACATCACGAACTTCTGCTTCTGTGGATGAGGCCGCAAGTTCGATGTGAGTGCTCTTGATGCCAAGTCGTTTGCACGCCTTCACTTTGGAATTCACATAGACGTGGCTTGCAGGATCGTCGCCTACAATCACAACCGCAAGATGGGGCGTTATTCCCTTTTCTTGGCAAGCGCTGATTCGCCCCTGAAGTTCATCTTCCACGCTTGCAGCGCAGAGTTTCCCGTCCAGGCGTTGGGCGACCATGCTTTGGCCAGCCGCTCTTCAACCTTGAGCGTTCGCTTTAGAGGGCTCCACCGCCAGGAATATGTTCGTTGCCCGGAAGTGTGGCGAACAAACGTTCATCCTCGCGGAATGATTTGAATTCTAAGGCATTACCAGAAGGATCGTCGAGAAACAGAGTGGATTGTTCACCAACTGTCCCTGGGTAGCGAATATGAGGCTTGAGCCGGAACTCAATGTCCATCGCTTCAAGTCGGTCGCGAAGACGATGCCACTGATCCCATTCCATGACCAAACCGAAGTGGAACGGAGGAACTTGACGCCCATCGATACGACCCCCGTCGGTTGTATCTGGCATTGATTCAACAAGGTGGGCCACAATTTGATGGCCGTGAAAATTGAAATTGATCGAGCGGTCGGTTCGCCGGCCAATGCTGCATTCAAGAACATCGACATAGAAGGATTCTGTCGATTCAAGGTGCGTCACGGGAAAGGCAAGGTGGAATGGGCGCATGTCTTTTGACACAACAACCGAGTTATCGGTCTTATCGATGAAAGGAGCCTGCGGAGGGACTCGAACCCCCGGCCTTCGGATTACAAATCCGATGCACTACCAGCTATGCTACACAGGCGATGGTACGCCCAAAGGCTAACCCTTCATGAATGAAACGGATGCCTTCCCTTCCAAAACCGAGAGGCAACTCAAAGAGCAAAGCCGCATTCGCACCCTCATGGACCACGACGCCGGTGCAGGTTTGCTGAACCCCTACGCACAGACAAAAGTGGGAAGTGATACAATCTTTGCTTGGTGGGGGCGTTACCAGAACGCCGTAGCAGAAGGCATTGATGCTGTCAACGGTACAATTGGTGCTTTGCTTGAGGACGATGGAACGCTTGCCATCAATGCAGTTGTTGATGAGGCTGTTCGAAAGGCACCACCGGTCGAAATCGCAGCCTATGCCCCACTCAAGGGACTGCCGGCTTTTCTTGATTTAGCGAAAACATTGGCCCTTGGAGACCGACGAAACGAATTGGAGGCGATGGGCCTTTCAATCACTGCAACCGCATCTGCGGGTGGTTCGGGTGCGCTTTACCTCGCTGCGACAAACTTTGCCAATCGAGGCGACCATGTCATGTTGCGTGACCGGCATTGGGGACCATACAAGGGATTCCTTTCGGGATGTGACCTCAAGGTGACGACTTATCCGCTGTTGCCAGAAAACAGCAGCCCCTACCCCTACGTGGACATCGAGGGTTTCAAACTCCAACTTTCAGAATTGTGCAAGAAACAAGACAAGGTGATGATGTGGTTGAACGATCCTGCACACAACCCTACGGGACTTTCCCTGACTGCCGATGGGCGCATGGCGCTGTTAGAAGCCGTGATGGAAAGCGCCTCTGTTAACGAGGATGTTGGGCACACGCTCTTGCTTGATGCCGCATATCACCTCTATGCCGAAGAGCCCCATGGTTGGGCTGAGACCCTCAACGAAGCCATGACAAACGGCTGGCCTTGGCCGGAAAACCTTCTGATCACGTTTGCTCTTTCATTGTCGAAATCCCATACCATCTATGGATTACGAACCGGTGCTTTGGTCAGCGTCCACCCAGACGCAGCGGTGACAGAACGCATCGATACTGTGATGGGCGTCACTGGCCGTCAAACTTGGTCTGCTGCCCCAAGGGTGTCCCAATACACCGTGAGTGAACTGCACGCATCCGATGAAACTGGAGCCGCATGGAGCAAAGAGCGAGACCGACTTCAATCCTTGCTGAGCGAGCGACGCAGCGCATTCATTGCAGCGTGTGAGGAACTCAATGTCCCACTCAACCCAACGCATGATGGATTCTTTGCTTGGCTTGAACATGACCAGCCAACACAAATCGCTGAGGCTTGTGCTCAACAAAATGTGTTCCTAGTCCCACTCACAGGAGGCGTACGCATTGGTCTGTGTGCAATACCACTCGCCCAAATCCCGCGTGTCGCCCAAGCACTTGCTCACGCACTATCCTGAGGTTAGATCATGATGCAAAATGCGAAAGAAAATTTTCTCATCGCTGCGATTATTTGCATTGTCACTGGTGCCTTCCTATCGGTTGGAGGATTGTACGCAATGGGTGGCACGATTGGTATTTCGGGAATCGTCCTGTTCCTTGTCGGAATGACCATGACCTCGCAACGGAGCATGACACCAGAGGAAATTGAACATTGGCAACCAAGTGCCGAGAAGATGCCGGATGCTGGCCGAGTGATGTTCAGAGTCGATGTGACGCTTGATGAGCCAATTCGTTCAACCATTCTTTGCGGCCCATGTGGACATGTTACCGCCGTCGATGGCCCCAAACCAGTTGCTTTCCAATGCCCCAAATGCGAAAAGACGCTTTGGGATGAGGAAGAGTGAACGCCGACACCCTGAGTGCGTGCGAACCTCATTCTGCAGTCAAAAACAAGGACAGATTTGAAGGGCGTTGGGCACACCGAGTTTTTCATGGAGGCCCCTAACTTGCTGAATCCTGAGCGGCGAATGCTCAAAGTGATGCAACAAGATGCTGGGAAGGAGTGGACGCTCGAGGCGATTCTCCAAGCCTGTGAATGGAACGATCAAGCCATTGCAGTTGGCGCTGGTCACGGACTTACGAACCACGGTTTGGTTGACACCAATGAGCAGGTGACAAGGACACTCAAGGCCGCACCGGAGGGAAGCAAAGCCATCGACAACGGACTGCTTGAGCAGCGACTTTGGACTTGGATTCAAACCGCTTCGGAACCGACGATGGCCAACCTTCAGACGGCCTTTGAACGCCATGAAGCGGGGCCTGGTGTTGGCTTGCTAAAACGCCTAGGGGTCGAACTGGTCAAGGGAGCGTTCCACACACCAAACCCTGACGAAGTGAGCGAGCAGATCGCACAACGCACCTCGTTTCTCAACGCACTTCCGCTTGCAGCAGAATCAGCCGATGCTGCTCTGTTTGAGCATTTTAAATCTCGACGTGGATTGATCGAAGTCGCTGAGACAACAACCCGCACATGGACCATCACCGGTGCCGGGTCTTCTGTTGACAGCGAACACCTGCAAGAAAAGCAAGCCATTTCCGACATCACAACAGAATTGCTGCAATCAGAGGCTTGGAAAGAAGCGGAATTCAGAAGTTTCGATGTCACGCTTGAATCCGCCACACCTCGAACCGGTCGAAGCCATCCAATGCAAGCGCTGATCGAGAGGATACGCTCGATTTTCTTGGAAATGGGATTCTCAGAACTGGTTGATGATTACGTCCAAACTGCAGGATGGAACATGGATGCTTTGTTCATTCCACAAGACCACCCAGCGCGTGAAATGCAGGATACATTCTATCTTGATTCGCCCGCTTCAATATCGCTTCCAGATGACCTTGTCAAAGCGTGGGGGGACATTCACGAACACGGTGGGGAAACAGGCTCAGAAGGTTGGGGTGGTGCGTTTTCAAAGACCACATCAGAAAAGGGACTGCTGAGAACCCACACCACGGTCAACACCATCCAATACCTTGCTGCCCATCCAAACGAGGCTTGCCGTGTGTTTTCGGTAGATCGGGTGTTCAGGAAGGAAGCAATCGACCGTACCCACCTCCCAGAATTCCACCAGATCGAAGGCATCATCATGGAAGAAGGGGCCAACCTGCAAATGCTCGTGACCACCCTGAAGACGTTCTACGCCAAGATGGGTTACCCTGAAGTTCGTGTTCGACCGGCGTATTTCCCGTACACCGAGCCAAGTTTAGAAATCGAAGTGAAATGGCGAGGTCAATGGTTGGAACTTGGCGGAGCTGGAATTTTCCGACCCGAGGTTACCGAACCTCTGGGCATCTCAACGCCCGTTCTTGCTTGGGGCATGGGCTTAGAACGCCTCGCCATGCTTGTGCTCGGGTTGGATGACATCCGCCAACTGTACATCTCGGATCTTGAATGGCTTCGTAACCAACCAATTCTGTGAAACGGCGTAGGTTCGAGTCCTTTCCAATCATTGCAGGCACCGGTTTTCAACCCCCCTGCTTCTTAGGGGAGATGCCGGGACCTTGGCTTGTTCAGATTGCACACAGTGATTCACTGCGTCGATAGAACGAGGGATCTCAATGACCGATTTTCAAGCACTTGGACTATCAGAACCACTCTTGCGGGCTGTGTCTGCAGAAGGCTACACAACCCCCACTCCAGTCCAAGAGCAGTCCATACCACCCCTTCTCGCAGGCCGAGACGTGCTCGGAGTGGCCCAAACTGGTACCGGGAAAACCGCAGCATTTGCGCTTCCCGTGCTTCAAATAATGAGCAGAAACAGGCCCCAAGGCAAGCGAAAGATTCGTGCCTTGGTGCTCTCACCGACAAGGGAACTTGCTGCCCAAATCGATGAGCGGTTTCACGCCTACAGCGAACATTTGGACATTCGTCACAAGGTCATCTTTGGAGGTGTCAATCAAAACCCACAGGTTCGAGCTTTGCAAAAGGGATTGGACATTCTCGTTGCAACACCAGGTCGCTTGCTGGACTTGATCAATCAAGGTCACATCGACATCACACATGTTGAGTTCTTTGTTCTGGACGAAGCCGACAGAATGCTAGACATGGGCTTCATTCACGACATCAAAAAAGTGTTGAAACTGTTGCCAAAAAGGCGCCAGAATCTTTTGTTTAGTGCGACAATGCCCTCCTCCATTGCCAACCTCGCTGGCTCGTTTCTTCACAACGCCATCAAAGTGGACATTACACCCAAAGAAGTCACAGTTGATCGGATCGATCAGAAAATAATGTTCTTGCGAAAGGCAGACAAGCGCCGACTTTTGGTCAAAATCATCAAACAAGAACGGGTGGAATGTGGCATCGTCTTTACCCGGACAAAGCACGGGGCAAACCGTCTTGTTAAGCAGTTGGATCAAAGCGGCATTTCCGCTGCAGCAATCCATGGAAACAAAAGCCAAGGAGCGAGAACCAAGGCATTGGCTGGTTTCAAGAGCGGCTCGATACCGATTTTGGTGGCTACCGACATTGCCAGTCGAGGCATTGACGTGGATGGTGTCACGCATGTATTCAACTACGACTTGCCCAACGAGCCAGAGAGTTATGTTCACCGCATTGGACGTACCGCTCGTGCAGGGAAGACGGGGGTAGCGTACGGCTTTTGTGACGACACCGAATCAGGTTATCTCGTCGGCATTCAACAGCTGATCGGCAAAGAAATACCCGTCGATAGTTCTCACGAATTCCACTTCATCGGTGCGATTCCGAAGCCAGGTCAAAAACCGGGTAAAATCAAAGACCCGAACGCACCGAAGAAAAAACAACGCAATCGAAACCGCCCAAAGGGGGGACAGGGTCGCAACAGTGGCCAACAACAACGCAACGGGCAGAGCGGATCGAATCAGGGTGGGAACAACCGTTCGAGAAATCGAAATCGGTCGCGTAATCACCGACAACGGGACGATTAGGCCTCATTTACACCGACAACCATCCACTCGGTAACCTCAAAAGAGGCCCTCACAAGGCAAGTCTGCAGGAGGGATGAAAATGAGCGATTTGGAGAGCGATTTAATTGAGCGAAGTCAACGCTCAAGAGAATTCAACCTCGTTTTAGGCTCGACAATTGCTGTTTCTTTGGTCTTTTTATTCGTCTCGGCTGTGTTTGGTGAAGCCGTCATGGACCTCGTTGTCGATGAAGAAGGATCTTCAAACCCCTACCGGGTTCCAGTGTGGGAGAGGTCAACCTTGCCCTATGAAACAGATGGAGACTTCGGCATAGCGTTGGAGGTCGGTCCTTACGAAATTCTCGCAACAGAGAACGAATGGAATTCGACCCACCACTTTGTCGAGTATTCCCTTCCAATCAGCGAGGGTGGGGCTGCTCCAGACGACGCCGTCATCAGCCTTGCAGTGTGGCGGCCAAATGTCCCCGAAGGTGTCAAGGTTCCAGTGATAGCGGAATTTGGACCATACTTCCAGGAAGCATCGGTCGAAACACCAAGCATTGAGGTACCTGGCACATGGCTCGGCCAGATGATCATCGACCAAATCCTCCCGCATGGCTATGCTTTCGCCCAGGTTTCAGTTGCCGGTACCGGTCGCTCCAACCACTGCATGGACCTGATGGGCAACGCAGAGCAACTCGGCAACGATGCAGCAGTTCGCTGGTTCGGAGAACAAAATTGGTCCAATGGCGCTGTTGGCATGATTGGAAAATCCTACGACGGCAGCACACCTTGGCAAGCAGCTATGTTTGGAGCCGAACATGATTACCTCAAGACCATCGTGCCAATCTCTGGCCTCATCGGCGTCAAGGAATTGATGTGGAGAAACGGCTCAGCGGAAGCCCGTGCCCCCATCATGCACAACGGTGTCTATGGGTCCTACGGAATCGACGGTGATGAGGAAGATTACCAAAACATATGCCCAGATTACCTCATCGGGCCCGGTACTGGCGTTTCTGCCTACATTTTTGGTTCTGAAGTTGCAGGTGATTATTGGGCAGAACGTTACTTCCTCGACCGAGTGATCGAAAATTATCAAGGCAGCGTTTACCTAATTCAAGGCATGCACGATTGGAACGTCGACCCCCACATGGCGGTTCCAACCATCAACGCTCTGAAGGATGCGGGCATCGATGCAAAGGGCTTGTTTGGCCAGTGGGATCATGACTACCCAGACCGCCCACAACAACTGTTTGACCGGTCAGACATGGGTGGCCGGGGAGGAGAAGCATTCCCTGAAATGGTTCGAATGGATTGGATGCAAGACCTCCTTGAATGGTTTGATTTCTATCTACGAGGCGAGGGTGAACAACCCGGTTTGTACGTCGAAATCCAATCAAATCAAGGCTCTTGGCGGCTCGAAGACCGCTACCCTCCAACCGACGTTGAAGTCGTGAGCATGGACCTTGGAGGTATGCTCACGAGTGTCGGCGGAGGAATGAGCGTCTTACCAGATGCAACAACGGGCCCGACTTGGGAGTCAGAACCACTGAGTGAAACAATGTACGTTGCGGGCACGCCTCGACTCCATGTCGACGTAACAACCGCAACGGTTGGTGGCCAACTCTATGCGCTCTTGGAAGACTGCGATGAAAACGATGAATGCATCCATATTGGACACGCCATCATGGATTTGCGGTATCACGCAGGTGGAGATGACATCCAGACATGGACTCCACTGGTCGAAACCATCAATGCGAAGATGGAATTCATGCCGTTGGACGCTGAAATTGAGGCAGGTCACCGATTCAGACTCAGTCTATTGTCAACAGGTGAGGATTACCTTCCGGCGAGCACATCATCAGTGGTCTTCATTCAAGAAGGCGAAGGCTCAACCTTGCAGTTGGACACATTCATCCCAGAGGATCGCCAATACTTCACGCCACCAGCCTGCACGCATACGGTGTGTGTTTGATTGATTGAGCGCTTCTTGGTTTGAAATTCACTCTGAATATTAATCGTAACTAGCGTTGAAGATTGAGTTTATTTGACACTTGGAGTGTAAAATTCTGTGACTTTTCGGTATACAATGAACGACGATGTTCTACTAAATTCCCTAATCAAATCCCTTGGCAAAATGGACAAACACATATTCATCTCCGAAACATAGAACTCAATTTCATCTTTCGTCAAACTGTGAGGCTTGTTTTTTCCAGATTCGAAAGCTGTTCTGAAATTATATGAAGATAGAGCCTTCTCCTGCGCGTGTTGATCAAGTTTGCTGAATAAGTTTTGACAAATTGATGCGTATTTTGGGAACAATAACTCAGCCTCTAAAGCATCCAATCTTGCCTCATATCCAGTCTGCTGTCGGGTAATTCTAGATGAAATAGTTTCAATCTGAGCTAACCCACAAACGCCATAATAGATTTCAATAACGCCCAACAGTGGTACGGAATAAAAAATTATTTGGAGTATTGTACTCCAAATCAAACCAGATTTTGTTTCATCGAAGCACCGTTCAGCATCATAATCATCACCAAAAACACAAGGGTTTGATCGGCCATCATCCTCCAATTCACCGTTGACGATCTCCGCATTGTCGTACTCCATCTGAAGTATACCACCCAAGGACACTAAATGTACGGACACGAAAATGCCAATGAAGATGGCAATGATTAGAATGCCTCTTTTTATCCGATCAAATGGATTATTTCCGGGAAATATCTGAACCGAACCCATATTATCACTAGAAATCCTCGGGTTAAATTCCTTTCTTCTGAGCCCAACCCTGTTGCTGAGATGATGATTTCTGAATTGGGCGAAGAATTATACTCATACAGCAAGTGGTATGTTTATGAACAGAGTTCTCACTGTACTTGCTTGCCTTACCCTTCTGCTTGTTTCAGCACCCCTCAGCTCTGCCCAAGCCCCAACCGCAGCAGTCTCAATGACATGCGATCAAAATGTCCATGAGTTCACAGATTCTCTCACAAACCAATCGATTGTTGTCGTATGCACAGTCAGTAATCCTACAACGTATCAAGAGAGGATTTCTTTCTCTTCTGGCAGTTCGGAATTTGGTGTACTGGCTGAAGAGGTCTATATCGGCGGAAATCAACAACTCGATGTTAACATCACACTGACATCTCTCGAACGTGTTGGTAAATTGACCAACAGTTCTGCTCTTATTACTGCTTCAGTTCAAGAAATTAATTCCTTGCCACCGGTTAATACCGCGACAAATACCTCAGCGATTGCCGTTCATCAAGGCCTCTACGCTTCAAATGAATGTGCAACATCGGCGACCAGTAATTATCAATACATCGTTTTGGAAATCGGTGAAATGCAGAATGCAACGATGACACATGTCGGAAACATTACCCTTCATCTCAATCATTCCGCAGCGCCAATTCACGCTTCCAATTTTGCTTTGCTTTCAGAAATGGGATGTTATGACAACGTCTCATTCCATCGAGTTATTCAAGGATTTATGGTTCAATCGGGTGACTTCACGAATGGAGATGGAACTGGCGGTCATGCTGCATCTTGGCAAGGCTATTGCAACGGGCAAGCCTCGACAGACCGAAACGCATGCGCTCCTATGTCTTGGACTATTCCCGATGAAACCAACAATTTGACGCATCTTCCGTATGTCCTTTCCATGGCTAAAACCAGCAATGCTAATACTGGAGGCAGTCAATTTTTCATTGTGTCACCTGACTCAACACCATCGCATTTAGATGGAGTGCACACAGTGTTCGGAAGTGTTCATTCAGGGTATTCAATAGTTGATCACATCGATGCAGTTTCAACTGGAGGATCACAAGGCTCAGATCCTGTTAACGAAATCAAAATCACGAACGCATACGCGATTACTGATAATGATGCAGACGGGGTAGATTTTGGCCAAGATAATTGCCCTACTGTTTCCAACCCGAACCAAGCTGATACCGATGGTGATGGAATTGGGGATGAATGCGATTCTGATTTAGATGGCGATGGTGTGAGCAATGAGAACGATCTATATCCCTACGATGGCAACGAAAGCGCAGACGCTGATGGAGATGGCATTGGAGACAACGCAGATGCTGATGACGATAATGATGGACTTAATGACACTGATGATGCCTTCCCACTGAATCCATCAGAAACACTCGACACTGACGGAGACGGCATTGGAAACAACGCTGATGCAGACGATGATGGTGATGGTATTGAGGATACAATCGACAACTGTCAATTTGTTTCTAATCCCGATCAAGCGGACGCCGATGGTGATGGCGTAGGTACAGCATGTGACGGGAACGAAGGTTCAAGTTCAAGTGAATCAGAATCTGTTCCATCCATTGGTCTG
>CALKDX010000064.1 GCA_938084455.1 Candidatus Poseidoniaceae archaeon
TAAAATCGCACTTTCAAAAGTTGGACTCGCGGACCGTATGCACCACGTACCAGACCAACTTTCTGGTGGACAGCAGCAACGGGTTGCCATCGCACGAGCCATTGCAGGAAACCGACCAGTTCTGCTTGCCGATGAACCAACCGGAAACCTCGACATTGCCAGTGGAAAAGAGGTGCTTCAATTGTTCAAGGACCTCTGCCACGATGAAGTGAATCCGATTTCAATTCTCATGGTCACGCACGACCCAGATCTTGCCTCGAACGCAGACCGCATGCTGTTGCTCAACGACGGGAAAACCGAGGCCTCTGACATCCGATCTGCCTGGGGGCTCGATGAAGACGAAGGAGGTGAAGAAGAATGAGCGATGAATCAAAAGAACTCAAACTCGAACTTCAGCCTTCAGATTTCTCTCCGTCTCAAAAATTACCAATGCGCTTGATGCACAAAGTCCGAGAAACTCCATCCCAACTCAGGCTGGCTGGGTTAAGCGCTTGGCGTGGAAAAGAACGCGGGCTAGCCGTTATTGCTGGCGTTTTCCTTGCATCACTCGTCATCACGACCGTGCTCTCGTACGGCGTGGGGCTTTCGCAATTGTTCTTCGAAGAATCGCTCAAAGGTGAACCGTTTGACGCTAAAATCGAATACGCCCGTACGCCTGTCGAAAACAGCAGTGGTTGGTCGAACAACACGAGCACCATGACCGGTGTGTGCGACGAACTGATGGAGGAGTTCAGTGAGTTCAGCGACTGCACCCTCGTTCTCGGACGCCAGGGGATCCACAGCGGTGGATTCTTCAATCAAGAATTCATTGTTGCTCAGCCCCTTGAAATGATGGCCATCACAGACGATGCAAATCCGTACTGGGGCAACGTCACGTTCGATTATCCGGAACTCGCAGATGCCGGCCCGCCAATTTCCACCACTCGTGCTGTACGGTTCCTCGGTCCAGAAGCATTCAACGGTACGTTTGCAGATCGCCTAGGTGAGAACATCATTGCGGGTCTGGGAGAATGGCCAACACCAGAAAAGATGGAAGCCGAACGCGGCATCATTCTTCCTTCCACCATCGCCTCTGAAGCAAAGGCAAACGTTGGCGATGTGCTTGATTCCCTCACTTTCGCCTATGTGGTCGATGAATCGACCCTCCTAGAGGCGACCGTCAACAACGAAAATTGCGACGGTGAAGTGACTCCAGAGCAGAATGAAATGGTCTACTGCCGTATGTCGATGACGGCAACGAACTTGACTGTTCTCGGCGTTTACGAGCCTTGGGATCTTGGAAACCCAACCTTAGGACCAAATCCGATTTTCACCACATGGACCGTGCTCGAAGAAACAGAACGCGCTGCTCTGATGGACAACGACCACATGTACCTCGGCGTGACCATCGACCGCGGTCAACTGCCAACAAGTTCAACCGCAGATGCGGCAGAATGGCTTGAGGACCTTGGCACAAGGGTCCAAGATGGAAACTACACCGATGAAGGGGTGGAATTGTATTACACCGACATCGTGAGCGGCACCATCACCTTCCTCAACATCTTCCTTGGCTTGATTCAAATTTTCGATTACATCATTATGATTCCAATCGTGATTCTTTCCATTGCTGTGTTGATCTATGGCTTGGTGCTTTCACTCGAGCAAAGACGCAGGGAAGTAAGCATTCACAGGGTGATTGGTGCAGACGGAACCAGATTGCAAAGCATGGTTTTGCTTGAGTTGTTCGTGATGTCCTCAGTGGCATGGCTTGCTGGGTATCTGCTGGCGTTGCTGGCCGTCCCAATTGTTCTGTCAGCGGTAGGATTCATGGAATTTAGGACAGGTGACTTCGATGTCAACCCAACGCTCAGTGTTGGAGCAACCATCTTCACAGCCGTGACAACGTTAGGCCTTGCGCTCTTGTTTGGACGAAGCAGGGCGCGTGATTTCATCGCCCTCGAAATCGAGGAAGGTGTTCGCAAGACAACCGCCAAAGCCGAACCAAAGCGCTGGCTTCACTGGTTAGCCTTCCTCTTCGGCATGCTTGCCGTCATTGACACATGGCTCGAGATGAACGGAAGCGAAGACGGCATTGTGTCGAACTTCTTCCTCGAAGGCTTGCTTGGAATCATTGGTCCTTTCGCCTTGTGGATTGGTGGCGCATTGCTGCTCGGAAGAATCGGTGCCAAGGGCCCCCAGATCATGCAACTTCTCTTCAGCCGAACGCCGTTGCTAAACGATGTAAAGCGCGGCCTCAAAGGGTCTGGTTCAGCTGAATCGGTCAATCGCCTTGCCGTTATTATGCTGTTAACCCTCTCTATTGTGACTTTGGCGGCAGTTCAAGGTTACACCGGTACGCTCGTGGACGAGAAAACCGTTGACGCAACCGTTGGTTCCGATCTTCAAGTGACGCTTGAACAACCCTACAATGAGGCTCAAGTTCTTGATTTGGTGAGCAACTTTACCGACGCAAGCGTCACACCAATTGCCACCACGGTTCCGAGTCTTTTCCTCAACGATGTAAACGGCGGCGACAAATTGCTGACGTGGGTGCTGTTGGATGACAATGAGGACATTCTCCGCTGGAGTGAACAAGCCATTCCGGGAACCAACACTGACAAAGCCATGCTTGCTTACAGCAACGGCGGCTTTACTGCGGGAGAAGATGCGGCGTACTCATTGGACATCGCAGGTTCTGGTCGAGGCGATGAAAACAGACTCGATGACGTGCTGTTGAAACCAACAGATTCGAAGAGTGAGGAGATCACCTTCCTTTGGGAGAAACTGGAATTCAATTTCTCCAGCGGTGGCGCAAACGAAACGGATCCAACCGTGCTGTTCCAAGCCTATTCTTCACTCATGGAAGGCGACTGGTCCGGGCTCAATCTCTCAGGTCAAGACCTCAGCGGTCGTGACTTCGGAGCCGTCGATCTCACGGGCACAGACCTCTCCAACGCAAACCTCGCAGGTGCAGATCTAGGGCAAGCCCTGTTCTTCGACACCAACCTCGACGGCGCAGATCTTTCCCAAGCCAACCTCAAGGAAGCCATCTTTGTCAACTTCATGGGAGGCTCAATGGAAGGGGCCAACTTCATCGGAGCGGACCTTTCAGGGGCCTTCGGCTTTGCAGACCTTTCATCTGCAACCCTTGGAAACGCGACATGTCCGGATGGCACCTTTGCCAACCAAACTTCGTGTGCCTCGGGCTTTTCTCAAGTCCCACCACCGCTTGCGGCTCCGCTCTTCCTTGCCGACACCAACGTGCAGATTGTCATCACGCCATTCACAACTCCAATGGATTACATGGGCGTCCACGAATACATTCCGGGCGTCCCGGCAGCGACCATGAGTTCTTCATTGATCATTGGTGAATCCTCGTGGCAAGCCCTTGTCGGGACAGATGCTGTGTCAAATTACACCTCGACCACTTGGATTGTTGAAGTGAATGGTGTTTCAGATGAGGCACTCGAGGCACTTGCATCGACCCTGTCAGCGGACTTTAGAGTCTCAAGTGTCCTTGACTGGTCCAGCACGCACAAGAGCGTTGAACGCAATGGAGGTCTCATCTTCGGTACACCAGGATTGCTCTCGTTGCAATTCGTAGTTGCAAGCATTGCAGCAATCGCATCGAGTTTCGTGTTCCTTTCGCTTGTGCTCAGTCAACGGCAAAAAGAATTGGCAGTCCTCCAAGCCATCGGGGCATCTCCAAACCAAATCATTCGATTGGTGTTGTTTGAAATCCTCTCCATCGTCGTGGTTTCTATGGCGCTTGGCATCGTTCTTGGCATAGGTGTCGCCCTTTCCTTCAATGGTTTCTTCGATATCTTTGGATTCATCTTCCAAATCTTTGGAGGCTCAACCACCACAATTCAGCGAACGCTGGTCTATCCGTGGACGCAGCTGTTGCTGGTTTCGTTGTCGGTGTTTTCTGCCGTCGTTGTTGCCCTTCTGGTCACCACACGGAGGGCCTTGAAGTCCGATCTAGCCAGCGTGCTCAAGGGGGAGTGAAGGATGAAAGAAAGTATTTTGAAAACTGATGGACTCTATCACGTCTATGAATCGAAGGCAGAAGACGGGAACGTGGTTGCTCTTCGTGGCCTTCATCTTGATATGAAGGAAGGCGAGGCAATCGCCGTTGTTGGACCTTCAGGTTCAGGCAAATCGACGTTGATGAAGTGCCTCGGTGGTTTGATGAAAGCCAGCGCAGGCTCAGTCTCGCTTGCTGGCAACAACATGACTCGCTTGACAGGCCAAGAACTGGTTGAATTGCGGCAAAAGACGGTTTCCTTCATTTTCCAAGAAGGCAACCTATTGCCTCAGATGAACGCACGAGACAATGTGGCTCAACCATTGCGTCACCAAGGTGTGTCTTCGAAGAAAGCACTCGCTTTGGCCGATGCCATGCTTGAACGGCTTGGGATGGGGCATCGAAAACACGCTCTCCCCATGATGCTCAGCGGTGGAGAGCAACAGCGCGTTGCCATCTCCCGCGCCCTCATCACAAACCCACGCCTCATCCTTGCAGATGAGCCGACTGGTGCGCTTGATCCAGTGACCAGCAGAGAAGTGCTCGCACTCTTCAAGGATTTACACGAAAACGACGGAGTATCATTCCTGATCGTCACGCACTCAAAGGAAGTTGCTTCTTTTGCCAACCGCTCCCTTGAACTTCGCGATGGCCGGTTCGTTGCCGAGCACGGCGATGATGTCGATGTTGAGAACCTCAGCAAAGACAGAGAACTGATCATTGATGAGACTGGAACCGTCACCTTGCCACCTGATTTGTTGGTGCGCATTGGCGGCGCTGGACGCTACACCGTCGGCAACGCAGACAGCGGCTATTTGTCTCTTCAAGGAGAAGCAATCGAAGCCATGGGCAAGATGGAACTGGCTTCT
>CALKDX010000065.1 GCA_938084455.1 Candidatus Poseidoniaceae archaeon
TGAATCGAAGGAATACACATCGGTGGTTCTTTTGAAGAATTTGAAATCAAGCTCGCTCCTTCCTTGCTTGATTCGCTCTTGATTGAACCAGTGGATTATTTGGTGTGCATCGCTTTCACTGTCCCACTCCGTTACAGGGAAATCAGAGAGGCTTGCTGTGTATTTTGGTTTAGAATCTGTAGGCAATGAAGGCGAAAAGGGAGACAATGTTTGCTCAGGTTTTGCCGCAGCAAGAGATGACTCTTCCTTTTCTGCGCTCTCAGCACCAACAGTGTCCCAAAAATTGTCGCTCATGGCTTTATCTCGGGAGAGGCTGATTTGATGTTTGCCCCGATTTAAGCGGTGGTTGACTCGCTTCTTCTTGCGCGCCAGGCGCCAAGAATGATCGCTCCAATCACGCTTAAGGTCATGATGTTGGCAACAATCATGGCAATCGAATCAACCAGAAGGCCATAGATTAACCATAGAAGTAATGCGATGGAGACGACACTGAATGAAGTCAGAGAGAGGCCTTCATGGCGCTTGTGGACCCATACCTCGATGATTTGTGGAATCCACGCAAAAATGCCGATGACGCCCGCTATCAAACCGATTGTTTCAATCCACATGGCCGCCATGGTTTCACAGCGCCCGATGAACCCTCATGAGGCTTGTTCTTGGTGAGGGCGGTCGTGAACCGCCCATTTCGCCGGCGGCTTTGAAACAAAGATCTTCTCAATGTTCGCCCAATCCACTTCTCGTGCCTGCTTTTCGCCGACCACGTGCATGTTGAGGGACAAACCGTACGGCACCTTCGCCTCAATGTGTTTCGATCCACGGCTTAAGCGAACTTCGGTGGGGTTGTTTGAGAACAAGGAAAAGAGCGAGCGTCGCTGAGTAAGCGATGCTTCAACATCGGTGTCTCGGGCTGCGAACCATTCATCGACCTCTTTACCTAGGCCGAGTCCAAACACGTCACCTTTCAGCAACAACCCTCCATTCAAATGAACTTCATCCCATGTGTTGAATCCTTCGAGCGTGTCTGCCAAGTCAGGATTCAACTCACCTGGCTTGGTTGATTCGAGCACCTTAATCAACCCCGCTTCATCGACCATTTCAGCCTTCAAATCGCCAGGTATGTCTGGCCATTCAAGCCGTTGATGCGTCATCGCTACAATGACTCTGAACTCCAGTTTGTCTTTACCGGTAAGGCCAAGTCGCTTATTGTGTAATGCTGCGAGGAGATCGGCCTTGCGGGCGATACGATCCGCGACGCCGTCGTGATTGTGTTTGCTGCCGTTCTTACGGTTCTGGATGAAGTGGTGCTCTTTTGTGATCACGAAGGAGCCAGCCCAGTGCTTTTGTTCCACAACTAACATCGAGTTGCCGCCAATGATGACCATGTCAATTTCTCGACGACCACCATCTGGGTCTGGAATCCGTACAGACTCATAGATTTTCCATCCATTTTTTCGCCCTGCAGCACGCGAGAGTTTGGCAAGCCGAGTCTCGGCCAAGTCGCCAGCGCGATGAATATCATCATGGGGGAACGATTGACGTCGAGCCCGCCACCATTTCCATCGGATGCTAAAGGACATAATTTCATTCACCGAAGAAGTTCATCCACACTTTCCACAATCAGCATAGGTTGCTGTTCAGCGGTTTCACCTAACGCTGCAACATCCTCTCTGGTCGCTTCACCAGAAAGCACAAGCACACCAACACAACCGGCTCTTGTGGCCATAGCGATGTCTGTGTACAATCGGTCACCCACCATGGCGCACTTTTTGGGTTCAAGTCCTAACGCCTCGATTTTGTGCAAAATCATGCCAGCATTTGGCTTCCCTGTGATGTGGACGGGGTCGACGCCAGTGGTTGCCTTGAGCATTGCAAGATAGGCTCCTACGTCAGGAAGACCGCCATCGGGAGAGGGGCACACCATGTCGGGGTGGCTTGCGACCAGAGGCACACCGGCGTGCAAGTGGATGCTTGCCGTCGAGATTTTTTCATAATTGATCTCAGTATCGTAGCCAAGAACAACGTATTGCGGTTCCGAAGAGTCGGTTTCAATACCCTTTTCTTCGAGCATTGCACGCATCCCCTCTGTGCCAATCAGCCATGTTTTTGTGATGCTTTCCTTGTCCATCCAAGCCAGCAAATCATGCGTTGAAAGGAGAATTTCTTCCGATGTAGCGGGAATTCCAAACGCTTCTAGCTTTGTTAAGTATTGATCCACAGAACGGCTGGAGTTGTTCGATAAAAAGTACCTTGCAACACCTTGGTCGTCGCAGCGCTGGAGAAAATCCATGGCACCAGGAATCAAGGCGCCACCTAAGTAAATCGTACCATCGAGGTCGAGGAACACCGCTTCAATTCCATTGAGGCTTGCGTCCATCGTACCTTCACCTCAAAAGAGCAGCGTTTTCATCATGAACCATGGCGAATGCAGGTTTTCTTGAGCCTCTTTACTGGCAATCATCTCTGTTATTATTTCCTGCAAAGCAGGCTTCTTTTTCGCCTTGCCCATAAACCAGTTGAGGAGCCATGAACGCCGACTCAACTTTTGCATTCGGAACGAATTGATCAACTCTGGCCCAAGTGCGGCCCAAACTTCTTCTTGATACTCAAGTGGAGTTTTTTGCTCAACAATATGGCGGGCGGCCATTTCCCCAGTGACCAAAGCGTTTCCAACGCCTTCGCCAGAAAAAGGATCGACCAATGAAGCAGCATCACCAACAAGCTTGATGCCATTCATGCTCGAGCGGCGTGGATTCAATTTGGACTTTTTACGAGGCGATCCAAATGGTAACTGCCAACCTTTTGCCGAGCCGGGGACCATTTCAGCCTCAGCAAAACGATCTTTGAACATCGGATGGTTCGCTATCACTTCTGCTTGGAGGGCCTTCAGCTTCTTCTTCTGCTTATCGAGCAAACTCATGACCATGCCAATGCCGACATTGACGACATTTTCAGAGACGGGGAAGATCCAGAAATATCCGGGGTTAATCGAATCAACAAAGTGGATTTCAATGTCGCCGGTGCTTGTCTCGCAGCCCTTGACGTTGGTCCAGTATTCTCGGTATCCGCCACAGTAATGGTCGCGGTCAACCATAGGTTCGTTGTAACTCTCAGCAACAACAGACTTTGCAACCGGGCAGAGGTAACCTCCAGCGCCGATGATTTCCTTAGAGTGGAAGGTGAATTCCTCCCCCTTTCTTCCGCCAATCCGCACCACAACGGCACGGGCGTGGCGTGCATCTCCACTTCCTTCGCCGGGGTCTTCGCCACCATTTCCATCGTCAAACAGAACGCTTCGAACGTCGCCACCTTGGATAATCGACCCTCCAGCTTCACGAACCATGCTTTGGCATCGGCTGAACAAAAGTGCGTCGAATTGAGCGCGGGGCAGGGCATAGCCAGCCTCGAGTCGTTCAACTGCTTCTTCAGGCAGTGGGACACGGACCGCATTTCCGCTTGGGGATGAAAACACAATGCCTGTGACTCGGAAATGTGGTGTTGCTTCGAGGTCTGCTTTGACACCGAGGGCCGCAACGTGGCCGAGGGATTTTCCACCCACTGCATCGCCACAGACTTTGTCGCGCGGCCAGACACCTTTCTCAATCAGCAGGACCTTCTTTCCAGACATGGCCAAGTAGCCTGCAGCAGACGATCCACCAGGGCCTCCTCCAACCACAATGGCATCAAAAACGGAATCATTTTCCGGCACGGGGCCAGTTTCGATTGGCTGTTCCCAAAGTCGTCCAACTGAAGCCTCCGCATCACTCATGATTGGTACACGACCTATCCACCCCTTGAGTGTTCGCGTTGCCATCGTTGGAAAGCCACCATCTTCACCGTTATCCTCATGCGGCGGAGGCCCAAGGCCAACCCATGGGGGAGGTGGCCGAATCGACCGTCCGCCCACTATCTATTGACTCCGAGGCGCCAGGCCAGCGTAAAGTTGCAATCGCCGCCTTACTTGTTGTTACCTCGGTATGGGGTGCCACGTTCATTTGGATGAAGCAGGCCCTTAACGCCCTACAACCAGAAATTGAAACCTATGGGAGTAACCGTGTGGTTGGCGTCTTGGTCGCAGCGCGTTTCGCCATCGCCGCCATCGTCATGTTTGTGTTCTTTTCAAAGGCTCGAAAAGCCCTATGGGAGCCTGAGCAATGGAAGGGCGGTGCCATTCTGGGCGGGTTGATGCTCATCGGTTTTGTCACGCAAATGATCGGGTTAGACGAAATCAACCCTGCAGTTTCGGCCTTTTTGACCTCACTTTACGTTGTCTTCACGGCGACGATTACGATTTTCATGACCCGGAAGCGCCCCTCTCGAGTGCTCTTGTTCGGTGTCGTTCTGGCAACCTTTGGCGCAGGTTTTATTCAAGGCCCTCCCCATCTGACTTGGGGCTTTGGAGAGGCTCTCACCGTCGTGTGCGCCGTGTTCTTTGCCCTCCACATTATCTATACGCAGAAAATCACTCAAGAGATGGACCCAATTGGTGTCACACAAACCTCGTTCGCCGTTGTTGCCATAGGCGCGGTTGCAATGACCTTGCTGCTTGGCGGTGGCCAAACGGTCGACGAGTGGAGTTTTGTCATCGACGACGGAGTTCTTATTCCGGTTCTCTGCTTAGGAATTGGAGGCTCGTTTTTCTGCTTGCTTTTACTGAACATGTTCCAACGTTACCTTCACCCGATTCAAGCTGCAATCATCTATGCCTTTGAGCCGGTTTGGGCGACCATGTATGGCTTGGGGTTGGACTTGGTTGATTGGAGCGCATGGATCCTCGTTGGTGGCGGGGCCTTATTTTTAGGAAACATTGTCGTTGAATTGTTCACACATGGCGATGAGGAAGAGTAAATTGCGGCCTACAACTCGTGAGTAAATGAGGGGTTCCATGGGCGACGAAAAATCACAACCATACCAAGGATTTGGAACCAAGGCGGTGCACAGTGGCACAAATCATATTGGTGACGCAGTGAACACGCCAATCTTCCAATCTTCGACCTACAAACTGACCGATGAGCGGTACGCTGGATGGGCCGCTGGTGCTCAACACACCCTCCTTTACGCCCGCTTATCTTCGGTCAATTCTGATGCTGTCGCTCAGAAATTAACCGCAATGGAATGCGGCGAAGATGCGGAAACCTTCGCCTCTGGAATGGCTGCAATCTCCACCACCCTCATGTCGTTTTTGAGCGCTGGCGATCACATTGTTGCCTCAACAGACGTGTACGGGGGGACCTACGGCTTGATGACCGAAGAACTTCCAAGGTTCGGTATTGAAACAACCATGGCTGATATGCGCGACCCTTCCTCATACGAGGCCGCAATACAGCCAAACACGAAGATCCTCTACATTGAAACGTTGACAAATCCAGTGCTCAAAGTGTGTGATATTCCTGCAATGGTCGAGGTTGCAAAGCGTCACAACCTCATGTGCATTATTGACAACACCTTTGCCTCTCCATGGGCCTGCCAGCCACTCACAATGGGCGTTGATTTGGTGATCCATTCCACCACCAAGTACCTTGGCGGCCACTCGGACATTATCGGAGGGGCGGTCGTTGGCTCCAAGGAACACATCGCTCAAATCTTCCCGCGCAAGGTCCACTTTGGCGCCAGTCCAGACCCACACAACTGCTACCTCTTGGAGCGGGGCATGCGCACCCTCCATGTCCGCATGCCGACCCTTTGCAGCAATGCTGCTACGCTCGCGCAACGGCTTGAAGCCCACCCGATGATCGAGCGCGTCAACCACATCTCTCTCAAATCCCATGAGGATTATGAAGTCGCCAAACGGGTCATGCCAAAGGGCACTGGGATGATCGGGTTTGTTGTCAAAGGTGGGGACGAAGCTGCGCTCAAATTCATGCGCGGCTTGACCATGATTTACGAAGCCACAAGCCTCGGAGGCGTCGAGTCGCTTGTCGAATGTCCGTTCAACTCCAGCCACATGATGATTCCAGAAGATGTACGGCATGCGGCCGGTTTGGTTCCAGGCTTTGTCCGAATGAGCATCGGCATCGAAGATGTTGAGGATTTGTGGGCGGACATTGAGCGCGGCTTCGCCAACGTTTGAGACAGAGGGGCCATAGTATGGAAACAACAGCGCTGATTGCGTTGCTTGTGTTCATTGTACCAATGTGCTTTACGCCGGGCCCTAACAACATGCTTTGCGCCGCACATGGTGCCCAACATGGATTTCGATCAACGGTTCCATTGACCTTGGGCATGCTCACAGGTTGGACCGTACTCGGTACAATTGTCGGTGTTGCGATTGTAATGATAGAAGCCAATCAATTCATCTTCACAGGGCTGACATACATCGGTGCAGCCTACATTGCGTACCTTGGGGTTTCAATTGCAAGAACACAACCAAAACCGCACGGCGAGGCTGATGAAACCGAACGCCTTGGATTTCAGACAGGCGTCCTGCTCCAGTTTGTCAACGGCAAAGCATGGATTCATTTCTTGGCAATTATGGCTACTTGGGGCGACTTATTTGGCCCAGGACTCTTGAGCAAGCTGGCGCTCTTAACCATCAATGGCTTTGTCGGCTATCCGGCCGTTCTAGTTTGGGCAGCGTTCGGAGTAGGGCTCAGAAAAGCATTCACTTCTCAAGAAAACGCTAAGCGACTCAATGTCGGTCTAGGGGGCTCACTTGTCGTGCTCGCTGTTTGGATCCTGTTGCCTCACTGAATGGGTTTAGGATGATTGGCCGGTGACCACTTTGAGTGCATCAAAAGCCTCTTGCCACTCATTTTGAAGCGTCTCAATTTCAGATTCATCATCGCATTCAAGCAACGCTTCGCCCGAACTCAGAAGTTCTTTGGTTGCACTCAGCCAAGCGCCAGCACGGTCTCGTGCATTCGCTTCAAAGTGCCAGTCTTGGCCTGCAGATCGCCCAGCAGCCAACAACCAAGCCCACGAAGCAGCCGCCTCATCGATGGTAGGGTGGCGCGATGTTGCCACCCGCTCGGCCTTCCCCATGCCTTCGAGCAAACCTTGCAACACCAAATCGTGAACGCGACCAGCGCCTCCAGAAAAATCACCGCTCCGGGTTGGGAATCGTGCAACCCTTCGCGCCTGTGTTCGAGCGGAGTCGAGGCTTTTCAGGAATGTACCAAAGGGCTGTGGTTTCTTGTTTTGCTTTTTCCAAATTTCTTCAGCCTCAACGCCTTCAATGCCAAGGCCAGCCAGTCCGGCCATACCCCACTTTTCCCACATGGGGCCAAGGATGTTGCCGCAACTTGTCCCACTCATAATTTCAAGCGCCTTACCTTTGCGATCGACGATGTCGCCACGAGGGTTGATTCGAACGCCCATTTCCTCAGTTGGCCCTTCTGCCATCGATGCGAGGAGCATGTGGGCAGCAAGGTGCCGTTCATCAGTTGATCCGGGGTGCTCAGCAAGCCCTTCTTCAATGCTGACCAAATCGTTGCCTTCAATCCACGTTTCGCCCAAAAGCAGCCCTTCATCGACGGAGTCGAGAACAGCACGGCGAACCGCCATAGCAATCAATCCCTCATTCATTGTGAGCCCTTGCCACGCATCGATGACCTTGTCGATGCCTTCAGCAGATGCCTCGGGCAGGGCTTTGCCTTCAGGCCAACCCTTTGGAGCCCATTTTGCTTCAATGGTGAGGATTGATGGAAGGAACGGGGGTAGCATCGATAATGCGAGATGGTGAATGAACGAAGCTTCTTTCTTTCCTGAATCGCCCAGCCGATCAAGCCCGATTGCTGCTATTGGACCGTGCTTGAATGTAAAGCGAACATAACCCTCGGAACTTGGCTCAAACTCGAGGACTGCGTTTGAATCAAGCCCTTCTGTGACCCACACGGGCAAAGCAATTGATTCGTCACGAGAGAATGAGAACCTTGCCCGGTCCAAGACATCTTCAAGCCATTCATCTGGAGGCGAAGGTTTTGGCCCAGTGCACACGAATCCACCCTTCCATGTGAAGAAAAACATACCTCGCTTGGCATGATCTTCCCACGGCAGCATGCGCAATGTGAGGTGGGAATGGTTTTGCAATCCTGCGAGGTACCCCTGTTTCCCATCACCTCGTCGGATGAAAGAAGCCGTGCCGAAAGAGCCGGAACTGAAATTTCCAACCATTTTGAATTCCTCATCATGGGTTGCATGGAGGGAGCCGGCGAACGCTTTTGCAACCGGATCGCCACGCTTTGACATCATTCGTTTATTGAGCCAACGAACATCGTTTTTCTTTTTGATGATTTTTTTAAGTTCCTTCAAGGTCTTCGTGACCGGGTCCACGCGGCCCCAACGAAGCCGCCCTTTCCACGTCATCTGTGGCAATTTAGACTCGGGATCTTCGAGCAACTGCGCCAATTCTCGCTTGATTCGATTTGCTGTGGCCTCATTGGCTTGCTTCGTACCACGCATGCGAACCCGTTGCTTCTTCTGCCCCGGAAATTCGACTTTGGATGGTGCTGCCATGGATGCCCCTCAAACCACTCGAATCATCGCTTTGGTTTGAGTTCTTCGCGGGCAAATGTGCCGTTCTTCGTTCCTTCATATACCCTCAAGGAGTTATTCACTGAAGCCGAGGAAGGGTGGGCCATGCTGGCCTAAATCGAACAACTTCACCTCGATAAGGAGCGATACAAATGAAAGAAACAGACACGCCAAACAACCAAGAAAACGAACCATCACCCGAAGTAAACGAAGCCCGAAGTCCCTTTTTCTCGGTTCAAACTCCCGTTGGCGAGTTTAGCGTGAACATGAAAGAGTTTGCCGACGCGAAGGCCGCAGCTTACGCCATGATGCCCAAACAAAAGCGCTCAAACCTCTTTGACAGCAAGATGTTTACGTTCCTTGAAGCACCAAAAACACAGCGCGATTCACGCTATTGGCGCGGCCACCTAGGCGCATTGATGAAGGCGCATTTGGATGTGTACCTCGAGCCAGAGTTCGAAGTGGTTGAGGAATTCCTCATCGAAGAGGGCGTGTTCCGCCCCTGCTTGTACGACACCATTCCTTTGCAAGGAAACAAACGTCAACGCATCATGGTCATTGGCACCCGTTTCTACCAAAGTAAAATCACACCAAAGCACCGCTTTACGCTGATTTCCTCAGTTGATGGCGACGGAGATCACCGCATTACCCTCCACCTTCCTGCGGGCCGAAACATGAACACTGAACGCTATGACTTTACCAACTTCATCAATCAATTGGAAGAGGACTTCTACAAAGCAGGCCCGTTGAATGGCGCCTTCTTTGATTTGAAGTACAACTTCATTGAACGCGACCCCAACATCGACAACTTACTTGCTTGGGACTCAAAGGTCAAGGAAACGCTGTGGAGCGACATCATTACCTTTCAAAAGGCAATGCCGAAGTTGAAGGAACTTGGTTTGACCAATTCCCGCGGCGTCATTTTGGCAGGCCCCCCTGGTACAGGGAAAACAATGATTGCAAAATGGCTTGCTGCCCATTCAGACATCACCTGCATCCTCATCTCAGCAGAAATGATCACCGGCCGACAAGACATCAAGAAATGCTATGAATTAGCCCGCAAAGTTTCCCCAACCCTGCTCATCATCGAGGACATCGACACCGCAGGAGCTCTGGACCGGCGTGCTGCAGACCACCCTCTGCTTGGTGAATTCCTTCAATCAATGGATGGTGTTGTGCCAAATCACGGCGTCATCACCCTCGCTACGACCAACCACTCAAACAAAATCGACCCCGCAATCGCTGACCGGCCAGGACGTTTCGACCGTATTGTCGAGGTTGGTCTACCGGATAAGGAACAGCGCTACCACATCATTCGTCAGCACTTGAAACCAATGGATGTTGCGCCAACAGTGAATCGAGAAGCGCTTGAGCGCTTGGCCAAAAACAGCGATGGCTTGACGGGCGCTTGGCTACGCGAAGTGGTCCAAACCGCTCTCATTGCGATGATTAAGGACGAGCGCACCCTCATTACGAAGGATGACCTAACTGCCTCACTCAAAGACGTGCTCAAGCGCCGTGGTATGGCCTATCGAGTGACTCCTTACGGTGCTTCAGGCCAGGAATCTGCCAACGCTTACGTCCAGTGAGTGAACGGATGAATTGATGCCCTACCGCTTCATCGTCAACCCATGGTCGAGGTCACATTGCTTGGAATTGCCCAAGACGGGGGACGGCCGCAAGCAGGTTGCACGCGCCCTTGTTGCCAAGGACTCACTCCTAGTGACGCTGCCTTTCCCGTTGCGCTTGGGATCACAGATGGTGATGCAAATCACTTGATTGAGGCAACTCGATGCCTTGGCCAACAATTGACCATTTGGGGCCAAACCAGCATCGACAATGTGTTTCTCACCCACGCCCACTTCGGGCATGTCGATGGCCTTGGATTGTTTGGTAAGGAGACGATGAATGCCAAAAACGTCGGTTTGTACATCTCGAGCGAAATGGAACACCTTGTCGACAGGACGCCACAGTGGTCTCTGATGGTCGATCAAGGGGTTTTTGCTCCATCAGTGTTCCATGATGGGGACCTGATTCAACTCAGCTCCAGCCTTACCATCCAGCCGCTGAAGGTCCCTCATCGCGACGAACTGTCAGACATGCACGCGTTTATTCTTCGCGGGCCAAATCGTTCGTTGCTGTTCCTACCAGATCACGACACATGGGAAGAAACCCTCACCCGCCACAACGCCTCAACCATTCGTTCATGGCTGACCTCATTCAAGATCGACATTGCTTTGGTGGACGGGACATTTTGGTCAAGCGACGAACTTGCGGGTCGCAACCAAGACAAGGTTCCTCATCCACCAGTAAGCCAAACGCTTGAGATGCTGGGATATCGTAAAGAAGGCGACCCTGCCTTGCATTTCATTCATCTCAACCACACCAATCCTTTGTATGATCCGAACAGTGGAGCCTCAGAAGAACTCACTCGCTCAGGGTGGAGTGTAGCGGCTCAAGGTCAACGCTTCACTTTGTAATCATGCGGGGACGATTTCGCCAGGCACCAACATCAGTGCCCTCCATGTGATGGTCACCGATTCTCCAGAATCATTGTCCACAAGCGGATTTCCATCATTGGTCGCTACCGTAACGCCTGCTTCGTAGGTTCCTGCCATCCGCGTGATGTCACTCATGCGGTCGGAAACCGCGTTAAGCTCACCCATTGTCCCATTCAAGGTAAATGACCCAAGGCTTGCGCCGTATTCCGAAAGGGTGGTGTCAGTGGTGATTGAGGCCATCAACTGCTCGGAAGAATCACAATTAGAGGTGGACGTTGCTTCATCATTGACCTCGTCATGGGGCCCGGCGGGATCACTGAAGTCGGGTTCCACGGTCACGTCGTCACAAGCACTTGTGAGGAATTCATTGCTCTCCCCATAAGCGACGAAGAATTGAATCCCCAAGTTCGCAGTGAACATTTCGTCATAGGTGAAGGAGAATTGTGCAGTCTGGTCGTTTCCGACGAACAGTGTCTCGGACTTTTCCCATTCTTCAATGGTGTAATTCATCGTGTATTCACCACCTGCTCCAGATTCGGATTGATTTGAATCAGGAGCGAAGGCGACGTAAGACACTTCGGTCACAGCGACAATCGCCACAAGGACCGCAACGCCGATTGTCACCGTTTGCTGCCCGGGTAAGCTGTAGCGTCCAAAAGCATTGGATGGTGAATCGTCACGCAGCCAACAGAGAAGGAAATGGGTTGCGAATGCAGCGCCAACGCCGGGGATAGAAGGGAAGATTCCTTCTGCATCACCATAGCCAAGAACAGTCCAAATGACGACACCGAGCATTGCTGCAATCATCATCATGATTGAATGTGGCGTGTCGGGCTCATAGCCCATCATCCGGATGAGGATCATTGGAACAAAGATGCCACCAAGTCCGTACACAGCCAACACAACAAGGCTGAACACCGAGTCGCCGAATCCAGGGAACTGCTGGCCAACGAGTGAAATTAAGGTGGCAAAAATGGCCACAGCGAGGGTGACTTTCTTCGTCGTTTTGTGGTCTTGGCTCCATTCGGGACGAACGTCATCGGTGATCGCAGCGGTGCATGCAAGCACCTGACTGTCAGCGGTCGACATTGTCGCCGCAAAGATCGAAGCGAGGATGACTCCGCCAAGGAACGGATTGAGTTCATTCATCGCCAATTCAGGCAGTCCAGTTTGAGCACCGTCAGCACCAAGTTCTGGCAACAGCACACGGCATGCAAGCCCGATGAGGAACATCAAAACAATGAACGGCGTTTGCCAAACGAAGAACCAAATCATCGCTTCCTTGCGGGCGCTGTCGTCTTTTAGGGTCATGACCCGTGATACCACCTGAGGCTGTCCGGCCACACCAAGGCCGCCAAAGAAAAACGCTGCAATCCACAGCGTCGCGCCAAATTTCAGGCCAGAGGGGAACACATTGACCATTGCCGGGTCTATGGCTTCCAGTTCATTGTGGAGGCCAGAGAACCCTCCAGAGCTGTTGAGGGCAACCATGCAGAGAATGGTTGAACCGACAATCATCACGCTTGACTGAGCGGCATCGGTCCAAATTGATGCGCGAATGCCACCGGCATAACAGTAAGCAACAACGAGCACAAAACCGATCAAGATACCGATGGTCGGTGCCCAATCAAGCATTGTCTCGAGCGCAACACCGCCAGCGGTGAGTTGCGCAGCAGCATAGATTGAAAGAAAAATCACAGAAAGCACGGCTGCAACTTTTGCCTCTGGTGAGCCAGTGGTGTTCGAAACGAGGGATGTGAGGGAGCGAATTCCGCGCGCTTCACCTTCTTGCTGAATGTACTTGTACAACCAAATCCAAGCAACAAGCTGGCCAATCGTTGAGACAAGTGCAATCCAGATTGCCGAGTAGCCTTGCAAATAGATGAATCCAATGAATCCAATGAACATGTAACCTGAATTCCACGTGCTGACGGCAGAGAGCGCAGCAAGGCCCGGATGCATACCTCGTCCCGCGACAAGGTAGTCGTCGGTCGTGTCTTCTTTCACGCGCATGGATGCGAGGCCAACGCCTGCAAAGAAGCACATGAACAACAAGAACGAAAGCAGAATCATTAATTCATCAGACATAGAATCACGCACCTTCATTTCCAACGAAGCAAAGCCTTCTCTTCAACTTCACTCGGCTGTGAGGGGAATATGAGGCTGTTGAGCCGACCACCAGCAAGAGCAGAAAGCTCCCCAACCGTTGTGGTTGACAGTCGCTGTTCACTTGTGCCCATGTCGGCGCACAACACGACGACAAGATCCTCAATCGAACCCCTAAGCAACGATGAACATGCTTCAACCCTCATTGCTTCAAGGGCAGTTTCTTGTGGCATTTCACTGAGGCCATCACTTAGTTTATCCCACATTAAACGCAGGGAAGTGACCGCGTCCTCTGGCTTCATTGGAATTTGGTGTCCAACTCCTTCGCCCGTTGGATCGAGGTCCAATAACGCCAAGGTGTGAAGGTTTTGATAGCGATTGACGGCAATGACTTCCAAAGGCGAGGTTGCAACCCAACCACCATACGGGTAGGTGAGGGTCGTTTGACGGCCAAATTTGTAATTTGATAACCCAACAGCCCCGGTCACTAATGTGGTGATCGAGACTCCATGAATCACATGACAATCGATGCCTGCCTCGGCCGCTTGGAGTTGTAAATCAACATGCGTGGTCGCCTGGAGCGGATCGCCAACAACGAGCAAAGCCACCAATGAAGCGTTCGCCATTTCAAACAAAACTTCTGGCTGCTCCACTTCAGGGCGCATCACTTTCTCGATCGGTCCAATTTTTTCCTCGAGTGCGTCGAGTTCCGCCTGCGGCCAGAGTGCAGTGTAGGCTTCGTATCGGCGGACATCAGCGCGTGCCGCGGCCTCGATGGCTTCCACACTCATCCCCTCGAGTCGACCAGGACCCATACCAATCAGCAACAACCCTGTTGTGGGAAGGGGGGTTGTTGTGGTGCGCTTCGCCGTCATGCTCAAACCTCCCCTTCGCTTGGATGGAGCGAGCATCATGCGTCATTTGAGTGTGCCGAGCGCGCAAACCCAGCATTGGTTGGAGCGGTGCCGTTCTGAAAAATGGTTGGCCGAGCACACCGGCGTCAGCACGTTGGACGATGGAAACAAGGCCATTCCCCTCAATGATTCCGCCCCTGCTGATGGGGATGCAGTGTGGCTGAGTCTGGCGATGATCGAACTCGAAGCCAAAGGAAAGACTCCTTCTCACTGGACCGAGCACCTTGATCCAGAACTCTATCTTGCCCACAAAGAAGATTGGCCAAAAGCGTACGAAACACAAGGCGATGTGCTGATTGTCAAGTTAGAGGGCCCCATTTGGGAAGCGGCGGAAACGATGGCCGACGCGATGCTAACACAACTGCCAAGTGTTCGCCTCGTGTGCGCGGACCTTGGAGTACATGGTGATTTCCGCGTGCGCAACCTCCATCCATTGGCCAGCCGCGATGGGACTGTAGATACTCGCACCCGGATCAAAGAAAACGGATATCTGCTTTGGGTGGATCCCTCAAAGGTGTACTTTTCAGCGCGCCTTTCCAACGAGCGAATCGAAACACTGTCTACTGCCAAACGCCTTTTTGAACGGCTAAAGCGAGGGATTGTTGTTGCCGACCCATACGCAGGAGTTGGGCCAAGCATGGGCGCTTTGCTTGGCGAACCTGGTCTCCTTGCTGGCTATCACGCCGGCGATCTCAATCCCGATGCCGTCGATTTGCTTCGGGAAAATTTAACCCACCTTTCTGGGAAAAGAAAAGATACGAACGGGGATGCTGCACCCCCCCTCCATCCAGCAACAGTGGTTTGCAGCGACGCCACTACTTGGGCGCTCGATGAAGCCCTGAAGGGTTCATGCGACTTGCTTCTGGTCAATCTCCCGCACGACAGCATCGAACACCTACCCCGTGTTCTGCCCCTTCTGCGCCCAAATCAAATCTCAGTTCTACGAGGGTGGGCCATTGTTGAACGCGCTCAAGAAGCGGAAAGCAAACGCCTCATTGAAGACGCAGTTACCCAAGCAGGTGGCCGCACAGAATCCATGACATTCCACGAAGTCAAGGGGTTTTCAGCCAGTAAGAGCTTCGTGTGCTTCGAAGCGTGGATTGAGCTTGCTGAGTAAGCGTTGAGTTCATCAATCATCACCCCTTGGCCAACATCATGCAGAACACAGTTACCTGCCCATGCGGTGTAAAAATCGACGTCGCGGGCGCTACGCCTCGCAAAGACGGCACCAAGGTGTGGTGCCGGGTGTGCGGCACCGTCTCTGTTCATCACCGAACGTGAACGAAGGTTGGTTCACCGACCAATTGGACTGCGCCAAGGCCCCTCTTCGTCAAGGGCCATATCTTCCTCAGGCATTCCAGAACGCAAGGGCTTGAAGGGGCTTTTTTCCGGTTGCTCGGGCAAATTGGCGTTTCTTTTCGCAAGGTATTGGCCGCCTTTTCGACGAATAAAAACCTCGCTGAAAGCAACCACGAATAAAAGGACAGAAAGCAACACGTGCCCCTCAATCCGGTAGGATTCAAACGGCTGAATTTGAAGCACTTGATTCGTAATGATGCCGTTATCGACGCTTGTTTCAACGGTGTATTTGCCAGGCTTGAGTTCACCTTCCCAGTTTGGTGCACCTTCAGATAGCATCCCATCCCATTCAGCAACCACGGCGTTTGACGCATCCCGTATGATCCACGAAACATTCCCGTCGTCCACAGAAACGCCAAAAAACGAGACTTCGAACACAGCCGGCATAGCCTTGTCTTGCCCGAGAACACCACCTAATTCCACGGTTCTGGTTTCGATGGCATGATCTTCATCATTGATTTCGTAGGGTGCAGAGCCACTTGCGACGCTCATCCATAGACCGTTTAACATCAACAGCGCCACTGGCCACAACACCAGATTGACAAGCCGTTTTCGTTCCATAGCGTTCTCTGTTACGCCCATTTCCTTTTGATGGTATGTATTTTTCACTTCTTAACAGCGTCATTCATACCGATTGAGCCTAGAATCGTGTCCATCCACGCTAATTTGCGTAATTTTTGATATGGAATCGTTGAACCAGACCAACGGCCAACTTCGCCAAGAGAGAAGCCGACAAGGCTAATTTTTTCTTTTTCAACGCCCATTGCTAAGGCGAAGCAAACAGCACGATCCCCGTCGGTGAACCCGCCAAAATTGTAGGCGCCATCCAATCCATCAGGCGTCTGATGACTCAGGATAAGTGCAGGTGGCGAAGGGTGGCCGGCCCAACGTTCCAGTGAAGCTTCCCATCGCTCGAAGTTGTCTCCGTGGGCATGAGCAACGATCAATGCGCCCATCTGGGCGGCGGCGTCAAGATGGATTCCGCCGTCAAAATCCGACACGACGCACGCAAGATGTGCATATTCCTCAAGAGCACCAACGGCACCGTCTGCGGCGATGATCAGGTGCGGCGTCTTTGGCAGGTTCAGTACTTCGCCAACCGTCACCGCGGCGCCTAAAATTACAATTTCATCCGCCTCCGACAGGCGCTGGCTTAACGCTCGAAGACTCTCTTTCCGCCCATTGGGGGCCCAGAGGGGAGTGAGTTTGCCGTAGACATTGACCAAATCCACCATTTGTTCTGCACTTTCACGGTCGGGCACAATGGTCCATCCAAAAGCCGTCCGAACCTCATCCTGTACGTCGATGAGGCCTTGAGAAAACGCCTCGTACATGGGCCTTGGTCAGAGCGCGACCTCATCAACCATCCGTTGAAGTTCTTATGCGGTCGAGGCGCTTGGCTTGTCCATGCCCGTCCCAAGGTCCCTACCGGAACTTGACGATGAGGTGACCTTTGCCCGTTATCCATTCCTCCCCCAAGCGAGCGGTTGGATTCGTTCCATGGCCGTTGAGCACGCCATCGATTTGGATGAGTTGCTGGATGGTTCGTGGATGGAAAAGGCAAGGTCCCGCGCTCGAATACGCCTCATCGATTCCATACAATCAAAGGAAGGCGTCGAAGTTGTTGGCGGGGATTTGTTCACAGAAGAAGGGCGCATCATCGAAGCCTTTTCGTTCTATTACGCTCGATTGGTGGTGTGCGCCTCTGAAGACGAACGATTGATTGCCCGATGGGCTCAAGCCGAAGCCGCTCGAGCAGAACAGATCTTGATCAAAGACACGAAAAATCTCGAATTGATTGCGCGCACCTACATCAGCGAAATCGAACGTAAAGAGGGCAAAGGAAGCCGACAAGCCGCGATGAGCATCGGATCAGGAGCGGGCGATATGCGCGCTTTGCGGCAATCTCAATCTGGACCCGTCTGGAACATTGGATTGAGCGACTTCATCGAAATTTGCCCGAAGATTACCGGTGCCCGATGGCGACTTCCAAATTGCGATGTGCATCAAGGGTGGGTGACATTATTCGATGAACAGACCTATGGGTCATCTGCGAAACTTGCCCGTCTTCTCCGTGAACGAATTAAGCAAGGCGTGGAACAAGACGCATTGGGAAAGATGGCGGAAATAACGACAGACTTGGCCATTCGGTTGGCCGAACCGGTTGGCATGGTCCGCAATCTGATGTCCAATCAAGCAAGCGAAGCCATCGCCCTCGTTGGCGCAGATGAATCCGATTGGCCACCTTGCATGAGGAAGGCCGCATCCGATTTGGCATCAGGCGTCAACCTCAATCACTTCGGACGCGTGTTCTTGGCTTCAATGTCAGCAGTTCTTGCTCTCCCGAAGGAATCATGCGTCAATTTTTTCCGAAGCGCACCGGATTTCAACGAAAGCACGACCTCCTACCAAGTCGATCACGTCTACCAACACGGATACACTCCGTCGGGGTGTGGCAAACTGAAGGTGAACCACAATTGTCCGGTTCTTCCAGGCGATGACCGCTTGTGCGATCAGCCATGGTTGGACCACCCACTGAAGTACATTCGAGCAACTCAGCGTTGGAAGGCCCGGACGCAGAGCACTCAGCCAGCTCCAACTCCAACGCCTGCGACTCCGCCTGAACAAGAGGCTCAAGCGCAGGAAGAAAAACCATAGATGAAGCGGTGAAAAAACGGGCTTTCGCGCGAAGACTTTGAATTGGGTGAACGGTTAGGTCGCCATGACCACCGGTGATTTTTGATGGCACGCACGCTCGTTTTGACAGTTGACCGAGACAACGATCTTGGCATCAAGACTGCGATTCGCGGCCCAGTCATCGGGCGTCGCCAAGTGCTCACAGCGGCGCTAAAACTTGGGATTGCAGACCCGGAGGAAAGCGATACCAACGCTATGCTCGGCGCACTTTCAGCGCACGACAAAATTCTCGAAAAGAAACCGGAAGAAGACGAGGTTGAAATCGCAATCCTGACCGGGGACGAAAAAGTCGGCATCCGGTCTGACCGAGCGATTGCAGCACAATTGGAGGAAGTCGTAGCCCAGTTCCAACCGGACAAAGCCATTCTAATCACCGACGGCGCAGAAGATGAATCGGTCTTGCCAATCATTCAATCGCAAGTACGAATCGATCACGTCGAGAAAATCATTGTAAAACAATCAAAGGGCATTGAGGGCACTTACTATTACATCGTAAAAGCGCTTGAAGATCCAAAATGGCGAGCGAAAATCATGATTCCATTCGGTCTTGTTTTGGCAGTGTTCGGCCTCGGCATCATGCTTCCAAACGAAATTGGCGGCCTTCTCATTGGTGGATTGCCGATGGTTACAGGCCTGTACATCCTAAGCAAGGGAGCGGGCATTGAAACCACAGTGAACAAAGTCATCCAAGAGATGAGAGAAAACGCAGACGCTGCGATGTTTTCCTCACTGTTGTGGACGGCGACTCTGTTCAGTGCCATATTTGCTGTGGCTGAAGGATGGAGAGAATACAGCGCTCTGGCCGACACGGCGTCTCAATCGATTGTATGGCTTGAAGTCATTCACAAAGCACTGGCTTGGATTGTTATCGCCTTCCTCACATCAACAGCGGGCTTCATGCTTCTGCGCCTCAAGCGTGGTTCCTTCTCAGGGCGTTTGATTGTGCTGAGTATCTTCGGCATGGTTGTCTATTCCTTTGTCGATACCGCACTCGAAATAGCCACCGATGTCCTTGCTGGAACCGCTTACGAATTCAGTGTCGGCAAGGTCTTGGAAGATCTGACGAACCCCTTGATTTGGGTTGTCGTGCTGTGGATGACCATGACCATTGTCCGCTCACTGCAAGCAAAGCAAGCACAGGCTGAGCGTTACTGGGGCATTTGATCACAGGATGAACTTCGGCATGTGGCGGGCCATTGTGTTGTGGCCAACAACACCAACAAGTGCACCATCATGATTGACGACGCCAATCTGGTTGAGGTCGTGAGCGAGCATCAATGCTCCTGCCTTGAGCAATGGCGTGTCCATGTTCACCGTGATTGGCGGGAGGTTCACCAGTTGTTGTGCCGGAATACCGTGCATCCAGGCGATGTCGCGGTTGACCTTCTTCCTCGCAATAATTTTCAAGACATCCACGGCATGAATTCGTCCTTGAGGAGCTCCTTCATGATTGATGACAAAGACGTGATCCCAATTGTTCGATGTCAAATCGTCGATGACATCGACCATGGACGCATCGAACCACACCCAGTGGGCTTCGAGCATTGTTTCTCCGCATGTCAGCGACCTAGCGGTCTCTGCTCGCTGCTTTGGCGACATCCTCGCCATGACGTCTCGGGTCAATTTTCGGGGTTTGATTTGAGGCATTGAGGTCCCTCTGTTATCAGCGCGGCGCACGCGCTTCTCTTTCAAGGCTTTCGGCGACATGATAATTTCCACATCCAAGAAGCGGTGTTCCGGATACAGGCGAACCCGTCGACACAATATAACTGAACAGTCAAGAAGGATGCTGGAACAGGGATGAAACATGACCGCAATTCCCCCCCAAGTCCTTCAGGCTCTTGCCAGCATGACCGGCTATGATCGAATACTTGAGACGGATCGCATAGCAGCGCAGTATGGCGTTACGAGTGAATGGATTGAACAGCAACTTGGCGGTGCAGCCCCGCCTGAACAGGGAGATTCAGCCCCATTCACCCCCGGAT
>CALKDX010000066.1 GCA_938084455.1 Candidatus Poseidoniaceae archaeon
ATGTTCGACATACCAGCAAAATGGAAGGCTTTTGGTTGGAACGTCAAGGAAATAGATGGGCACAATATGCATGAAGTCATGGAGGGACTTGATTTCTTAGAGGCTGAAGAAAATTGCAACGGACCTTCAATTCTTATTGCGCACACCATCAAGGGTGGTGGAATTTCCTACATGGAAAACAATCCATCCTTCCACGGAGCCGCTCCAAATGAGGAACAGTACAATCAAGCCATGATGGAACTCGGGGAGGTGGAAGCATGACCCGTATGGCAGCAACCAGAGATGGATACGGCCAAGCTTTGCTGGACCTTGCAGACAATCCGAAGGTTGTGGTTTTGGAAGCGGACTTAGGAAAATCAACCAAATCCCTTCACTTCAGAAAAGCACATCCTGAGCGAACAGTTTCATGTGGAATTGGTGAACAAAACATGCTGCTGGTTGGCGCCGGTTTGGCCTCAGCAGGTTACATTCCATTCGCCAGCACCTTTGCCATCTTTACCGAACGTGCCTTCGAGCAAATGAGGAACGGAGTGGCTCGTCCTAACTTGCCAGTCCACCTATGTGGGAGCCACGGTGGTACACACACCGGCACTGACGGATCATCCGCACAATCCATTGAAGATCTCGCCGTATTCAGAACCCTCCCAAATGTTGTTGTGATGCATCCTTGCGATGATGTGAGCACTCGAGCACTCACCATGCAATTACCCGCACTTGGAAAACCATCTTACATGCGTACCGCACGCAACAAAACTCCAGTGCTTTACGACGGGAGGGAAGATGAGATTCAAATTGGTAAAGGCGTCGTTTTGGAAGAAGGCACAGATGTTGCCATCATCGCTTGTGGCGTTTTGGTATCTGAAGCACTCAAAGCAGCAAATCACCTGAAGCAAGAAGGTGTTTCTGCGTGTGTTGTGGATATGCACACCCTCAAACCTCTGGATGGTGCTTTGATTGACAGGCTTGTCGAACAATGTGGTGCGCTCGTCACTGCTGAAGATCACAACATCATCGGAGGACTTGGTGGCGCTGTTGCTGAGCACCTCGTTTCAAACACCCTTGCTCCTTTGGAGCGGGTCGGTGTCCCTGACCGGTTTGGGGAGTCAGGACAAGCCGATGAGATGTTAGAAGTCATGGGAATTTCGGCCCCACACATTGCCAAAGCCGCTCAACGAGCAATCACGAGAAAGTGAGCCAAGAACCATTAGGGTCGTGGCAAAACAACCACCATGGCCGATACCGATCGTCTCGCTCAAACAATGCGTGTGCTTGAGTTATTTATCCAGGAACGAGATTGGGAACAATTTCACACGATCAAAAACATCATTGCTTCGATCGGAATTGAAGCGGCAGAGTTAGCCGAAACTGTTCAATGGTCAAACCCATCGATTGATGATGCTAAGAATGACCAAAGCCTTATGCAAAATATCTCTCATGAATTGGCCGATGTGATGTTGTATTGCCTGCGTTTATCCAGTATTTTAGGCCTCGACCCAATTGATTTAATGAACCAAAAAATCATCCTCAATGCAGAAAAATATCCTGCAGATTTGGTCCGTGGTTCATCTGCAAAATACACAGAATACGTCTGAAATTGTATGGAAGTTCAGGCGCATACTTGATGGAGTGGGTCTAACAACAGACCATCATGGAGTTCTTTTTGGACACAGCCGACGTAGATGAAATTCGTGAAATTGCAGCTTGGGGCATCTTAGATGGTGTGACCACCAACCCTTCATTGATCAAGAAAAGTGGCCGAGATTTCAAGCAAGTCGTTGCAGAAATTGCCTCGATTTGTGACGGCCCTATTTCAGCAGAGGTCACAGCAATGGACACCGAAGGGATGGTTGCTCAAGGCATGGCGCTCAAGGATGAGTTACCAGAAAATGTCATCATCAAAATCCCATGCACTCCAGAGGGATTGGCTGCGACTAAAATCCTCACAGAAGCGAACATCAAAACGAACGTCACTCTGATTTTTTCAGCGTCTCAAGCCTTGATGGCGGCGAAGGCAGGAGCAACCTATGTTTCCCCATTCATTGGTCGAATCGACGATACGGGCCATGATGGAATGAACCTGATTGCAGAAATTATGGAAACATGGAACAATTATCCAACGATCACCACCAAAGTCCTTGCAGCATCCATCAGGCACCCGACGCATGTGCTCCAGTGCATTCAATTGGGCGCTCATACCGCAACAATGCCCGCAAAGACCTTCCGTCAGCTCATGACTCATCCTTTGACAGACAAAGGCCTTGAGGGATTCATGCGGGATTGGGCCGAAGTCGAAAAGGCTGGAAACGCTTGATTCCGAACAAATCGAAGCGTTGTTAGAAAAGGAGGATTCTTCAATGAAGTCCTCCCCGCTTGGTGTGTAGGGGGTATACCATGAGTTCATCGAGAGACCGGCTTCAACAGTTGTTGGATGGTGACCTTTCCCCTGAAGACATCGCTGATGACCCTGCGCTCGTCAGTCTTGCTGACCGTCTCTACGGAATCAAAATTACACCCGCTCGCCCTAAGAAGGCAAGGGATATGGTCGACAACCCGGTTGCCGGTGTGACAGAAGTAGCGCCGCCCACAGACATGTTGATCGAGGTCATTGGCGACATTGGCATTGCAGCACCACTTCCTGACCTTCCGGCGGGTGGTCTTCCCGCAATCGCACCAATTCCCGGCGCAAAGGGGAAAATGAATCCTCTCGTCTACGGTCTTGGGGCTGGGCTAATATTCGTAGTCGCGAACCTCTTTGGTCTGTTCCAATCCGTTCTTGGCAGCAACTGTCAAGCAAGTGACCTATGCCCTGCAGATGGTTATACGCGAATGAATCTACTTGATCTTCACAACCTTGACACAGGCATGGGTTGGTCCCTTCCTTTGCAAGAAGGAGCTTACGGTATTCCTGACGTGGTTGCAGTGCTCGTGCTCACAATAGCCATTGTTGTGCTCATGCGCCGTAAGTGATTTCAATGATGCTAGAAACGGCAACAGAGGTCCTTTCCTACATAGGAATGATAGCGATACTAGCAGCATTTGTTCTTGAAACTCGCAATGTGCTTCACAGTAAACAGACCAGTTATTTGGCCCTCATGGCGGTTGGTTCAGCCCTTCTTGGCATCCGGGCTTTTCTCATCGAAGAATGGGCCTTTTTGATCTTGGAAGCGGCGTGGTGCTTTGCTGCAGTGTGGGCTTACATCCAAACTCGACAACTCGGTGCGACGAGCAAAGAAGAAGCGTCATCTTGATGAGCAAGAGATTGCCGAAGACAACCATGAGCCAAGGACCGGGTAAGGCCAAACGCGGCATTCCTTCGAAAGAAGAGAACTTCAACGAATGGTACCCATTCATAGTTGAAGCCGCGGAGTTGGTCGACAAACGATATCCAATCAAAGGCATGGATGTATGGCGCCCATATGGTTGGAAAACCATGAAACTCATTGACGCGTTGACTCACCGAGAGATGGAGCGAACCGACCATGAAGAAGTCAATTTCCCACTTCTCATCCCAGAGAACCTCCTTGATCGTGAAAACGCTCTCGTAGCGCGGTTGAAGCGTGCAAGAGAAGAGGGTGTGGACCCTGATGATCTTCGCGATGAGGAGGAAGAAGGCGGTTTCAAAAAAGAAGTTTATTGGGTCAAACACGCTGGTGAGAATGAACTTGACATTCCGATGTTTTTACGTCCAACCTCTGAAACGGCAATGTACACTATGTTCCCGCTATGGATTCGTTCTCACAAGGATTTGCCGTTGAAAGTCTACCAGATGGTCAACACCTTCCGATATGAAACAAAACAGACGAGGTCGTTTATTCGGGTCAGAGAAATTCACTTTTTCGAAGCGCATACCGCCCACGCAGACGAAGCTGACGCAACACGCCAAATCGAACAGGATTTGGAAATCGTTGACACAATCATGCATGACCTATGCCTTCCCGTGATCAAGGCAAAGCGTCCACTTTGGGATACATTCCCCGGCGCATGGTACACAATCGGTATCGACGCAGTGATGCCAAACGGACGAACACTCCAAGTGGCATCATGCCACCATTACCAAGATCAGTGGGCAAAGGCATTCGATTTAACATACGAAAATCTCGATGCTCAGCAGCAACATTGCCATCAAACGACTTACGGCATGTCGGAACGCTTGTTGGGTGCAGTGGTTGGTATGCATGGAGATGAAAACGGACTCATCATGCCACCCGCAGTTGCACCATTCCAAGTGGTCGTCTGTCCAATGATCAAGAAGAATTCAGAAGTCGACACGGTGGCTGCCGCGGAAGAATTAGCAGCAAAGTTGCGCCGTCATGGTCTGCGGGTCAAGGTTGATTCACGCGACATTCGTGCAGGCCAGAAGTACTACGATTGGGAAATCAAAGGGGTCCCACTCCGCCTCGACTTAGGCCCACGGGATCTCGCTCAAGGAACAGCCTATGCAGCCCGTAGAACAGGAGGTAAAGAACCAATTCCTCTTGATGGAATTGAAGAAGCATGTCTGTCAATCCTCGAAGAAATTTCAGAGGAGTTGCGCCGTCGCTCGCATGCCCACATGAACGATGTTGTCCAACCACTGCCCCCAATCAATTTGAACGATGATACGTATGTCCTGGAAGGCGAAGTCAAAGACGGCCACATTTACGAATTGCCATTCGATGGCACAGATGCTCACGCTGAAACAATCGAACGATTGACCGGCTTTGCATTCTTAGGGGATTCAACCGATGAGTACGAATCAGAACGTCCGTGTCACATGAGTGGAACGCCTACACGCCGTCGAGTTCTCTTAGCCAAAACGTATTGATGAACCATAGCAGTTCGAGTTTCTCTTATCCCAGTTTTGTTGGAATATGATGGGGAATCATTCGGTCCATGTGCCGTGGAAATTCTCGGCATTGTCAACCCTGATGAAAAGATCAAGAGAACTCCATACAAGGCTGTTAAAACCACTTTCCATCCCTTCTTGACCCCCAGCTTTAGCCGTCATAAATTCGAGCGTGTCTGATGGAGAATGCCATTCTTGCCAGAACGAAATGTCGCCACCGGGACTAAAGAAATTGAAGGTTGGATATCCTTCAGAGAAAAACGCACAATGGTCAGAGGCACATGATTCTGAAATCTGCCAAGTAATCGGGTTTGCTTCTGTTGGTTGATAGGACAAATCATCGTCAATCGTGGTGCCAACCCAATCGTACATTCGTTCCATATTGGATTGATTTGCACCAGCGATGCTAATGGTCCAGTCGTATTTTGTTGCCGAAAATATTTCTCCACCGGGGCCAATAATTGGTTCCGACAATGGTACAATCGGATAGTTGAGTGAGACCATGTCGAAGTTCATGTATGCACGAACTGATACATTTTCTGGAAGGTGCTCCACGTATGCAAGCGAACCGAGAAGACCTTCTTCTTCGCACGCCCATAGACCTGCCACTACGGTATGATCAAATTCCATTTGTGCAAGGGCTTGGGCCATCTCGAGGGAAACCGTCGACCCTGATGTATCGTCGTTTGCTCCTTCGTTCGTACCGCCACCAGGTGGGGTAAACATGTAGGCGATATCGAAATGCCCTCCAACCACGATGTATTCGTCAGGGGTGACTCGTCCCCAATTGTAACCAACAACGTTCAGTTGGTCCGGATCATCGTCATAGCGGGTGACTTCCACAAAATCAAAGCCCATCAATCGCATTTCTTCAGCCATTGCTTCTGCAGCTGCTTCGTATGCTGCACCACCCTCGTGAACTGAGGCTGAAGCGCACCAACGGTTGTTGTAGGAGTTCGTCAGCATGTCGATGGTTTCGAAGGCACGCCTGCCATCAACGAGCATGAGTTCAGAACTTTCCTCTAACTGGACCGTATGATTGGCCACCAAGGCGTCGGCTGTCACATTGAATCCAATAAATGTCCGTTCTGTATCCAAAATAAGAACATCAATGGCTTGGACACCAGCATCAAATTCCATGATGACATCGTCTCTGTACACGCCAAATTCGTCCATGAAGAAGGCCCCTGGCGTTCGCTCAACGGTGTAATCGACGTTGGAATCAACATGAAGTGTGTACACTTGCCCCCTTGGTGCTGTGGCCGTGTTCAACGATTCATCAAGAAAAAGTGCGGTGGGTTCAGCCACCTCTTTTTCACCATAACAGCCTGACATGACCATGCTGATCATGAGCAGGCTTAGCAACACTGAGCGGACAGGCTTCATGTTGGTGGCTCAGGGCTTCCCTATATCAATTGGCGGAACATTGGTCTCGCCATCACATACCGAAGGAAGATGGATCCAAATCCATGTCGCCATCCTTCATCATCTTCCGCATTTGTTTGTTGAGTTTGCGGTTTCCGCCCATGCCTTTCATCATCTTGCGGGAACGGTTCCATTGGGCAATGAGTTCTCGTACGTCCTTTTCTCGAACCCCAGCTCCACGAGCGACGCGGCGGATCCTGTCAGCCTTGATTTTGGCTGGTTCGTTCTTTTCCCATGCCGTCATGCTGTCCATGATGGTGCGATACCGATCGAGGTTGCCTTGCATGGCTTCCTTTTGCCCTTTTGACATGGCACCCATTCCACCAAGCATATTGCCTGGCAAAAAGGACATCAGTTTGTCAATCGTTCCAACCTTGGACATCATTTCCATTTGTTTGTACATGTCGTTGAGGGTGAATCGTCCACTCATCAGGCGCTGAGTCAATCGCATGGCTTCTTCTTCGTCCATGTCCTCAGGAGCCAAATCGATCAGGCCCTGAATGTCGCCCATACCAAGAAGACGTGAAATGAACCGATCGGATTCAAACTTCTCCAAATCCCCGATGTTTTCTCCAACACCAATGTGGACGATTGGGGCACCGGTCGCAGCGACTGCAGAAAGAGCGCCACCGCCGCGTGCAGTACCGTCTAATTTAGTGATGACAATACCAGTGACACCAGCAAGTGTATGGAAGGATGCAGCAACGGGACCCGCAGCCTGTCCTACTTGAGCGTCGATAACGAGCCATCGCTCATTGGCACGTGTCAGGCCAGAAATTTGTTCCAATTCGTCAACCAAATCCTGATCGAGTTGATGCCTTCCCGCAGTGTCAACGATCACAAGATCTGCGGCCGCGCACGCTTTCAGGCCGTTTCGGACAATGGTTGGTGCATCTTTTGTTTCAGGTTCGCCATAGACTTGCACAGTTGAGTCTTCTAAGAGTTGAGAGAGTTGGGCATAAGCACCTGGTCGATGTACGTCCGCCTCGATGACAGCCACACGAAGACCATGTTTCCGGCGGTACCACTCTGCCAATTTAGCGGTCGTAGTTGTTTTTCCCTGACCGTACAGACCAACCAACAGAAGGGTTGCTCCGTGAGGTTGGAATTCATGTGCTGGACCGAGCAATCGGACCAGTTCGGTGTAGAGGATGTTCATGGCATGCGTTTGCATTGTAATGCCGGGACGCGGCGTTTCTTCTCGAAGCCTTGACTCCATTCGCTCAACAATTTCTTTGGTTTGTCGTACGTTAAAATCCGCTTCTTGAAGGGCCCTGCGAAGGCTGCGTGTCATTTCACGAAGTTCTTCATCATCCAACTTGCGTTTATTCTTGAGCAACCCGATGGAGCGGAAAATGCCCCTAGAAAGGCCTTCGAGTGCCATGACTCACCCTACCGGCTTCCCCCTTTCAATGCACCCATCAATCAGCGTGACTCACGCTTCATCAAGCGGAACATCGAGGTGAAGAACATCACCCTCTAATTTGGCTTTCACTTGGCTCGCTTTTGTCGGCACAGAGGTAACGACTTCTCGTTCACGGCCGTTGAGCCCGACAAACAAAACGCCGTCCTCACTGCGCAAGGAAAGATCCTCACGATCGATACCCGGATAGTGCAAAGAAATATGTTCAACAGAACCTTCAATATGCTTAGTCATGCCTCGGTGTATAGAATGTTTGACAGCCTCACCAATAGTGTGTGGGCCGAGGTCATCAGGATGGTTTTTGACTTCCCCATACAGGCGTGTTCCTACCGTTCGTAGCGCTTCAATCCCAACCACCTCATCATCAAGCAGTTCCATTGTTGCGATGTTGACCTCCGGCATGGATTGTTCTAATTCTGCCACCCGGCCAAGTTCGGCAGTTCTTCGATTGGCCAAAAATGGATGATCGAATTCCGGCGTGAGGCGATTAACAAGACAATTTGGCACGGGCAAGTTGTATTCAAGCAGCGACTCATGGGCCCGAAGGGTCTCGTTAATGCCCATTCGTTCTGGGATCGTCACCAATGTGAACGATGTAATTTCTTCATTGGAAAGCACACGTCGAACATGAAGGACACGTCTGCGAAAACGTTCAAGTTCTTCTTTCATTGAATCGCTCTCTTTTCTCCCGAAAATCATTGAGCGCAATCCACCGGATACCCGCATCATTCGAATCAATCGATCGCTCCATGATTCAATCAACTCAGGAAGCGATAAGAACCTCAATGTGTGTCCTGTCGGGGCAGTGTCAAACACAATCACATCCCAATTTGGATCTTCGACATGCCGAAGCAGTTCATCAAAAGCCAGCGCCTCATCCAACCCAGGAATCACCATATCTGAGGTTTTTACTTCATCACGTACCGAATCCATTTCTTCTTTGGCGTTTGGATCAAGCATCATGCTCAGGCCGCCTAAACCACCTAGTCCACCGCTTCCATTCATACCATTCATCATTTCACCCATTTTCGGCAGAACAGAGGATATCTTCGATTCAGGATCCATTTCCAGACCAAACAAGCCGGGCACACCCTCTACTTCAGTCGGGGTTGAATCCAATTTGACCCCGAGAGAATCAGACGTCGAATGGGCAGGGTCACTCGAAACTAAGAGAACGCGTAAACCTGCATCGGCAAGCCAAACGGCTGTTGCGGCAGATGTTGTTGTTTTGCCAACGCCGCCTTTCCCACCAAACAACAAGAGCCGAGCCATACTGCCTGCTGGGCTTCGGGGTCTTTGAATCCAACGCCGTCTAGGATTTGGGGCAACGCTTTGATGAAGGGCACCCTCTACCCGTCAACCATGGCCTCAGCATTTTTTCTGTTCCAGGCCGCATCCGTCACCTCTTTGTTGGGAATGACGCTTGGTTGGCGAGGGGTCATGACCAAGTATTCTGGATTTTATGATCTTCCAACGGCTTGGAGCAATGTTTTTTGGGGTCTTTTATTGGGTGGAGTCTACGCCTCCCTCACTCATAACTACATCCTCAATCCCTACCTTAGGATGGTGGAAGATCAACAGGCACCAGTTGTGAATCCACTCGATTTGCTGTTCATCTGTCTCGTTGCATCGATTGCTGCGCACATGTTGCTGCGCCGTGAGCGTGTCCGCTCAGGCTCATCCCAGCCGACGAGCGGTTGGGCACTTGGATTGGCGATTGGAGCCATGATGGGCATGGTTCACCTCTATCGAGTGTATGCTGGTTATGACACCATCCTCTCAGGAAAGCTTTGGGTGACAACCATTGGTTTCGGTTTGTTTGCACCACGCACAGAAGCCCTCATCTGCAGTTTCCATGGGCACCTAATGCTTCAAGGAAAACGGTGGGGCGCTGTGCTGCGTTCCACTTTTTGGCGTTGTTCTTACGTCGTTATGTTCTCATTCGCGACCATCGATCCACTGGCTTGGGTTTTCATCATACCGTTCACCTTGCTGATCGACAAAAAGGCGAAAGTTTGGATTTGGGATTCAATACCAAGCGAAGGGAAGAAACGCCTTCGAAAGATGTGGGCCCGACAAGTTCGTGAGGCAAGAAGCGCCGATGATGGAGACCAACAAACGGCCTAAATTAAGTAAAATAGTGCTTACTTAAACTACTCCTCAGATGTAGAAGTGGTTTCCCCGCTTTATTTGAAATAAGCATTTATGGGGTTCTCCGCACACAACGGTTATACAACGCCCGCCCAGCCAAACATGTATGGGTTCCTGCCCTTATTGTCGGAGTGTCACCTATCCGGGTGACACTATTTGCTATTCATGCGGACGCGTGTTAGCAAACCTTCGTTCGAAATCATTCGCAATGGAGCAACAATTCAATCATGGTTCAAAGGAAACAACCTACAAAATGACGAAGAAGCCAACAGGCAGAGGCGTCATCCAAACTCACACTGGGCGATCGAAAAACATCATGAAGCGAAGATGGAACAAATCAAGGCTCGTTGTTGTCGTTGTGTTCCTGGCGTTCGTCTTCACCTCTCCTGTTGTTCAAGAAGCAACCATAGGTCAAATTGCCTCAATCAAAGAAACGCTCTATCTGAAAGCAGCTCCCGCTCGTGTTTATCCTATGGAAGTGGATTACGAGGTCACAAAGACAATACAAGCCCAGAACAATGGGGCCGAGGGTTATTTGGTTGAAAGTATGATTATACCAAGTGATGTTGCGTCACTCAACGGTTCTGAACAGCAGTACGCCTATACGGACAATTCATCGGCCATGCTGACCACCAATTTACAATCTATTGCTTCAGTGAACGTCATTATCAACGGTGGTGCCCCCATCGCAGTGCCATTAGATGGCCTCCCGATCCGTTCTGCAGAAGATAAGATTACCACAGCAGCAGGGCATGAAGTTTGGTGGCCGGGGTACGGGCCAGATGGTGAGCAGTGTGGAGTTAGTTCATGTGTGAAGGTTCGACTTAATCTTGCACCAGGTCAATCAGCAAGCATCGCTATGACTGTTAGCCTCAAAAGCACATCTTATTCTTGGTGGGATTCGGGACGGGTTGATTCTCGAATCAATGGAATCGATGAAGGCATCAAGATGGATACGAGCGGAAATTTCGATGACATTTCCTCGCGTGACGCCTTTGGAGAATCACAACAATATCGCGGCCAAAAATGGTACGACCGAGGGGTCAGTCCAATCCTTGATTCACGCTCGCTTGGAGGCTGGGCAATCAACGCACAAAACGATGACGTCACCGCTGTTTCAAACCAAATCATTCAATCCTTACCTGAAGGGGAAAGTGAGAACGCTTACGGGTATGCACGCGCAGTGTTCGATTACCTTCATGCCAATGCAGAATACGACCGTAATGCACCAATTATTGCCCGCAGTGGACCAGAATGCCTCGCAGCAGGTCTTGGAGATTGCGACGAACAAACCAATGCATTCTTGTCGCTTTTGCGCGTCAAAGGGATGCCTGGATGGTATGCATTCGGGGCATTGACCGATTCAAACTTCCTCGAATGGGAAGCGCATGCATGGGCCTACATTCAGCTTCCATTCAGTGAAGAGTATTGCACAGAACGGAACATCGTTCTCTCGCAGTGTTATGTTCAAGGCCAAGTTGACGTTGTCAACAACAAGTGGTTGTTGCATACGCCAACCGCTTATTTGGCATGGATTGAACAGCCTGATGCGAGCGGTGATTTGTTGAATGCCTATTACCAACCTGCATGGTACACAACCGGCGTTGATCGATCACCACCTGTCTATACAAGTGTGGTCTCAGAGATGAACGGTGGGAGTTACAGGGTCCCTGTTCTGGCAGAAAATCTTGGGTGAATATCATGCGAATCATAATTGGAGGAGCCGGGCGGGTTGGAACGGATTTAGCGAAAGCACTTCGTGCTGAAGACATCGATGTCGTTTTGGTTGATTCTGATTCGAGAGCTGTCAAGAACGCTCAGAACCTCGATGTGCTTGTGATTCATGGAGATTTGACCACTCGAGAAAAATTGTACGAAGCAGGCATTGGCATCTCCACTGTGTTCGTTGCTGCCACCAATTCAGATGAGCGCAACCTCTTGGCTTGCGCGCTCGCTGAACATGCTCACAGCGAAATCGCAGGCGCTAATGCTGAACCTTTGTTGTCGATTTGCCGCGTACGTGGTATGAATTTCCTCGAGGAACAAAACAACGGTCACTTGAGGGAATGGGCAAAAGTCAACCACGTGATTAATCCACTTGAGGGGGCGATTCAGAGGCTCCATTCGGGACTGCGTTCATCTTCCATTGAGGAAGTCATCCCCTTCGGCCATGATGCATTCATCATTGAATTGGACGTGACAAGCCAAGCCAAGAGCGTCGTGTTCCAAACGCTTAGGGAGGCATCAAACCACATTGAAGGAGGCATGCCGCTGATCGTCGGACTCAAGCGAGAAGGCGAGCGAAGCATTGTCCCAGATGGCGATTTTATGCTCGTACCAAACGACAGAATTGCCGTCGCAACAACCGGATTGGCAAGTTTCAATCGAATCCTGAATATTTTTGGCCATGAAGCGACCGATTTCCCGGTCAACCCGAAGGTTGCAGTCATTGGTGCTACCAAAATTGGCCAACGCATTGCCGATGATTGGCTCAACTCAGGGGCTAAGGTTACCGTCATCGAACGTGATCTGCAACGGGCCAACGATTTATCCGGTTCTAAAATTGGAGCCAATCCAAACCTCGAAGTGATTCATGGCGACCACCTCGACCGAGATATATTGACTGAAATTGGGATTCCTGACCACCACATTGCCATCGCCGCATTAGAGAACGACCTTGCAAGCATCGCTGCTGCATTGCTGGCAAGTGACATGGGGGTCAACCGTACAGGGCTTCTGCTCTACGATGCGGACCTGGTAAAAGTCACGCAACGAATGGGCATCACCTTCGCCGTTGATCGTAAACGCGTTGCGGTGGACAACATGCTCGCACAAATCCACACCAAGGCTGCAGGCGCTTATGCCCTACTCACCAACATCCCAAACATCGTTGGCATCAGCATGGAAGTCAATGAGCGTGCTCGATTCTCTGGCAAGAGGGTTGTCGAGGCGAATTTACCTGAATGGATGAGAATTGCGTTCATTCAGAGGAAAAACAACAATGGAATGTGGGAGTCTTTACGACCATCACCTGACAAAGCGTTGCTGAACGGCGACCGGTTGATCATCTTCTCAACGCCAGATCGGATGCAGGACATCGAAAAGCGATTCAAGGTGTGATCACAATGCGCTCCGACGTCTTGTACCTCATTTTAGGGTGGACCCTCATCGCCCTTGCCATTCCGCTTGTGTTGTGTGGGCTCATCACATGCATGCTTGATTCGATTGAATTGGCATTACGAGCCTTTGCCCTACCGAGTCTGATTTCGTTCTCTGTTGGCCTCATTATGCTCAGCTTTGGCACACGCACCAACACAAGCGAACGGCTCCGAGACAGAGAGGCGTTCGCAGGTGTAGCGTTGGTCTGGCCAATTGCAGTGTTCATTGGAGCCCTGCCATATTGGCTCGGTGGCATGTTCAATGGACCATTTATGATTGATCCAACCATCATGGACATCGGCCGAGGTGCAATCAATTCGTGGTTCGAATCAATGTCGGGATTCACCACAACTGGAGCGACGGTCATCGCACCAAACATGAGTCCAAATTGCATTCCCGGTGTCACCGAAGATTGCATCAACAGCCAAGCAAAAGGTCTTCTTCTATGGCGATCACTCACTCAATGGTTTGGTGGCATGGGAATCATCATGCTTGGCATGATGTTGTTATCAAGGGTCATTGGTGGAGGAATGGCCCTCGCACGTGCTGAATTGACGGGACCTTCGCTGTCACGATTGCGCCCTAAACTCAAGCAGACAGCAATTGCCTTGTGGACGCTTTACATCGTTCTGACCTTCATTGAATTCTTACTGTTATGGACAGCAACGCCCATGGATTGGTTTGACGCAGTCAACCATTCTTTGACAACGCTCCCAACAGGTGGGTTCTCGACACACGACGCAAGCATTGGTTATTTTGACTCCATAGCAGTGGAGACAATTGTCATTGCCTTCATGTTCATCGGTGGAATCAATTTCACCCTGTTGTGGTTCATCAAAGAAGGAGAAATTAAGAAGGCCTTTGGCGATGAGGAATTTCGATACTACCTCATTTACATCCTCGTCGCAACCCTTGCCATCGCAGCAGCATTGATTGGTTCTGGCACAGGGATTGGCACGTCGTTGCGCCACAGCCTCTTCCATGTCGTTTCGATTGGCACTTCCTCAGGATTTGTGACCACCAATTACCGAGATTACTCAAACGGTGGCGATTGGCCCCTTGTAACTCACCTCATCATTTTCGTCTTGATGATCGTTGGTGCAAGTGCCGGTTCAACTGCAGGCGGATTGAAACTCCTTCGCGTCACATTGGCGTTCAAGGTTGCAATGAGGGAACTCGTGAAAATTGCTCAGCCCCGTAAAATCGATCAAATTCGTATGAATGGAGAAGTGGTTGAGCGCAACCAAATCGGCCTCATAGTTGGAATGCTGATTGTATGGGTCGGATTGTTTGGCCTCTCTAGCATCATATTGGCAATCTTCATGCCAGACAACACGTTCGAGAGCGTGATCACAGTTGTCGCCTCTTCATTGGGCAACACGGGACCAGCGCTCGGCGAGTATGGCCCTCACGACACGTGGGCAAGCATGAATTCAGGTGCCCTCATTATTACTTCAATTTTGATGTGGTTTGGTCGATTGGAATTGCTCACGGCCGTCATTTTGATTCACCCACACACCTGGAGAAAGGAAGAAAAGGTCCAATCTGACCGTTCCGCAATTGCGCTGTACCGCCGCCTTATGGAAGACGACGACAAGGACTAAGCATCAAAACAACTTCATTTGTCCAGAGGAACCTTTGTCATCTTTCCTATCATCATCGAGGTCTTGAACTTCAGTGATTGGCTCTTCGGGAAGTTCCTCAAGCGGTTCGAGAACGGTTGCAGCCACATAAGCGTCTAGTGCCTCATTGTATGATTTCATCAAATCCTTCGTGGAACGTCGCGAGAGGGGTAGCCCCGCCATAGATGCATGTTCCTCAGCAGAGAAACCAAGGCGAATCGAAAGGTCAAAAGAATTGGAATCTCCTATGTTTGGATCGTCTTTGATCATGGCAGAAAGAAGTGGGAGCATCTCATCGCGAACCGCTGCTTTACTGGAGCCTGAAAATTCTGAAAGGCGTTCGACAATCGCTGGACGAACCCATGATGCTTGACGGCGCAAAAATGACGGATAGGAAGAATAGATTCGGTCCCGAAACACGACTTTGTTTGGAATAGAAGCGGAGAGGCTGGCTAATTGGCCGCTCCAATACCACGACCTGTGAGCCGTGTTTTGGTATTGGCCCATCAGCATACGAGCAGCGACGGAGAGCGTTTGGTTTGCTCGAGCGATTGAATCCTTTTCCGGGAAAAGTGAGGCGTTGTTCCAGTGAACCCAATTGATGAGTTCACTCGGAGGCTTATCGATCAGACGACCAAATTTGATGGCCTCAACAGCGCTGGTTGAACGGTAGAGAGCATCGAGGCCCGGAAACACTTCCAATGTCGAATCCCTTGCACCTGAACTTGCTTGAGCCTCAACCATGGCTTTTGTGATGGCTCCCTCTGCGGTTGAGGAAAGCACTTGCAAATCCCTTACCAAAGCCCGTAAATCACCAGGGTTGCTCTTCACCAGCGCTTGAACTGCAGCGTCATCAAAATCCAATGATTCCTCTCTCAGAACCCGCTTGGCAATCCGACTTAATGCTTCATTGCTGGCGCGTTCGAATGTGATGATCTCCATGTGAGGCTTGAAGCGATCTCGTGTTGAGCGCCAACTCGAAGATTTCCCCCACAGGCCCATGATTTCATTGCAAGCCAAAATGACAGGCTGTTTTGTGTTGCTGACTAAGTTCAACAGCTCTGCCTTTCCACCTGAATCACCACTCAAGGTAGTGGTCCGTCCTGCATCGTCTTCACCTTGCATTGCTTTTTCGATGCGGTCCTGACTCACCGCCCTTAGGCCCCCAGATATATGGTCAACTTCATCCAAAAGAATCAATGTTCGTTGCTTTTTTGCATTCGGATCGTGGAAAAGAGAACGATGGGTGCTTCCTTGGGTGGCTGCCTTACGAATGGCCGCAGCATTACGGGCATCCGAAGCGTTGAGTTCAATCACATTCCAGCCAAGGTCTTGAGCAATGGCACGAGCAACAGAAGTTTTGCCGACGCCGGGGGGACCAACCAACAGAATTGATTTTTTCTTTGGCGTGCTGTTTTGCCAATCATCGAGCCATGCTCGAATTTTTCTTCGTTGAACTTCATTGCCCTCAAGGTGACGTTCCGAAGTGGGTCGGTGACGCTCCGTCCAGTCGCTCACCTCAGGCATAACCGTACCTTCTTCCGAGGGTTCTTCAATATGTACCACGCAAGCAACAAGAGGACCGTTGAGATTTTACACAAGGTCGTTTATGTGAACCCGCTTTTGCTCACCGCTGTTGCGATCCCGTACCGTTACAGTCTGGTCTTCGAGGGATTGGTGGTCGACAGTAATGCACTTTGGCACACCAATTTCATCCGCTCTTGCATAACGGCGACCTATAGAACCGCTGCTGTCGTAGACAGATACAATACCTCGAGACGCACATAATGTTTTGTGGATGTCACGGGCCAATTGGCCCATACCATCTTTTTCAAACAGAGGGAACACACAATAATCCACAGGTGCAACGTGTTCACTCAAGCGAAGAATGGTGTAGTTCTCGCCGTCTTTTGCGCGTTCATCATAGGCATGGTCGAGAATGTGCCAAATGATTCGGTCGATCCCAAACGCAGGTTCCACGACGTGTGGAATGTACCATTCACCAGTGATGGTTTCAGTGCGTTGGACTCGTTTCACATGCTCTGCTTTGACTTCAATTTCTTCGCCAGTTGGAAGCGTCAAGGACAGTGGGAATGCGGTTTGAGCATCAAGTGATTCAACGGCCTTCTTCACCGCACCAGCGAGGGCGCGGAAGACAGGACCAGCAGTGGCCCCATCGATGGTCCATCCATCAATTTCCACCACTTTTGGTTCTTCGAATTCTCTGCGAGCCCTGAGGGTTTTGCCTGTGGCTTTTTCATGAGCTTCGAGATCATAGCACCCACGGTGAGCGATTCCTACACATTCAATCCAGCCGTAGGACCCTAAAATTTCTGCATCCCAGCAATCGCTTGCGTAGTGAGCCATTTCATCTGCTTCATGTTGCCGAAATCTCAACCGTTCAGGATCGATTCCTACCTTGAGTAAAAAGTCGTAAGTTTGTGCCATGAAATAGCCAACTGTTGAATGCCGAACGATGTTTGCCTCAAGGGCTTCGGTGATGCTCAATTTGATGGTATCTTGTCCATCAGGAATCAATTCCATTTTTGTGTTGGACCACTGAGAGAAATCATGGTTTTGATCGACGTGTGGATTGAAGAAATACTCCAATTCCGCCATATTAAATTCACGCAAACGAATCATACCTTGTCGGGGTGAAATCTCATTGCGGTATCCCTTTCCGACCTGAATAGCCCCAAAGGGTAAACGGTCTCGATTGTGACGCAAAAGAGCAGGGAATGAGGTGAACATTCCCTGAGCTGTTTCAGGTCTTAAGAAACCAGGTCGGCCTGAAGAACCAGCACCGATGGTTGTGTTGAACATCAAGTTTTGAGCGGTGATGGGGCTCCAATCAATGGTTTGACAGTTTGGGCAACATGGTTGTGCGCTGTCAAGGAGGTCCTGTAGTTCACCAAGAGTGAGTGCGTCAGGGTTCGAATGGGCGTCTTCCAGCAGTGTATCTGCTCGGCTTGCTTCTTCGCATTGGCCACACACGGTCATGAAATCCGAAAATTCTCCGACATGTCCAGATGCTTCCAAAACGGCGTATGGAGTGACGGTAGGACACGAAAGTTCGACAATGTTCCCAAGCGATAGCCAGTGGTTGATCCATGTTTGATTGACGCGGTTGCGGAGTCGCCCGCCAACAGGGCCAAAGTCATAGAGGCCTTTTGCTCCGCCGTGGATTTCAAACGCAGGAAGAATCACGCCTCTGCGCTTCAACATACCCGACATCCGTTCAAGCCGCTCAGCGTCATGTTGCATCGAATCCACGCTCAACCCCCCTATGGCGGACTCCCTTTCAACCTCACCGTCGAAAACATGCTCAAAACGCTCAAGCGTAGCGTTAAGAAGCATGGCGAATTGCCAAAACCATGGGACAATCGATGGTGGCAATCATCGAAGCAGATTGCACTGGTTGCGATCTCTGCATCCCACACTGTCCATTCGAAGCCTTGTTGCCACTGATTGAATCCCCACCCGAACGCACCAAGCCAAAACGTCCTATTGTTGTCGTTGAATCACAGTGTGTAGGTTGCCTCTCGTGCATAGGCTCATGCCCAACCCAGGCACTCCACGAAATCAAGAGTCCACCAAACGCAAAAGATTCCCCACTTCTACACCCACCACCACCACCAGCCACAGAACCGGTAAACCGATGGAAAAAAGGTGGACTGCGATGGGCTTAAGCTGCCTTTTAGTTGAGGATTGATTGAACTTTATTGACAATACATTCATTTACTCCTTCCAATGGACTCCGAGTCACGGGAAAGTGAGTAAAAAAATGGCAAATATCCATTATCTCAACAATCCTCTTGAAACAGAGGCACTGTTGGAGCGGTTATGTCCTCCCGTTCGCAATTGGTTTAGAGATAAATTTCCAGACTTCACTCGACCCCAAAAACTAGCAATTCCAGCCATTATTGACCAAGAACACCTTTTGCTCTGTTCGCCAACAGGGTCCGGTAAAACACTCACCGCCTTCCTATCGATTATTGACCAATTGGTTCGCCGTGCCCTCGACGGCAAGCTGGAAAAAAGAGTATACTGTGTCTACATTTCCCCAATTAAGGCCTTGGCGAATGACATTCAAAGAAACTTGTTAGGACCACTGAAAGAGATTTCAGAGCGCTACCTCCCTGACCGAGCCCAAGAGATTCGCGTCGGTCTGAGGACCGGTGACACCCCCCAAAGTGAACGGCAGAAAATGCTGAGAAACCCACCTCACATTCTCATCACAACCCCCGAGAGTTTGGCCATTGCCATCACATCGCCAAGATTCCAACCCATCGTCAGTGAAGTTGAGTACATGATCATCGACGAATTGCACTCGTTGGTCCCTACCAAACGTGGTGTGCATCTTGCGCTCACGCTGTCCTACCTTGACACCCTGCTGACACGACCTGTTCAGAGGATTGGAATTTCTGCGACAATGGAACCTCTTGAAACGGTTGCTGAATTCCTCGTTGCGAGTGACGATAAAGAAAGCCGGACAGAATCGACCAAAGTCTGCATTGCTAAAGTCTCAGGTTCGAGGGAACTTGACCTTGACATTCTGATCACTGATCCTAAATTCAGTGACCTTTCTGTGATGAAAATTTTCGACAAAAACATCGAGGCTGTCGCTGATTTAATTGCTGCTCACAACACAACACTGGTGTTTGCTAACACCAGAAAAATGACGGAAAATATCGTTCTGAAGTTACGCCCTTACCTTGGCGATCTTGTTGCTGGCCATCACGGATCTATGGACAAGAAAATTCGTCTCGATGTGGAAAAGAAACTCAAACATGGACACTTAAGGGCGGTTGTCACTTCTTCCTCGCTGGAAATGGGAATCGATATTGGATCGGTTGATTTAGTCTTGCAGATTGGAAGTCCGGGCGACATCGCTACCGCATTGCAGCGAATTGGCCGTGCTGGCCACCACGTTGGCGGGATCCCAAGGGCGAGATTCCTACCATCAAGTGTGGATGATTTGTTGGAACTTGCAGCGCTCCAAGCGGCCATCCAAACTGGAGATATGGATCGTTTGGATTTCCCCGAAAATTGCTTAGATGTCGTCGCTCAATTCATGATTGGTTTGGTGATCATCAACCAAATCGACATTGATGAAGCCTATGAGATCATCATCAATGCGTGGTCTTATCGAAATTTCGAGTACGATGACTTCATCGAAGTGTTGGACATGCTCGAGGAAGAACGAAGGGTTTGGGTTGACTGGGAAGAGAACATCTACGGAAAACGTGGGTATTCTCGTATGATTTACTACACCAACATCGGAACCATTGCCCCAGATAATTCCTACTTGGTGTTTAACGCTGAAGGATCCATCCTCGGTCAACTCTCAGGATCATTCGTTTCGAATTTACGCGGTGGAGATGTGATTTTGCTCGGTGGTTCAACCTACCGCGTCACCAACATACAGGGCACGCGGGTCAACGTCGCTTCCGTGACTGGCCATCGTCCGACCGTTCCATCTTGGTCAGGAGAAGCACGCTCTCGCTCAAGGGAATTGTCCAACGCTCTTCTCGACCTTATCGGCCATTGCATTGTTTCCCTTCGAAGAGAAGAGGACCCCCGAATTGTTCTGCGTGACGCGTACGGCCTCTCAACGGATGTTTCAAACGCCATAGCACGGCATTTGGAAGAACACAGTCTCGATTCTTTCCAGGTTCCAGATCCAAACCGTATATTGGTCGAACAAGTGCTTACGGGCGGACACCCTACATACATGATTACGACATGCAGGGGAAGAGGATTCAATACGGCCCTTGGGTACTTCATGGCAGGTCTTGCTGAATCAAACAACATCGCTGTCATCGAAATGTCATTTGATGAAAATGGTTTGTTGATTCGAACTTCCGAAGAGGTTGATCCAGGACAAATGTATGCTGCCTTCCGCAACAACAACCACAACGAAGTGATTGAGCGCTATGTCGTGAACACACAAATTTTTGCTAAGCGATTCAGAGAGGTTGCCGGTCGTTCAATGATCATTCCTAAGAGAATAGGAGCTGAAGAAATCAGCCCACAGCAGTTCCAACAAAAGGCCGAAGCCCTCCTCAACAAGCATCGAACAACCGATGACAGTTTGCTCATGCGTGAGGCGAAAAATGAGATCATGTTTGGCGACATCGACATGAAGAGTTTGGAAATATTCCTTCGCTCATGTGTCGATGGTGATGCGAGGATAGTCCACAACAAAGTCACTGTTCCTTCACGGCTGGGAATGTCGCTCTTCATGTCAGCGTTTGAAGATTTGATGGCGATGAAAACTCGTGCTTACCTCGTCAAGGACATCGACCCTGCCATCCTTCAGCGACTGCTTGGCACACGAAGTTTAGCCACAGAATTAACCGCAGAACAACTGGACAAATTCTACCTCGACAAGGCACCGATTCCTACCAATGCAAAAGAATTGATGACGCTCATGTCACATGGTGGTGGACTTGATCCTGAATTCCATAACCCGCTGTACAAAGAAAAACTTGCCGGAATCGAAATTGATACGATTCGCGGATGGGTCACGCAATTATCCGATGATGGAAAGATTACCAAACTCGATGGAACGGGTTCTGAACAACTCGATGGAAAGTGGTTTTCGCCTTTCATGGCTGAGATCCACGGAACACTCGGCTGCTTAGCAGTCAACGGTGGAAAAGAAGTCAATGACCTTCGAGAACTTCACACACGTGGGCTATCTTACAAAATTGCAACAGCGTTTTCGGAGCGCAAGCCAACCGCTTGGGAAGACCAAGTTCTCGGTGATCCGCATGAGGCCATGCGGGTCAAGATTATCGAAATGCTCGGCAGCGAAGGCCCACAAACAGGTGACCAATTGGAAGAACGATTGCCATTCCCTCGGGCTATGGTGGACAAGATACTTCACGAGTTGGAAACGCGAAACGTTCTCTCGGTTGGATTCTATAAACAAACAGATGAAGCGGAATATATTTTGAAAATTGACGAGCACAGGTTGGTTGACAGTTCTGAAGATGTCGTGGAATACAGGTGGGTTCAAAACTTGGTTTTGGACAAAACTTTCCAACAATACGAGGATGGTTTTTCAGCCTTTGATTCCCACGTGCTGTTCCAGAAACAACAGGAATTACTGTATCGAGTGACAGACTTCCGATTCAAAGATTGGCAAGACATGCAGCTTGATTCCGACGTCATCATGGGACGGTTGTTGCACAATCGAATGGGCTACACAACCAAAGAAACCATTCCGATGCTTCTTGGTCTCAAACCCGAACCATGGGTAGGTCCGATGGAGGAAGAATTGCTCAAGCGTATTCCGATTGGGGAGAACGTCACTCGCCAAGAAATCATGGCTGATTTCCCAAAGGGTGAGGAACACAGATCGCTTCAGCGAGACATCAAGTATGCCATGTCCAATCTTGAACGTCAAATGCTTGTCGTGAAGCAATTTGAAGATGTTCCTGGACGCCGAAGAAGGCTCTCCTTATTCCACCGAGTGCACGATGTGTACGAACCCTTGGATTTCGAAAGTGCCTTGGTTGATGTCATACGAAGAATGGGCCCTGTGAAAGGCAACACCCTCCGATTCTATGTCACTCGTTCGTTTGAGGACCTCACGGTAGCGTTGATGAATTTGGAAAAGGATGGACGGATTGCGAAGGTCATGGCGTTGGTTCCAGACCCAGAAGCGTTCTATTGCATGCCAGAGGAAGTCGAATTGCTTCAGCAACCACGCAGAGAAGATCGCACCATGCGTATATTGACCCAATCAGATCCATACGTCTCTCGGTTCATTTGGGAGGTTCGTAGCGTGCTCGACAGAGGTTGGTACCTGCCCGTGTTCAAGGGCATCGATCCAATCGGAAAGGTGCTGATGTTCAAAGTCAATGATTACCTTGTCATCAAGGACTTACATGTGCCAACGGCTTACATTGACGAATTTTGTGATGCCTTCCAACTCCTCCTTGATAACCACGCTGACCAATTGGTCGACGTCGCGGTTTTATCCAACTTCAACAGCGAACCAGTCTCAAGCCTCGGAGATGCGACTCGGGAAGCATTGGAACGCATCGGTTTCAAGATGACTGGAGAGCGAATGATTCGCGGTGGCGTGGTGGATCCTCAACCCAGAGAAATCGCCGAGCGAGCCCTGTTCCACAGACATAACCTCCACCAAAAGACACGGATGGAAAACGAAGTTTTGGCCCTCAAAGAAGTGACAGAAATCCGAGATGATTTCGCGCTCCGTGGACGCTGTGAGCTGTACCGAGTGGACCTCAAAAGCATGGCCAGCGCCAACCGCTTGCACCAAGGCATCAACTTGAGAGGCCACCAAGTTTGGGCAACTTACGAGCACTTCCAGAATTTATTGGCCATTCGGGGTCAACCATTCGAAGAGGAACTCTGGGATATTGTGGAGTTCTTCAGCAGCAATTCCGACCCAAATTTGTTTAAGGAACGCCATGCATTGACCCAATCCGAATTCAGAAAACTGGTTCAACCACTCATCCGATCAGGGCACATCGTTCAAGATTTCCGCGGTGGCTTTAGAACTGTGAAGGAAAGACCAGGCATCGATCCAGTCGAATTGCGCAGGGAGTACATACGAGCATTGGTTCAAGATTTCCCGGTCATTACATTGAAGCAATTGCTGAGACTAGCAGGTACACCGTTCAAGCCAGAAGAGATCAAAGCCGTGCTTACCTCGTTTGAAGACGACGGTACGCTTGTGAAAGGATTCCTCATCGATGAACTTGACCAAGTGTGTTGGGGGCGAAAGAACCTCCTTGAAGAGGCACAGAACATCCCCCCAATCAGGGACTTCGTGCTTCCTCCAAGCGACCCAATCGCCCCATATTTTGCTGATATCATGAAGGAGCGATTCGGGTTTGGTTCAGCGTATTTGGTGTTCAAGAACGCAGAACCAATTGCCGCATTCAAGGCAAACACACGAAACAAAATCATCGATGTCAAGGACTACGAAGGTTCAGAAAAAGCATGGAGAATCGTCAAGGAATTTGCTTGGGAACACCAGATGCCTCTCCAAACAGAATTGCGAATAGGTGGGAAACGCCTAAAGTGAATTCCCACCCTGAAATGTAAAAACAATGCACCAATGTTTTGAAGAGTGGAAAGACCTTGGTCAAAGTATGCGAAAGAAGGCTCTGCTGCTTGTCAGTCTTTTTTTTGTCAGTGTATTGGTCCCACTCGCTGGAACAGCAACCGCTCAAGAAATAGAAGATGTTGTGATCCTCAACAGCGCTGTGAACCCAGCAAATAACCACACTTATTATCTGTTGAGCGAGAGTTCATGGACCGTTGCAGCACAGGTGGCCCGCGGTTTGGATGGGTTCCTAGTCACGGTTGATGACGCCGAAGAAAATCAATGGGTGTTCGACACCTTTGCCTCTTGGGACAACCAATCTCGCCATCTTTGGACAGGTCTTGCTGATGTTGACCAAGACGGCACCTACAAGTGGCACAATGGTGCACCCTTCTACTATCGGAATTGGGGCGCCGATCAACCATCCGAAACCGAATATGAGGGCTATGTCCACATCGCGGGAACCAATATGGGCAACATCATGCCGAGTACTTGGAACGATTTGGAAACAGATCCGCAATACTTCCCTGTGTACGGCGTTGTTGAAGTCGGTCCAGGGGCAGACTACTCCTTGCGTTTCGCAGATGATGGTGACAGAATCGAAATTCCTCATGACGACCATCTCAACATCACCGAAAGCCTCGTGCTCTCCTCTTGGGTCTATCCATTTTCCAATGATGGGATTCAATTCATCACCATGAAGGGCGATTATGGTTGGGGCATGTACCTCAATGATGGCGAACTTGCCTACGCATCCGAATACAGTCTTTCACAGCATCCGACTTCGAACCAGACCATTCCTGTTGAGACGTGGTCTCATGTCGAAATCGAAGTGATTGAGAACGTTGGAGGCCACTTTAGAATCAACGGAGCTCCCGCAGGAACCATCTCAGCAGAGGACGCCACCATCCCAGCGGGTGATTTTGGCTCAAATGATTGCTTCACTTCGGGAGACGATTGTGATGAATTGTTCATTGCAAGCATGGGAGCAGGTTGTGAGTGCAATTACTTCCACGGAATGATAGATAACCTCTCCATTGGAACAAACCTTTCATTCCTAGGTGACGAAGTCACATGGGTGTCCAATTGGACCTTCACCGAAGGAGAAGGCAAGGAGACAACTGACCTCAACGGCCAATCAGTTGGCGAAATATTTGGTGCTGATTGGGTTATGCCAGACGGGACCATTGTTGCTCAAGCAATCGAAATTGAAAACGGAGAGGAAATCGAGGGCATCTCTGGCCAAGCGGGGGACAACCTTCTGTTCTTCGCTGAACTCGAACCAATGACAAAAGAACTGTTCTTCAACCTCTATCCAACAGAATTCAAGGATGAGGAAATCGTCATCGATCTGTACTTCGGTAACAACCGGGTTCCAAGTTCTTGGGATCATGATGGCTCCATAGAAGCCATGTGGGGCTATGCTTGGGAACAAATCAGTTGGCCTGATGAAGGCACCTGGTGGGTGTTAGTCGTCCCCCAAACCGACATTGACGGATATGAAATGGTTGCAGAATGGACAATCGCAGACCCGCCGCCATCTGAAGATGAAATGACCCAGTTGATCAATGGGATTCCAGTCACAGGACAAACCATCGACGCCGGACGCCAAAGTGATTTTGAGGACCGAGTGTTGTACTATTACGTTGACGTGCAACAAAACCTGAGCAGCCTCACAGTCAGCACCTATGGTGGCACAGGCAACATCGATGTTGGTCTGTCATGGGGGACAGTCCCCGACCCATTCGAATTTTGGCTCTTTGAGGAACCCGTTTCTTCGGAATCAAAGAACCCAAATCAAGGTAAAATTGTGTATGATTCCGGCCAAGGCAACGATCATGACGCAACCCTCTACGATGTCGAACCTGGGCGCTATTATGTCACGGCTTACACCTACGGAAGAGCCTTAGATTACACCATCGTTGCAACGATGGCCTTCGCACCAGACAACACAGAACCCGAAGACGCAATTGAACTGTCACCTGGCATCGCCTATGGCCCACTTACAGGATACGATGGTCTGAATCAATACTTCAAAATCAATGTACCAACAGGAACCGAGCGAATCGAAGTGGATCTCGACGAAGGCTACGGTGAAGCAACCATGCACATGCGGCTGGAACAATTCCCAACGGCTGGTGAATTTGATGTCCAATCCTCAAGCCCTGGAGCAGGTGATAAAATTGGATTTAATGACCCAACACCTGGTACATGGTACATCCTTCTCAGCACTGAAGATGTCTTTGCCAACATCATGATCACCGCTTCGTTTGAAGACCGATTCATTTGGACGTATGATGGTACACCCATTGAACTGTTCAATGGTGAAGAAATCAATGGCTTAGAAGCACCAGCAGACGAAACCTTGCTGTTCTTTGTGGAACTAGAAAACCCCGGAGTGTACCTCGAAATCAACACTTATGGCGGATCAGGCAGCTTGGAATTGATTGGCGAAGGAACTGTCCTGATGTTTGAGTTTGAAGATTTCTTCCCAGAGAACGACGAGGATGAGAATACAAATGGCCGACAAGGACCACCCGGATTTGGTGGGTTCGACAGTGAAAATGTCCAGGTGAGTTCAGAAGGTGAAGGCACCGAGCACACACTGTACATCGCAATGCCGTCCAACGGTCGTTTTGACATTACGCTCTATGCCGAGGAAGCAATCAATGATGTGAGCATCATCGCAATGTGGGAAGAGTCTGAATTACCTCCTGTCGATGAACCGAATGAACCACCGATTGATGGGGAGATCAGTGTGGATTGTGAACAAGAAGCAAGGGACGCCTTTGGAGAAGCAGATGCAGATGAGGATGGCGTTGTCAGTGAACGTGAGTTCAGGATGACTTCCGGTGAAGGTGACGTGTTGTTCACCACTTTGGACCTGAATGAGGATGGAGAAATCGAATACCGAGAAGCCTTACAGTACACCTGCTCATGTTCAATGGAAATGAACATGCTCTCATCACAATTTTCGCCCCTAAGCGATGGGCTCAATGTGAAGACATTCTCCGAGTTTGAATTCAAAAATAATTTTGATGTGAAGTCAATGGACACCGACAAGAATAACATGATTGATGGGGAAGAAATGGAAATTGAAGCCATCGTCTGCACGACCACATTTGACGCTTTTGATGGCGATGGGGACGGCGTTGTCGATGAGGATGATGCATTCCCAGATGACCCCTCAGAATCACAGGACACTGATGGAGATGGGGTCGGTGATAATGCAGACTTAGCACCAAGCGTTTCCAACGACTTGATTTACGGATCCATTGGATTGATTGGGGCTATTGTCACCTTCATTCTTGTCATTGCAGCGTTCGGATCATCTAGAGCCAACAATTCCATGGATGAGGATTGGGACAACATGAAACAACAAGACATCGCATCAACGATGCTTGGATTAGAACCTGAAGCGCCTGTGAATGCTGCTCAACCCTCACAGGCCGAAGACCTCTATGGGGCTACATCGGAACAGCAACCGTCTTCAGACCTTATGTTTGCACCATCTCAACAAACAAGAAATGCAACCCCATCTATGGAGGCATTTTCAGACTTGCTTGAACCAGCAGCAAGTACCACAACCGCACCATCCGCTCAATTGATGGGCATGCTGGACGCCACTGGTGCTGAAGTTCTGGAATACCCTGCGGGAAGCGGAACCACCTGGACCCGTGCATCGCCAACTGATGAATGGAATCAACGCTGAAGTTGTTGCTTTTTGGGCTGAAGCAACCCAAGGGGTTTGAGCAAACGCACGATGTGACGATGTAATTCTGGCAACAGATCAAACATAATCAGTGCCATGATGAACATTGCAAAGAGGGAAACAAAACGAGCGATGTAACTGTGGCCAAATTCAAACACTGACATGCCCCAAAGGGACCAATCGACGTAAGTTGTATGCAACCAAATCAAACCGGCGTTTCGGAACAGATTGAGAACGTGAATCAGTGGGACGGTGAGCAGGAGCACTCGGCAACGTCGTTTCCAGTCGATGTCGAGCACTGCGATAGCCCCAATGAAGATCACCATTGACTGCAAGGCAGTGCAAGCCAAAATGAAGTTGATGCCAATAGGACTTCCATCAATCAACAGCAATTCTGTTTGGAACATGTATTCTTCAGTTGAAGAACCCATAAACCATCGGTTTCCATCGAATTCCTCCCATGTCACCTGACCTTGAGGGGTGTTGACCCAAGTGTCACCCATGACAACGTGGTCACCGCCAGAAACTCGCAAGAACAACGCAGCTTGCCCTGCAACAAACCAAATTGCGATCACACTCAACCAAGGAACGTGAGCGATGAGCAAGTACGGACCTCCTGCATAAGCCACCGCTCCTCGAGCCCAGACGAGTGATGAACGTGTGCGTTCGTCCTCTGCTTTGTGCTCCCAGAGGGCCATGCCCCCTGCCATTGGAAGTGCCATGACTGAAAACAGCGTCAAAATTAAGTCGTCATGAGCGTAATAGAGACTGGCATCGTTGAAGAAAAATAAGCCAACGAAAACCCATCCGATTTGGGCCAACCAGACCGAGGAGGATTCCCTTCGATGCCAAGAGATAGCCAGGGAAAGAAGGCCGATTGCGCCAATGATTGAGATGACCTCATTCGACACCAGCATGGTCAAGTCCATGAGGGGGTTGCATTTCAACCAAACCCCAAACAAAGCAAAACGCCTTCAAATGAGTCGCTTAGGAGTGACCATGCGGGGTGTCATTGTTCAATTCACACCGGCATCGCTTCCAGAAGGAGTTCCCGAGCATGGTGGGATTGCATTCATTGACCGCGATGGGGTGTTGAACATCGGCAGTCCTGATTACATCAACACACCAGAGGAATTGGTGCTTTTGGATGGAGCTGCAGAAGGGATTGGTCAATTGCGTAGGGCAGGATACCTCATCTGTATCGTGACCAATCAATCTCCTATTTCACGGGGATTGTGGGGCGTGGAACGCATTCATGAGATTCACTATGCCATGCGAAAAATGATGATCAACATCGACCCAGATGCTCATTTTGATGCAGTGTTGGTTTGCCCTCATCGACACCGTGATCGCTGTCAGTGCCGGAAACCCATGCCTGGTATGCTCCGGCTAGGTGAACATCTCTTACGGCAAGAGCCTCCTTCGGACGCAGAACTGGTGATGGAAGTTCCACCTGGGGGGGAAGTCAACTGGTGGAAAGAGAAAAGGACACCCAGTCATCCATTCGATGCTATGGTTGGGGATCGAAACAGCGACATGGGAGCTGGGTGGGCACAGGGGGTGCGTTGCTTCAAAGTCAATTGGAACATTGGGCTAAAAGGGGTCGTCGAGCGTTTGATCGATGCGGATGACCTGGGTGATTCTTTCGATCCTCTGAGGTGATACGATGGGATGGTTAGGTCTTGATGACACTGACACCGTGGACGAAGGATGCACAACATTCAGCCTCCATGCATTGATTGAGGCTTTACCCAATGATGTCAAAGTTGGAACGTTGAGGTTGGTTCGACTTTGGCCATACGCACAACAACGCACGAGAGGAAACGCATCAGTGGCCGTCGAACTTTCGCCAAGCAATGAGGCTGAATTTCTTCTCTTTCTAGAGCAATATTGGAGGGAACACCTGCAACCGTTGAAGGGAAATATCTCCCCTTCAAAAGACTCAAATCGAGCACAATCAGCCACAGACCCTGGAATGGTTTGGTTCAGTGATCGAACTGAGAATTCAACGTTTTACTACGATGCCGTTCGAAGCCATGTCCCACTCGATGCAATTCCTGAGGCAACCAAAAGTTGGGGCGGCATGGGGCGAATCGGAGCGACAGCAGCAGTGCTGTGGCCGCAGGATAACATGACGTGGGAAGCTGTTTGCTGGAGAAAGAAGGAACGATGGTCGACCTCCAAGCGTACAGTTTGCGATGAAGCGCTATCAAAAGCAGATCATTTGTCGGGGACCTTCCTCACTCGAGACCCGCGAACAGAACGAAGCCTCATCTCTCCGCGAGGTACATGCCCCGTCCTGTTTGGTGTTCGGAGCCGAACAAAAGACACGGCAGAACAAGCAGCGAGGCTTTTGTCCACAGCAGAAGCCACAGAACAGTCAATTGCATGGCGAGTGTTTTGCACGAACCAAGCAACTGATGATCATCTTGATCATCGACACCAAGCCACGGTTCAATCAATCGAAGTGCTGAATCGTGGGACTACAATCATTAACACCAACGCCGGGAAGTGGCTCGCCTTTGCTGAATCTGGAGATGTCAAACATCTAGCACAATCGCTTCGCCAGGGAGATGAAATCGAGGGAATGGGACTCCATCCCGAGGAGGGCGTGCTCCATCTCGAACGATTGCGTCTTCATTCGCCAATACCTACGAAGGAACGACCGATGTGCATTGCTTGCAATCGGCGCATGAAATCAATGGGAAAAGGACAAGGAGTCCGTTGTCCGATTTGCAAAAACCGACAAGAAGAGGCATGGATTGAAGATCCGAAAAGGAAGTCAAGTGCTTGGACTCAACCACCAATGGATGCTCGGCGACATCTAGCAAAACCATTGGAATGGAATGAAGAACCAAACAAGAGCCGCAATGGCTAAACACAAACATGGGATACGAGGCTCATGGTGGAAGAACAGACGACCAAGACCATCGCTTATGTTGCCTTAGGCCTGATGTTTTTGGCTATGGCTTGGTTTATCGCTCGGAAAGCAGGTGAAAATCGCGATAAAATGCTCGAAGCAGCAGCGCCAAAGGTCGCTGGAGATGACGAACTAGAAGGGGGAGCAAAAAACCCTGAACAATTTGACGAACCAGATGAAGATGCCCTCGATGAGATGGCAGAATTACTTGGTGAGGATGAAACCAACGACGATTAATCGAGTTGGAATCCTCCATCCGTTAGGCGACATTCGTAACGCTTGTCACCGCAAGTGATCGATCGAACTGGTCCATCATTTGGCCGTTCGAGGGTCCAGATTTGGAAGCCACCTTCGATCATCGCAGCTTCTGAACGAACATTCAGGCTTTTTTCGTTGCTTCCGGCGTCAGTGCCGCCTTTGCTGATCAACAGAAGAGTGATGGTTGAATCAAGTGAATGACCCAAAGTGCTGGCATCTTTCACTCGAGCCTTTGGGATTCTACCACTTTGATCGCACCAATCGTCCAACACGATCAACGAAACGCTTGGCAAGGCGGTCGATGTCTCAACCAGCACATCCACTGCCTGTGTTAAGGAGCCCACTAAATTCATGGCGTGAAACCTTGATGAGTCCGCTAAACTCAGATGTTCAAACAACTGACCGAAACGCACCCCATCCGGCATTTCCGGAGCAGCCCAAAGCACACGTCCCCCCCGCCCAATGGCGTCTGCAGCCATGTGCAAACCTAGGGTTGTACCACCAGTGCTGCCTTCAACAGCGAGATGAATTCGACCTCCGTCATGTGGAAAGGACATGCGAGTCATGAAATGCCGTTATGTCCACCGTGCAATATACTTCCGATGAGCGGGAGAAGAGCAACCTTCATGCCCTACCGGCCTTACCGAAGTTCATGGGCGACGAACTCGTTGTGCGAGAAGGAGAACGGATTCCACGTCGTCCGCTTCCAGAATTTGAGGAAGCCACATCCTTTGGCCATGCCATTTCTCGGGACGGTTTCTTTGGGACGGCAGTGGCCGACAAGAACCAATATGGCCCGCTGGCCATGATGTTCCTTCTTCTGGTCGTAGCAGGCGTGACTGGCCTCATCATCAAGCTCATCGCCTCTGCGTGAACGGTGAAGAAAAAGCGGTGAACAAACCCGTTTTCATTTGCACCTTTGCACGGTAAACATCAAACCCTTGATGTCATTTCCCGACTCTAATGGATGAAGGTTCAGTCAATGTTGAGAGTCGTACATCCTCTCAAGATAAGCGTTGGACCATCATGGCTGCACTTCTTGGTACGAACACTGCTTTTATGCTGTTTCAAGGCATCGAACAAGAGCGCACTTATTCATGGATTCGGGAAATTGCGTTGACCATCATCGCCGCAGCGATTCCCTTCCAAGGGATTTACTTCTTGATTTACACCTTTATTCTTGAACACGAAGGTAAGTTAAGCGAGGCTCACATGAACCGCCTCCAAACCGCTTCAGCAGTGTGCCAATTGATCGCCTATGCATCGCTTCTCGGCGTTGTCATGATGTGGTACAACATCTCAGATTATGTGGGTGTGTTTTTCGTTCTATCGACCATAGCAGCCGTGATCTTGATCCGCATGGTGATGCGGCCTATGGCAGAAGATGCAGCCCTCAACTCCACATCTTGAGACGATAAATCAGCCAGATTTGGCATAGATGGTTAACGGTAAGGTTGATGAATCGAGGCGTAAGCCTTCAACCATGTCCTTCTGCCCACTCGACTACCGGTACGGCTGCCAAGAATTCAAGCACATTTGGTCCGAAGTGGGCCGCCATGAACGACAACTCGAAGTCGAACGAGCCTTGATTTGGGCCCACATGCAACTCGGTCGAGTTTCAAAAGCCGACTACGACATTGTCGCTTCGATTGCAAACCCAACTTCAGTCACCAAAGAACGGGTTTCAGAAATTGAAGCAGAGACCCGCCACGACATCATGGCGTTAACAAAAGCGATGGCAGAAGCGGCTGGTGAAGCCGGTTGGTGCATTCACCTTGGTGCCACGTCGAACGATATCGTGGACACAGCCGTCGCTCTCCAACTGCGCGACAGCATCGTGATGCTTCGTGAACAATTGTGCCTTCTCATCGGCGTGTGTGCTGATGTCGCAGAGCGCGAACGCGACACCGTCATGCTCGGTCGAACCCACGGGCAAGCAGCCGTGCCAATCACGTTTGGCCTGAAAGCCGCAGTTTGGCTTGATGAGTTGCGAAGACAACTTGTTCGACTCGACGAAGCAACACCACGAATTGCCGTAGGGAAATTCCTCGGTGCTGTAGGCACAGGTGCTGCACAAGGGGAGAACGCACGTGAACTCCAACGCCTCATCCTCACTCACCTCGGCCTTGGTGTACCTCTTGCTACGACACAGGTTGTCGGTCGAGACCGTTACATCGAATACGTTTCTTGGCTTGCCAACATCGCAGCAACATGTGAGAAAATACTCCAAGAGGTACGCAACCTCCAACGATCAGAAATCCAAGAAGCAGGAGAAGGTTTCGATATCGAAAAGCAAGTTGGATCCTCAACAATGGCGCATAAAAAGAACCCAATCAAGTCTGAAAACGCCTCAGGCCTTGCACGAATCGTTCGCTCGATGATTATCCCAACCTACGAAAACGCACTCTTGTGGCATGAGCGCGACCTAGCCAATTCCAGCAGTGAACGGTTCACGCTTTCACACGGTTCGGCCTTGTGTGAGGATGTGATTGCCAAAACTCGAGACGTGTTGACCAATATGTGGGTCGATGCTGAGCGATGCCTCGAGAACATCAAATCGCAACGAGGCCTCGTAATGGCTGAAAAAGTGATGATCGATCTTGTTGAGCATGGAATCCCAAGGGATGAGGCGCACGAAATTCTCCGTGAAGCCTCCTTCGCTGCTGTTGCCAATAAGGAAGAACTGATCGATGTCTGCAGCAGAACGCCGGCCATAGCTGCAGCCTTCAGTGCTGAGGAACTCGAAGCCATGTTTGACCCCGCAAATCACATTGGAGTTTCAGGCGAATTGGTTGATGAATGCGTGGCACTGGCCCGTGCTGCAATCCAATGAAGGTTATTCGCTCACGGCTGTGACATCATCGAATTCAAACGTTCCGCGTGTCCCGTCCCAGTGGACGGTTCCTTGGACATGCAGCCGACCTCCTAAGTGAGGACCTGCAATCACGAGGGTTTCGTATTCACCGCCCTCGCCATCCACATTGAAGCGGAATGCTTTGGAGCGTTGTTCCAAGAGGTCAAGGGACTTGGTTGTAAGGACACTTCCGATCCATGATTCATCAAGACCCTCACAGCTCACGGAGGTGATCATGATTTCAAAGCCATGGTCAACGAGACCTCGCATGTGTTGAAGACTGTCTTGGTGCCACAAAGGCGTCCAACTGCGAATCCCCAGCCGTTCTGCCATTCGTTCTAAGCGGGATTTCTGATAATCAGATCGTAACGCCCCACTAACGATTCCATCAATGTCGAGGGTCGAAAGTGCAGATTGAAGATCGTCAATTTCTTCTTCCTGTACACCCGGAGTCGCCACATTCATCCATGGAACTCCGGCCACTTTGGCTTGGTGTTCCACAAGGTGTGTGCCAGGAATTTGGAACATCCATGAGTCGCCTCCGGTGATATCGACCGTAACCAAAGCCACAACATCCCAACCTTTGCATTGGGCCCACCACCATGCGGCAGCAGAATCTTTGCCACCCGAAGATAAGACTGCAACTCGCACGATTCTCGGACATAGCTCTTTCACATGAGGTTAGGGGTGAGAATCCGTGTGAGGGTTCATAATGGGTGGCGGTATCTTGCAGTCGTTAGCGACCTTTTCAACGAGGTGTCGGTTCAACTGAAAGAACCCGCATCCTCATAAAGCGTCGATTCAACGGAAAAGATGAGGGAATTAAAATGCAACCAAGCGGAAGAGGATACGACCACGGCATCACCACCTTTAGCCCAGACGGACGATTGTTCCAAGTTGAATACGCACGTGAGTCTGTGAAGCGGGGAACAACCACCGCAGGACTCAAGTTCCGTGACGGTGTTGTTCTTGTCTGTGACAAGCGCATCGTAAGCAGGTTGATCATCCCTGAATCCATCGAAAAGATGTTCAAAATTGACAACCACATTGGCATCGCCACCTCTGGCCTTGTCGCTGATGCTCGCCAACTTGTGGCACGAGCACGTGTTGAATCACAAGTGAACCGAATCACATACGCAGACACTGTTCCCGTCGATGTGTTGGTCAAGAAAATCTGTGACTTCAAGCAATCCTTCACTCAATATGGAGGCTCTCGCCCGTTCGGAACCGCATTGTTGATTGGCGGAGTCGACGACAACGGCATCCATCTCTACGAAACGGACCCAAGCGGTGCGTACCAATCCTACCATGCAGGTGCAATCGGCAGCGGCCGCAACACGGTGATTGAGCACTTTGAATCCAACTGGAAAGAAGGCCTCACACTCAACGCAGCAATGAAACTCGGTCTCGAAGCACTCCGGTCCGCAAACGATACTGAACTCAACCGTGAAGCCGTTGAAGTCACCGTCATCGACAAAGAAGGGTACAGAGTGCTCGACCGCAGTGAAGTGAACAAGCAAATTGACCGGCTCAAGCCGCTTGATGACTGAAATTGAACCACCAGCATGAAAGGCTGGCTCAGCCCCTCTTGATTCGAGGAAGTCCTATGGTGAGTCTCGACAACGCCGTTCTTGCACGAATGGAAAAAGGTGGAAAACGCTACGAAGTTCTTCTCAACCCAGACTTGGTTGATGCGTTCAAGAGTGACCCTGAGTCTGTTGATCTCAATGCCTTCATGGCCATGGACGAGGTGTTTCATGATGCTCGTGGAGGCGAACGGCCAACTGCAGAAGCCATCGAAAACACATTTGGCACACAAGACATTCGTACGATAGCGATAACAATCCTCACCAAAGGAAGCATCCAATTGACAACAGCACAACGAAAAGCAATGGTCGAGCGGATGCGACAACAGATTGTCCACCAAATCCACGTTCAGGCTGTCGATCCAAAAACGAAAAGCCCCCATCCAAAAACTCGAATTGAACTCGCCCTCGATGAATCACGTTATTCGGTCGATCCGTTCAAGCGGCTTGAGGATCAAGTCAAGGAAGCAATCGATAAACTGAAGCCAATGATTCCGCTTTCATTTGAGTCTGTAAGGCTAGCCTTCAAAGTACCAGGTTCTGCTTACGGTTCCGTCTCCAGAATCCTTCGACCCTATCAGCAAAAAGAGCAGTGGTTGGAAAATGGCTCATGGGCTGCTGTCATTGAATGTCCCGCAGGAATGAAGCCTGACCTCATTGACCAAATCATGAGACAATCTTCGGATACAGAGGTCAAAGAACTCTGAATTGAATCATCACAACACCCATCAAACGAGAGTCTGCTTGAGGGTCGGCTTTATCATGGGATGGTCGGTGGCGCAGAATGGAGAGAAAGAAATGTCCAACGGTCAAAACGGCGCCGAGCTGCGCCTCGTGACCCCAGGAATGGCCATCGGGCCAGTCGCTGGGAAGCGCGTAGGAAGCGGTGCAATCGCACAAAACGATACCATCATTGCCACCCGACTCGGGTGGACAAAAGAATTCAACAACACTGTGTCGGTTGACCCGATCAACAGTGCTTACATGCCACGTTCTGGTGACCTCATCGTCGCTGTCGTGGCGGAAGTCCGAAACAACCTCTGGTTCATGAACATCAACGGACCGTTCCAAGGACTTCTCCCAATGTCCCTCGCCCCTTGGAAGGTCGAGTTTGGGGCAGCCCGACAACACATGGGCATTGGCGACGTCGTCTTGGCACGAGTTCAAGAAGTCGATGAATGCCACAACGTGGTCCTCACCATGAAAGGTGTTGGCTTGCGACGCCTTAACCAAGGAACCGTTGTCAACGTCCCAATCAATCACATCGACCGCTTGCGAGGCGAAGGCAACGCAACCGTTCAACGCCTACGAGATGCTTCTGACAGCAGAATCATCATCGGAGAAAACGGACGTGTTTGGATCGACGGCGATGCTAAAGGCACCGCATGGGCCCGCCAAGCGGTGGCTCTGACACAGGCCTCTGGCCACAAAACAACATTCGAAGCAGAATTGTCTGCTCTTGAACAAAATGCTCCAAAAAAAGGTGATGCTTGATGGGTGGATATGGTGATGTACAACTGCTACGAGACGACGGGCTACGGCTCGACGGAAGAAAAATTGACGAAATGCGACCAGTCGCAATCGAAGCAGGTGTCCTACCCGCTGCAGATGGCTCGGCTATGGTGACCCACGGATTGAACGTGGCCGTTGCTGCAGTCTATGGTCCAATGGAAGCACACCCTCGAAAGATTCAGCGCCAAGACCGCGCAGTCATTGATGTTCGATACAACATGGCTCCGTTCTCAACCAGCGACCGAATCCGCCCAGGATACAACCGACGTTCTCGTGAAATCTCCAAGGTGACCGCGGAAGCACTCGAATCTGTTGTCCTTGTGGAGCGATACCCACGATCTAAAATCCGTGTGGAAATTGAAATCCTCGCTGCTGAAGCAGGCACACGTTGCGTAGGCATTACTGCCGCCGCCGTTGCTCTTGCCGATGCTGGCATCCCAATGCGTGACCTCATCGTAGGTGTGGCATCAGGAAAGGTCGAAGACACTGTTGTGCTCGACCTTGACAAAGCAGAAGACAACTACGGTCAAGCCGACTTGCCGGTTGGAATCCTTCCAAACACCGGTGAAATCGCATTCCTGCAAATGGATGGAGATTTGTCACCAGATGAATTCAACCTTGCTATGGAATACAATTTCAAGGCTGCAGCCGAGATTCACGAAATCATGGTTGATGCCCTCAAGCGCCGATACGAAGGAGGTGAAAACTGATGGTCGAACTCGTTCCAACATTGCTTCGCCAAGAACTCGCTCGCCTCGCAGAGGATGACCTTCGCCTCGACGGTCGTGGACGCTGGGAAGGACGTGAAGTCACCCTCGAAACGGACTGCCTCTACAACGCTGAAGGATCTGCAAAGGTCGTCATGGGCGGCACCATCGTCTACGCTGGTGTTAAATTCGAACTACGAACTCCATGGCCAGACCGCCCAGCACAAGGTTCCCTCATGTGTGGAGCAGAACTACGACCTGTCGCTCACCGAAAGTATGAGCCAGGACCACCATCGCCTCAATCCATCGAACTCGGCCGTGTTGTCGACCGTGGTATCCGTGAATCCGGTTGCATCGATATGGAAAGCCTATGCATTGTTCCTGGCGAAAAGGTCTGGGGCGTTATGATTGACATCCACGTCCTCTCAGACGGTGGAAACATCTTCGATGCATGTGGACTCGCAGCCATCGCTGCACTCCGCACCGCAGTGGTCCCTGCAAAGCGTTTCGACGTTGGCGAAGACTACACACTGAAGGTCAACGGCACACCGATTATGTCCTCCTTCACTCGCGTTGGTGGACGCTACATCTACGATCCATCTGAAGAGGAAGAATTGGGTGGCGATGAGCGCATCCACATCACTCTAGGTGACGAAGGCCACCTCCATTCCTTGCAAAAGGGATTAAGAGGGGTATTCACGCCCGCAGAATTTGCCGAGATCTTCGAAGTGGCGCATCTACGATGCACCGAACTGCGAGAACTCGTTGCAAACCAGGAGGGGAACTGATTGGCAAAGCGAACACAGAAAGCAGGCGCAACAGCACGATTTGGAGCACGATATGGTGTTTCCGTTCGACGCAACGCAGGATCAGCATTGGCTAAGAAAAATGCCAAATACACATGCCCCGTTTGTCAATACCGCAAAGTGACACGCAAGTCAGTCGGCATTTGGGCCTGCGGCAAGTGTGGACACACTTTCGCTGGTGGCGCTTGGGAACCATTCACCCGAGCCTCTGACGCAAACAACAGAATTCTACGACGCTCAATCGACGGCGCAACAACCGCAGACATGGCGTACATTGCTCAACAAGCAGCAATGGATTACGAGCGTGCAATGGCTGCTGGCGAAATCTCTGAAGAAGAGTGATTCAGGATTTGAGCGGTGATCACCGTGACGACGACCTGGCGCCTCACTCTTGAAGTGAAGTCAAGCAGTGAATCAAACACAAAAGCACTGGCGAACGCCTTAGCCACTGATGAACGTGTTCACTGGCACAACGAATCCACTTCGTTTTCATTCTCATTGAATGAATCCAAAGCAAAGGATTTGCGAGCTATGTGGAACACTCGGGTGCGGGGTCTCATCGCTGTTGATTCATTGCTTGGCGTTTTGGGCAACCCGCCACAAGGCGAGGATTCATCTAAGGCCATCGATTGAGGTTAAACTATGGACAGCATGGAACAACTCCAAGCCGTGGTCGGCGAAGTACAAGCAGCACGTCAACAAGTCGCCAATCTAAGAGCGCAAGTGATTGAGCTCGAGACCACTGTTGACTCGGTTCGCAATCAACCAGACCATCTTGCCCTCCACCAACAAATGGGCGGTGTCTTGGTTGAAGTCTCTGATCGGAAGGCCCTTCTGGAAGAACTTCAACAAACTCTTGCTACCCTGAACGAACATTTGACTCGATTTACAGAAAGGGAAGCACAATTGATGGCAACTTATGAGCAGTTGCAAGCTGTTCTGAAAGGATCTGAGTGAGCATGAACGCAGTGGAATCAAATGATCTTCATGCTTTTCACGAGTGGCTAAGCGCTGCATGTGAACGGGGTCCTGTCCCAGTGCTAACTGGGAAAAATGGAGACATGGACACTGTGGGATCAGCCATCGCCCTTGCGTCGTCGCAACCCAACTTGATGGCGTGTGGCGTCCACTTGGGCAGAACTGCAAAAAGAGTCGTTGAACAACTTCAGGCTCCGTTCCGAAAGATTGCCTCAGAACACACATCTTGGCCTGCAGCGATTGGCGGTCTCATCATCGTTGATGCAGCCGCCCCCGGACAAGTTGGCGTGGAACTGCCCGCAGGAGTCCCTGTGTGCATTATCGACCACCATGCCACGTCAGATTGGGTTCTTGATCAAAACGACATGAGTCTGCGTTGGAACGTGAGGGCAACCACCCAAATTATTGACAAGTATTTGCTCGAATATTCACCCCAATCCCGTTCGGATGTTGTGAGAAAAGTGCTGCTCGCAGGATTGATCACCGACACTGGACGTTTTCGCCACGCCGACCAAGGCGCTTTTGAATCTGCCAATCAAATGCTGCAACATTCCGACATCGATTACGCTTCATTCCTCCAGTTTATAGAATCTGATAGCACCTCTCCAAGTGAAAGAGGAAGTCTCCTTAGGGGGCTCTCAAGGGCTAAATCCATCGATTCTGGAGCATGGAATATCGTCCATACATATTCAGGAACCCTCGAAGGGCGACTTGCGGGGATGCTTGTTGGAACAGGTGCCGAAATCGCTCTGGTCAGCAGGTTTAGGGATGGTCAAACCCGCTTGACGGCCCGTGCACCACGATCGAGCACTCAGCAAGGCATTCATCTCGGCCACCTGATGTCGGCTGTTGCTGAACGAATTGGTGGTGAAGGTGGAGGCCACGATGGTGCAGCAGGATGGTCTGGCAAAACAGATCGCATCGCCGCAGAATCTGCCTTCATCGCACAAGTCGCCATCGCCAAACGCTTGGAGGAAGACGAATGACTGAAATCAAAATGCCAAAAGCCCCTGGTTTCTTTATTTCCAAATGGAGAGAAGAAGGTCCTGTTGACATCGTTACACTCACGAAATGGCGCGATGAAATGCAATGGAGCAAATGGCTTCCATTAGCCGAGGCTGCTTTGTTTTTGGATGCTGCAGAACTCCTGGCAGTCATCACCCCGGAACTTTCGCCAGCAGAAGAAGCCACATTGAACCTTGTACGACGAAGGATGCTCGGCGATCATCGGCTTGAAGGTGCCATCAATGAGGCTTTGGAAATTGCCAGAGCAAAACAAACGCGTGATCTTGCACTTGAAGGACGATTGCGCATGGAACGTGGCTTAACCCGCTACGAAATGGGGGATTCAGAAGGAGCGTCTGAGGACCTCACTTGGGCAGAAACTCGGCTGAGTTCGGTGGCGAAGGCGAGCCGAGACCATGACCTCTCTTTAATCAACAAAGCCGCTTTCCATATGGCTGCTGGCGAGCCACTCATGGCGCTGACAACCTATGCTGAGATTCCACGCGATGGAAGCCATGCACACGAGACCATTGCGATATCCCGCCTCGGTGCCAGTCGTATTCGGGCAGGACTTGGCCATATGTTTGATGCAGCAAGGCACGCATGGAATGCTCACACGCACGCCATCTTGGCTCACCAAACGAATATGGCGGTTGAGGCTGGTGCTTTATTTCTCGACTTTTCAAGCGATTGCATCGACGAGAATGCTGAACGGATGAATGTGCAAGTGCAGGAGGCAAAACCACGCAGTGCCGAAGATGAGGAGCCAGTGCTCATGGTTCATCCAGAAGACATCAATGGTGTTTTTGATTGGTGTTGCTCACAACTCCCAGAATCAACATCGGGTGAAGATCGACCGGACTTACGTGCCATGTTGACGCTTTCTCAGCGAATTGGACGGATGGAAACGTTCGAATCCTTGCTCAACAACCCTGACGACATTGAAGATTCAATGCTCGCTGCTGTCGCCCAAACTTGTGTTGAGGATGAAGAGCTCAAAGCTGCATGGGGCGTAAGATTGGCAACACTGACCATGCTCTGAACCGCTAGGGTTCACTCAGAATTGCAGTGCCAATGTGATAGGTCTTCAAACTCTTCTTTTGTCCATTCTATCACTGGTGGGACTTGTTTCCACCAACGGACCTCTGCAACTTTAGCGTCATCAACGAACCATGAATCGAGTGACGTAGCATCCGTGAGTACGTGCGCAACCCATCCTTTGGGGTAGTAGGATTTGTTCCAGCGCACCAATTCGCCCTCAACACCTGTTTCTTCCTTGAGTTCTCGCAAAAGCGCTTGTTCTGGTGTTTCACTGGGTTCGAGGTGCCCTCCTGGAATTTCCCAACCACGTGTTGGGTGTTTGACAAACAACACGCGACCACCTTCGCCAATTTTCATTGGAGGTTGGCCCCGAACGGTCACCCATGCCAAGACGAAAACGGGATCATCATCACCCATGGTTAGGCCTCAAACGCAGCTTTTGCTTTCTCGACCCATTCCTCAGCCCATGCTTCTCCTTGGGCCACAAGTCGCCTTGCATAGAAAAATGCCTCAGAGGCGTCGCCTGCTTCCATCAGCGCTTCGAGCCGAATCAAATCTGGATCTTTTCGCTCCGCTTCGACGGCCTCGTCTTCTTGATGAGTTGTCGGTTGGGTGACTGAAATACGTTGAGAGAGGTTTTGCATTTGTGTCAAAAATTCTGAACGCTTCTCCACATTAGGACGCGTCCATGGTCCAGCGTCAACCCCATCCATACCCTGCTTGAGGCGGGCTAGGAATTCATCGCGAGGGCTTGTGTGAGGTCGAAGACTCTGGACGTGGTCATAGCAAAGCCACGCTTCATCGCTTTCCCCACGCCGTTCGTACAGCCGTCCCAATTCCATCCACAGTTCGTGATTGTTCGGCCTGTGGGCCAAAAGGTGACGTGAGAGTTCAATGAACCGATCTTCTCGACCACTGGAACGAAGACGTTCCAAGCGTCGACCATAGACGATGTTGGCTCTTTGATCGCTGAAATCAAGACGCTTGCATCGGTTTGAAAAATCCAAAACCGCTTGATCTGTGTTTTCCATTGAATCAATGAGCGACCACCAAGCATCTGGTTCAAGTGGGTCTTTTAGGAACGCTGCTTCAAGCAATTCACCGCCTACGAGGAGGAAATCAATGCCTTTGAGTTGACCAACCTGCTCTGGATCTCGGCCTAAAACCACGAACAAATCTTCCAGAAGAGCTTCGAGGCCTGCGCTGTCACCAAGAATTAGTTTCAAATCTGCAAGGCAACGCCAATTTTGTTCTTCTGTGAAGTCATGCAGAAGCGCTTGGCGTGCGTTTTGCTCCGCCCATGCCATGTTTTCACCGAACCGTGCTTCATCTTTAGCCGCCAATCGGGCGAACTTCTGAGCCTGACTTCGGTACCGGTTGCCAAGGTTCCGGCGAGGGTGTTGCAACAGCGATGCATTATCCCCCGACATGAGTTGAACTGGTGAGGTTCACCTAACAAACCTGCGGAGGATTCGCATCATTGAACGGATTTGAAGCCCTCGTGGTCGACGCCCCAAGGCAATGTTGCATCAAAGCCTACCTTTGCAGTGAGCCCATCGCTGTCTCTGGAAGGGTCCAGTGAACTGCCCTTTTGATGAGACAGGACAATCGTGTCCGTGTCAGGTTGCCACCGGGTTACCTTTGCCCATTCGACGCGTACTGGGTCGGTGATGTCAATGTCTTCATCGACGATTGTCACCATCTTCATGCTGCGATGACCTGCGAGGGCAGCCATAATTGCGTTTTTTGGATCCACTTCTTTCGTCCGTCGGATTTTCACAACCGCAGCGAGCCAACCGCAGCCACCTTCTGTCATGTGGACGTCCAGGCAGTCGCATACTTCGTTGACGGCTGCTTTGATGGTTGGTGCTCTTGGCAAACCCATCAGCGTCTTGTGTTCGGCCTCTCCTGGAATTAAGGCGTGGAAAATTGGGTCATTGCGGTGAATGACACCTTCGATTTCAATCACGGGCTCCTGCCGCACATCATCCACCGTACCGGTGATGTCAACATAGGGGCCTTCGTCATCGTTTTCGCCGGTGATTCTCCCCCACAGAACATATTCTGCATCGGCCGGGGCCAACACACCGTTTGGCATCCGAGTCAAACGAAGGGGCTTGCCGTAGAGTTTCTCATGCAGCGCAGCAGCAATGGTCAATTCGTCAATGTTGTCATCAAACGACATAGCAGCAGCCAGCAACACGACCGGGTCAGGTGCGTTGACAACAGCAATGTTGACCTCGCCACCTTCTTCACGTGCGTTCATAGTCATGGTGCGTAGATGCCGAGGAACGAGACGGACAACGAGGTGATTTTCGTCCCTCACGAATTGTCTGTGGAACGACATGTTTCGGATGCCGTTGTCTTCGGCAATGATCACGCTTGCGGAAGAGTAGCGGCCACGGTCTTGAGGCCAATGGTGTGGAATCGGAAGATCCATGATGTTGACTTTTTCCTGAATGTTGTCGAAGCATTCTGCTTCGGAGGCATCGACGATGACAGGTTCGCTTGGGTTGTCCATGGCCCAGCCAAGGGTGTCGATGTATTCCTCTGGTGAAATCCCAATCGCTTCACAAAGGCGGTCGCGGGTGAGAATATTGACAGCTGCCCGATGGCCTGGCGTTTCCACCAAATTGTCGAAGACGGTCAGGGCATGGTGCGAGGCACGGGAGTGTTCCCATAAGCCGTGAATGATGCTTACCGGAGCAGATTCAGTGTGTGCTGCACCAAGATGATCACGAAACGCCATAGCCTGCCCACCGGCATTCGCCGCTTGAACTTTCGTTCACAAAACACTCGTGGCTGGAGGAATTTGAACCATCTCAGAAAGGCCAATATCGGAGCAAAATTCATCCAAACGGAGGTCTGGGTCTGAATGAGGGCTGACCCGCCCGAATGGTTGTTGTTAAATAGGGGCTTCAAGTCGGCGAAGTGCTTCAATGCAGTGATTATCATGGGTAGAGGACTCTTCGCTGGTGCCAAGATGGCAAAAGACCGTCAAAAATTCCGCTGGTCCGACCGTAGATACAAGAAGCGCATGCTCAAGTCCCGAGCAAAGCACGACCCGCTTGCTGGGTCCACTCAAGCGAAAGGTATCGTCATCGAAAAGGTCGGTATCGAGGCAAAACAACCGAACTCCGGAATCCGCAAAGCCGT
>CALKDX010000067.1 GCA_938084455.1 Candidatus Poseidoniaceae archaeon
TGTTTAGGGGTTGTAGATCCACAAGCAGAGATTGAAATGCCCGCCATCGAACTCCCTGACGATTGGTCATCAACAGTTCAACGTACGGTCTCGAATCCACAACTAAGCCAATTTTCTGATTGCGATGAACTTGAGCGAACCCTCAAATTGTCAATCGAGGAAGAGACTCGCACTAGCGTTTTGCAAGCGATCGAAGAGCAGTATGCCTATGGAGGCATAATGTGGATGGAAGATGATTTCGCCATGGCCGATGGGGCGGAAAGCACCTCTTCGGCCCCAACCGCTACGCCAAAGCGGGTTGAGGGAACGGACTTCTCTGGGACAAACAACCAGGAGCAAGGCGTTGACGAGGCAGACTTTGTCAAGACCGATGGATACAACATTTACTACATTAACGGGCGCAATTTAGTGATCTTTTCAGTCCCAGAGTTTGGCGAACTCGAACTCACCTCAACCACTCCAATTCAAGGGAGCCCCATGGCGATGATGCTGGACGGCGACCGACTTGTCGTGATTTCCTCTGTAACTCCATGGAACATTGCTGACACTGATCCTCTTAGTGAAGAACTTGGCTGGGGCGAAGACAGAAGTTGGCGCAGCAACGCCCTCACCAAATTCACAGTTCTTGACATCACCAACCGCTCTTCACCAGAGTTGGAAAAAGAGTTGTTCCTTGAAGGAAGTTACATGACGGCACGTGAAGCGAATGGAACGGTGCGCACAGTTACCCATGCATGGATGAACATTCCAGGGCTTCAGACTTGGCTTGACCTCCCTTCAGGGTATTGGCAATTGGATTACGATGACCCACTCCGCCTCGAAATCCGGCAAAAAGTCGGCTACCAAACCATTCTTGACAACCAAGCAGTTCTTTCTCGATTGGCCTTAGTGGACTTGCTGCCGAAGGTGTATGAGCGGGTTGATGGGCGCCTCACTGTTCACACCATGGATAATGAAGCCTGCAGAGATTTCGTAGCGCCAAGCGACGGATTGAACCGTGGTTTCAACAGCATTTTCACCTTTAGCCTGACCGACGAAGCGTTTGATTTCGAAGCTGATCATATCGTTGGCAACTATCCAATGGTCTATGCCTCACAAGACGTGCTCGTCTTGACAGAAAACGCATGGGACTTGTGGTGGTTCTGGGGCAACGACAACATGGACGAAGCAACCAACATCCACACTTTCGACATCTCAAATCCAAACGACACGGTGTACACCGGGTCTGGGCGCGTCAACGGCACGATTCTTAATCAATTTTCAATATCTGAGCATGAAGGCGTGCTGCGTGTTGCAACGACCTCTGGACAATGGGCCCGATGGTGGATGGAAAATCCGGAACCGATGAGCTCAAGCGTTGTCACATTCGTCCGCGGCGTCGACGTTGAGACAGACCAACAGATTTTGTTAGAAGTGGGACGCGTTGACAACATCGCCCCTGAAGAGCGAATTTGGAGCGCACGATTTGATGGAGACCGATGCTACCTCGTGACGTTCCGCCAAATCGACCCACTGTGGGTCATCGACATGTCAGACGAAACCAATCCAACCATTCTTGGCGAACTCGAAATTCCAGGAGTTTCGACATACATTCATCCATTGTCAAGAAATCACCTCCTCACCATTGGCCTTGGTCCCGGTGAGGATGGGTTAGGACTTGATTGGTCGAACACCCGACTTTCTCTGTTTAACATCACAGACCCGACCGCGCCCGCCGTGGATGATGTGATGTCCCTTGCCCCCGTGGTAAATCCAGAGGAGTCAGGCTGGACCTGGTCGTCCTCAGAAGCCTCCTACGAGCACAAGGCGTTCCAATATTGGGCGCCTAAAGGCATGCTTGCGGTTCCACTTTCAACCTACAAGTACAATTCTTGGTACAACGATGATGGCTATTATTCGTACAGTTATGAATTTGTCAGCAAACTGATCATCGTGAATATTTCAGAAGAAACGGGATCAATGGCAGTACACGGTGAAGTCAATCATTCCAGCTTTTACAACGATGAGGAAGGTTCGTATTACTACGGAAACAGCAACATCCGCCGATCAATTTTCATGGGGAACTTCATCTATGCCATCTCCTCTGAAGGCGTTACTGCAACCAACCTCACCACCATGGAAGAAAGCGCTTCAATTGAACTCGTCTTCGAAGAACAATGCTATTTTTGTGATGCTGCGGTTGCCTCCACCACCAGCGATGAGGAAACGAGGACAGAAGAGTCAAGCGATGGCGAAGACGCTCCAGAACGAAGCTGAGAGGGAAATCGATGGACACAACAGTTGCTGTCGTCGGGTGCGGACGCTGGGGGTCAGTTCACCTCAACAACCTCCTGGAAATGAAGCGAATTGGCCTTATTGGCCGTGTTGTTGCTTGCGACCTGTCTGAGAAAACAAACCAGCCCTTTCTCGACTCTGATGCCCGATACAGCACATGGCAAGCCATGTGCCGGAGCGAAAAACTCGATTTGATTGTACTTGCAACACCCAACAACACTCATTACCCGCTCGGAATGGCTCTATTGGCCGAAGGCATCAGGACGCTCATCGAAAAACCATTTGCCCCTACTTCTGAAGAAGCCACCAATCTAATACAACAGGCAAAAGCCAATGAAACAGTCGTTTTCTCCGGCCACCTCCTCCGGCATCACCCTGGAGTGATTCGCATTGCACAAATCCTTTCGGAAGATCAAATTGGCAACCCCACCTCAATTCTCTACCGAAGAACCAGCCTAAGAGAAAAACCTCAAACGACGAACCTCCTCGACGGCCTTGCTTCACACGGTGTTGACTTGTTGGCCTACTTTTTTCCCAAGCGTTTTGATTTTTCAGTGCCCATAGATTTGCAACCCTCGCCGCTAACGACGAAGTCAACCCTCCTCGAATTCAGCACACGTCCTTCCAGAACCGAGCCTCATGTCACTGGACGAATTGAAGTTGGGTGGGGGGCCGCACAAGAGCGCAGAGACATTCACATTAAAGGCGATAAAGGGGCCATATCTCTGGATTTTGGACAACATGAACACCTTCAATTGAACGGCGCCAACATCCAACTTGAATCTTCATCAAACCCTCTTTTGGCCCAGATTCTAGCAAGCCTTGCCTGCGATAAAATGACACCGAAACAGGAATCTGACATCCTCTCCACTGTCGTGAACATGGGGCAAGTGAAGGCCCACACGAC
>CALKDX010000068.1 GCA_938084455.1 Candidatus Poseidoniaceae archaeon
ACTTGGTCAAAAGCCGCCATCACATCTTGAATGGTGTTTGCTAACCATGGTTTTTCGATCGGCACTTTCCTAACATCAGGGGGCCCATTTGGGCCACAATTAAGGTTCCAAGCGTAGCGTAAATTTTCTTCAACCCCCTGAATCGAGGCCTCCATGCTCGTAAATGCATAGATGATTTCGGGCTTCCATTTGTCAAGAGGTGCTAGTATGATATCTACGGTTGCACCAAGAGGCGTCAGCAAGATATGAATCGGAGGCAATATTGCTTGGGCCATTGCTTCGACATCCCCTCTCTAATCTTCAACCCACCGGGAGTTTCGTAGAGGATAGTGACTTACCTTAACAGCCTCAACTGGCTTTTAGTGTTATCAAGGGCGCTAAAAATCGGACAGTTGCTTCTACACTGACTCCGGTATAATGGGATGGGCCATGCTTCCCATGCAGAAACATCGGTATATATCCAGACCCGCACATGAATTCTCATGTTGGAGGCTTTACCGGGGCACTTGAGTGAACGGACGCGTCATCGCAACAGCATTGCTGCGCCTCAGGGAAAAGGGCCTGTGATCGTGTGGCTCAAGTCTTCATTCCGCTTGCATGAAAATCCAGCCATCGAAGTTGGACGGCATATTGCCGCTCAACATGACCGGCCGTTGTTGATTTATCATGGCATTGATGAACGCTATCCACACGCCTCGTTGCGCCATCATACCATGCTGCTTGATGCCGCTGTCGATATGGATGAAGGATGCAGGAAAGCAGGCCTCAGGTATGTGCTTCATGTGGCAAGAGAAGGCCATCGCCCATCGGTGATGAAGGCGTTCAGCCAATCAGCCAGTTGCATCATTACGGATCTCTTTCCTTTGCCTCCATGGACCGATTGGGTTGAGACTATTGCTGCCTCAGCGGCTTGCCCAGTGTTCGATGTTGACTGTCATTGTGTGATTCCAATGCCTCTGTTTGGAAAATCGGTTGACCGGCCGTACAAGTTCCGTGACGCCACCAAGCGCATGAGAAAGCAGCGCTTGCAAGCCTCGTGGCCGGTGTGCGAAGCCAGGCCTGAACCCTACACTGGACCGTTGCCCTTTGAGCCGGTCAACGTCGCTGAGGACGTCAAGAACCTTGAGAACCGATTTGCTCTTCTGCGCACGTGTTCCATCGATCCGACCGTCTTACCGGTGTGGCACGAACGAGGAGGCGAACGAGCAGCGTTGAGCAGGTGGCAGGCTTTCTACGACAAGGGACTAAACGGCTATGCTAAGCGGCGCAACAACGCTGCAGACCCTTCGGGGGTGTCCCGTCTTTCAGCTGCCTTCCACTACGGTTTTCTCTCCCCCATGCGAGTAGCCAGAGAAGCTGCAGCAGTGGGTACAAAATCTGCAGAAAAATACCTCGATGAGTTGTTGATTTTCCGCGAACATCCTTGGCATCACATCTATTCTGCTCCAAACCCTTACGATTCATCGAACCTGCCAGAATGGGCGCTTCAGTCGTGGCGAGAAACAGCCGATGACCCACGAGTCGTGCTGCTGAAAGACCACGAAATGGAATACGCTGAATCACCACTAGAATTGTGGAATCTGTGTCAACGTTCACTGCTTCGCCATGGGGAGTTGCACAACAATTTGCGCATGACCTGGGGCAAGGCCGTACCGCTCTGGACCGAGTCATTGGAACACTCTCTGTATATTGGTCAGGCACTCAATGACAAGTATGCACTTGATGGGCGCGACCCTTCTTCCGTGGTTGGCATCCAATGGTGCCATGGTCTGTTTGATCGCCCCTTCTTTCCCTCAATGCAGGTGATGGGTGTGGTGCGCAAGCGCGATGTTGTGACGCATGCTTCGCGATTGGATACAGATACCTACGAGGCGCACATCAATCGAAATTCAAGCAAAGACAATCAAACGCTTTTCGTGATAGGCAGCGATATTATTGCTTCAACTATTGCTCGCATGTTACACGACCACGGGCTCAACATGAGGATTGTGAACACACACACTGCTGAGAATGAAGCTTCACTCGATGCAAGTCAAGGCGTTCATTTCCCATCATGGCTGGAAGAGCGTGTCTCATCGATGTGTGAGCGAACAGATACCTCAACCGTTGCAGACATTGGCGTTTTGTTCCGCCAGGGGGTTCCAAAGGTTGACGCTCTGCCGAATGACGGCTTTGTTGTCCACGATTCTCGAGAAAAATCAAACGATTTCACAGGGCTTGCACTTGCCATTTCGCACCGTGTCTGGCAAACGGTGGAGCACATATGGAACAACAATTCAGTGGTCAAGCCACAAAGCGCATCGATTCAAACAAAGTTGATCTAAAGCAAGCCACGGCTGATTCCGTTAGTCCGACCCGTTAGGGTGATCACTCAGTCTCGTCTGAAGCGTCTTCTGTTGACGGATACAACGGCGGATAGACAAAGTTCGGATTCTTGTCTTCATCCATTTGCACGACATAAACGCCCGATACCATTTCTGAGATGAAGAGGTAACCACGAGGGTCGTACTGCAAGCCCCAATCGAATGGAATCATGCACGAAGCCCAACAGTCAGCCATGTCATAGCCGAGCGTTTCCTTAGGGTCTTCCATCCATGTCGGGCCCGAAGGCAGGAAGTAACCCATGGTCTTGGTTTCAGACATTTGAGCGATGGCTGGGTAGCCGATTTCAGGTGCTGGTACGCCGTCAACCCAAACGAGGTCTTGCCAAATGTCGCTGTGGTCGGTCACCCAGTTGCCTGCGTGGTAATGCGTCCAGTAGACGTTGCCGTTCGTACCGGTGTCACCGTTGTGAGGGCTGTAGATGTAGCCGCCAGGGATGTAGTGGTGAGGGTGTTCGCTGCCGTCTGGCAGAATGCTGGAGCCGGGAAGCTTCCACTTGCTCATCAAGAATGGCTTGGCTGGATCGGTGGTGTCAATGGTCCAGATGTATCCGGTGTGGTTGGTGTTGGTGCCGTACTCCGGTGCGATCATGGTCAAGTGGCGCCAGTTGATGCCGAATTCAGCATCGCTTGGACCTGTGCCACATTCAGCGTCCCAAGTTTCCATCGGGTCGGTGTCCTTTGCTCCGTTGCACAACAGATGGTCGTAAGGAACCGCATAGTGAATCCAGCCGTTCCCGTTGAGTGCGCCCGTGCTGCCACCCCATTCTTCAGATGTGAGGTTGGCATGGCCACCACCGTCAGGACCGTACCATCCGTCATCAGCGCTTGGGCAACCAAGCCAACGACCGACTTCATTGTCTTGTGGCCAAGTGACGCCTTCCGGGTCTGGAACTTCTGGTGGGTTCGTGACATCGACGATCCTCAATCCTGCATCCCAGTAGGAAATGTAGAGGAGTTTCTGTCCAGTGATTGGGTGAATGTGGAAGACGTTGTCGTGGTTGAAAATTGAGCCACCGCATGTTGTTTCTGGTTCAGGAGAATAGCCGCCCCAGCGAATGATTTGCCGGCTGTCATTCTGTTGCTCGTCGGTCGATGTGGGGTTCCATGATTCAAAGCCAAGAGGGACATAGAAAATCTGAGTGCCTTTGTAGAAGGTTCCCGAGTCACCTTCAACCATTTCCGGATAAGGGTCTGCCCCGTAGAGGAAGAGGTGGCATTCTTCGA
>CALKDX010000069.1 GCA_938084455.1 Candidatus Poseidoniaceae archaeon
TAAAATCGCACTTTCAAAAGTTGGACTCGCGGACCGTATGCACCACGTACCAGACCAACTTTCTGGTGGACAGCAGCAACGGGTTGCCATCGCACGAGCCATTGCAGGAAACCGACCAGTTCTGCTTGCCGATGAACCAACTGGAAATCTAGACATTGCCAGCGGAAAAGAAGTCCTCCAATTGTTCAAAGATTTGTGTCACGACGAGGTCAATCCAATTTCGATCTTGATGGTAACTCACGACCCTGATCTGGCCTCAAACGCAGACAGAATGTTGTTGCTCAATGACGGGAAAACCGAGGCCTCGGACATCCGCTCTGCTTGGGGATTGGATGAAGAAGAAGATGGTGAAGAAGAATGAGTGATAAAGCAACTGAATTGAAGTTGGAAGCCTCAGACTTCTCCCCGTCGCAGAGCCTGCCCAAGCGAGTGATGCACAAGGTGATGGAGACGCCGGGTCAACTTCGCCTTGCAGGCTTGAACGCTTGGCGCGGAAAGGAACGCGGATTGGCGGTCATTGCCGGTGTGTTCCTGGCATCCCTGGTCATCACGACCGTCCTTTCCTATGGTGTAGGTCTTTCACAATTGTTCTTCGAAGAGTCATTGAAGAATGAACCATTTGATGCGAAAATCGAATTCGCCCGAACGCCTGTCGAAAACGCCACAGGTTGGTCCAACAACACCACGACCATGGTCAACGTCTGCGATGAATTGATGTCAGACTTCAGCGAGTTCAGTGATTGCACCCTTGTCCTAGGGCGTCAAGGCATACATAGCGGCGGTCTGTTCAATGAAGAGTTCGTTGTAGCCCAACCCCTCGAAATGGTTGCGATCACTGATGATGCAAACCCATATTGGGGCAACGTGACGTTTGACTACCCGGAACTTGCCGATGCCGGCCCCCCAATCTCGCAGATGCGCTCGGTAAGATTCCTGGGGCCTCAAGCGTTTGACGGGGAATTCGCAGATCGATTAGGACCCAACGTCATCGCCGGAATGGGCGAATGGCCTACTCCAGAGAACATGAGTGCCCAACGTGGCGTCATTCTCCCTTCAACAATCGCTTCCGAAGCAAAAGCAAATGTCGGTGATGTCCTCGATTCTTTAGCGTTCCATTACGTGGTGGATGAATCAACAATCTTCGAAGGGACCGTAACGAATGAAAACTGTGCTGGAGAAGTCACGCCAGAAGAAAACGGGTACGTCTACTGCCGAATGGAAATGGTGGCAACAAATTTGACAGTTGTCGGCGTCTATGACCCTTGGGATTTTGGAAACCCAACCCTCGCTCCTAATCCTATTTTTGCAACTTGGGAAGTTCTCGAAGAATCGCAGCGTGCTGCGTTAATGGACAACGACCACATGTACCTGGGTGTAACCATCGACAAGGGGCAATTGCCCACAACCTCGACTGCGGAAGCCGCAGAATGGCTGGAAAACCTCGGGACACAGGTCCAAGATGGAAGCTACACAGATGAAGGAGTGGAACTGTATTACACCGATATCATCAGTGGAACGATTACGTTTCTCAATATCTTCCTCGGCTTGATTCAAATTTTCGATTACATCATTATGATTCCAATTGTCATCCTCTCGATTGCTGTCCTGATTTACGGATTGGTGCTCTCGCTTGAGCAACGAAGGAGGGAAGTAAGCATCCACCGTGTCATCGGTGCTGACTCTTCTCGCCTGCAAAGCATGGTGCTGCTGGAATTATTTGTAATGTCCTCCGTGGCTTGGCTTGCTGGCTATCTCCTTGCGCTGTTTGCCGTTCCAATCGTGCTCTCAGCCGTTGGGTTCATGGAGTTCAGAACAGGAGACTTCGATGTCAATCCCACATTGGGCATTGGTTCAACCATCTTTACCGCCGTCACAACACTTGGCTTGGCCCTGCTGTTTGGACGAAGTCGAGCACGAGATTTTATCAATCTTGAAATCGAAGAAGGTGTTCGCAAAACATCAACAAAGGCTGAACCAAAACGCTGGCTTCATTGGCTGGCTTTCCTGTTTGGAATGCTCGCCGTTGGCGACACATGGCTTGAGATGAACGGCAGTGAAGACGGTATCGTTTCGAACTTTTTCCTCGAAGGATTGCTCGGAATTATTGGGCCGTTTGCTCTTTGGATTGGTGGTGCTTTGCTGCTTGGAAGGATCGGTGCTAAGGGGCCACAAATTATGCAACTTCTCTTCGGTCGGACGCCACTTTTGAAGGATGTAAAGCGTGGCCTGAAAGGCTCAGGCTCCGCAGAATCCGTCAACCGCTTAGCGGTCATCATGCTGTTGACGCTGTCAATTGTCACCCTGGCTGCAGTCCAGGGCTACACCGGAACCCTCGTCGATGAGAAGACCGTTGATGCAACGGTCGGGTCAGATCTGCAAATCACCCTCGAACAAGGCTACACAGAAGATCAATTGCTGAGCATGGTAGCAAACTTCACCGATGCTGATGTCACAGCTGTCGCCACAACGGTTCCAAGTTTAATTCTCTCAGACTCCTCAGGAGGCGACAAATTGCAAACATGGGTTGTGCTTGACGGCAATGAAGACGTTCTGCGATGGAGCGAACAATCGATTCCAGGAACGGATATTGACGCTGCTATGGCGGCCTATCGTAACGGCGGTTTCTCTGCTGGAGAAGACGCCGCCTATTCGCTGGACATTGCGGGTTCAGGCCGAGGCACAGAAAACCGATTGGACGATGTTCTGCTTAAGCCAACAGATCGCCAGAGTGAGGACATCTCATTTACCTGGGAAGAACTCTCCTTCAACTTTACATCCGGGGGAACTGAACAGCCTGATCCCAACGCCTTGTTTGCCGCTTATTCCTCGTTTATGGAAGGCGACTGGTCGGGATTGAATCTATCAGGACAAGATTTGAGCGACCGTGACTTCGGACCAGTGGACCTTACTGGAACAGACCTTTCCAACGCTAACCTTGCAGGCGCAAACCTTGCTCAGGCGTTATTCTTCGACACCAATCTGGAAGGAGCCGACTTGTCTGGAGCGAACCTCCAAGACGCTATTTTTGTCAATTTCATGAGCGGTTCTCTCGAGGGTGCAAACCTGATTGGGGCTGACCTCACAGGAGCATTCGGACTTGCAGATTTATCTTCAGCCAACCTCGGAAACGCAACGTGTCCAGACGGAACTTCTGCGGAAGACACGAGTTGTGCATCTGGCTTTTCTGAAACGCCCCCTGAACTTGCGGCCCCTCTGTTCCTCGCAGACACGACCGTTCAAATTGTGATCACGCAATACCTCAGCGAGATGTACTACATGGGCATACACCAATACATACCAGGCGTGAATCCTGCAACCATATTTTCTTCACTGATTATTGGTGAGTCCTCATGGCAATCCTTTGTTGGAATAGATGCAGTTTCGAATCATACATCTACGGTTTGGATTGTTGATGTCGCAGGTGTCAGTGGAGACTCACTAGAGGCTCTTGCATCAACGATGTCGGCTGACTTCAGGGTCTCGAGTGTTCTTGATTGGTCAAGTTCGCACAAGGAAGTCGAGCGCAACGGCGGGCTCATCTTCGGAACGCCTGGTCTGCTCTCCCTGCAATTCGTTGTGGCAAGTGTGGCTGCCGTTGCCTCAAGTTTTGTTTTCCTTTCGTTGGTGTTGAGTCAACGACAAAAGGAATTAGCGGTGCTTCAAGCGATTGGTGCATCTCCAAATCAGATCATCCGATTGGTGTTGTTCGAAATTTTATCCATTGTCATGGTTTCGATGGTGCTTGGAATCGTTCTTGGTATAGGCGTCGCCCTTTCATTCAACGGATTCTTTGATATCTTCGGATTCATTTTCCAAATCTTCGGTGGGTCATCAACGACAATCGAACGAACCCTGATCTATCCCTGGTGGCAATTGTTGCTTGTTTCCCTGTCTGTGTTTTCCGCAGTTGTCGTGGCTCTCCTGGTGACCACTCGAAAGGCATTGAAATCTGACTTAGCCAGCGTGCTCAAGGGGGAATGAAGATGAAGGAAAGTATCTTGAAAACCGATGGACTCTATCATGTCTATGAATCAAAAGCAGAAGACGGCAACGTCGTCGCTTTGCGAGGCCTCCACCTCGACATGAAAGAAGGTGAAGCCATCGCCGTTGTCGGTCCCTCGGGATCGGGTAAATCGACCTTGATGAAGTGCCTCGGCGGTCTCATGAAGGCCAGTGCAGGTTCAGTTTCACTCGATGGAAAAAACATGACCCGCCTCACCGGTCAAGAGCTTGTTGAATTGCGTCAAAAGACAGTATCGTTCATCTTCCAAGAAGGTAACCTGTTGCCAAATCTGAACGCTCGTGACAACGTGGCCCAGCCACTTCGCCATCAGGGTGTCTCGTCTCGAAAAGCACTGAAACTGGCTGACGCCATGCTCCACCGACTGGGTATGGTCCACAGAGCTCATGCTCTACCAATGATGCTCAGCGGTGGAGAACAGCAGCGGGTCGCTATTGCGCGTGCGCTGATCACCAACCCTCGACTTATTCTCGCTGACGAACCTACCGGTGCGTTGGACCCCGTCACGAGCCGAGAAGTGTTGGCGTTGTTCAAAGACCTGCACGAAAACAGCGGTGTTTCCTTTTTGATTGTCACACACTCCAAGGAAGTCGCCGCTTTTGCTGACCGTTCGCTTGAACTGCGTGATGGCCGATTTGTCGCAGAACATGGTGCCAATGTCGATGTCGAGGATCTTGGCAAAGACAGGGAGTTGATCATTGACGAAACTGGAACCGTCACCTTGCCACCTGATTTGTTGGTGCGCATTGGCGGCGCTGGACGCTACACCGTCGGCAACGCAGACAGCGGCTATTTGTCTCTTCAAGGAGAAGCAATCGAAGCCATGGGCAAGATGGAACTGGCTTCT
>CALKDX010000070.1 GCA_938084455.1 Candidatus Poseidoniaceae archaeon
CAGAGAACGAAATGTTCGAACATTACTTCCAACAATTGGAGTGCGCTGATCGCCTTGGTTTTGGTGTTGGATGGATTGCTCAGGCCCACCTTTCCACTGAAACGCAAAAGAGCAACAGCAGACCTGTCGTGCCCCACTGGCAAGGGGAAGTCGGACTATGCACGGACTTCCCGCAACTTGCAATGGAGTCATTTAGACGCACGAAATCGATTGAAATTGGTAGTGCAGTGGTTTCGATTCTAGCCTCCGGCGGCCCCATCGCGCAAGCCGAGCGAATTGCGAACACGCTGCAATTGCATGGACTGAACCCTAACGAACATCGCAAACTCCACGTTGGATTCTCCGCTGGACGCTTTGAGTTCATGGCGAGGCCGTATGGAATCGTGCCAAGGAATGCGATTGAAGAGGCAGCATGGCCAGCACTTCGCGGTCAAATCTTCATGGAAGCAGGCGACATATTCTTGCGTCTGCTGAGAGGTGATGTTGTGAACTCATCGCACACATACGAGACCATTCTCACTCGGAACAATTTCAGATTTGATGAGGATTGGAAAAAAGTCCAAGATGCGGCCATTGAATTCGAAGGCCTCGAATCTGCCCCAGAAGAAATTCATATTCCTCGACGCTATGTTTTCGAAGACCTAAAGATCGTACCGAGTCACTTCAGAAGAGGCCTGTTAGAGCTGGTTGCCGGAACTCACGATCCTCGCGCTCAAACTTTCCTCAACACCATTCTGCCAGTCAAGGTGTTCAATCTATCAATCACCAAACCAGAGGTCATCGAAGCCACACACGCTCGAATGTCAGAAGTGTTCCATCCAGATGGAGGTGCATGGCAACGCAGCGACATGCCCCGAACTTCATTCGTGTTCCTCAACGCAGAGGACGGTTTGACTCTAGAGCAGCAAAGCACCGCCGCTCATCAAGAAGCCAAGGCCGCTCTTGGGGCGTATTGGAATGCACTGGAAGGGACAATTGACCCCAGCAAAGTGAGCAACGCAGCCAACAACGCACTGATTGGTAACATCGAGGAAGTGGCGCAGCAAATGATTGAACGCTTCCATCCCGAAGACCGAATCATGGCTTGGTTCGATTTCTTCAATCACGATTCAGACCGTGTCTGCCGAGACATGGAAGCGTACATGGAACAAGTGGTACCCCTTGTGGAAGCACGATTGAACAGGTGAGGTGGAAGTATTGTCGATTGAACATGACACTCCATCCGCAGTTGAACCCGGCCGACCGGGCAGTGCAATGTATCCTGATAGCCCATTGGGCGAGCAAGTCGAGGGAATTCCTACTGGGCGTGAAGTGGCGTGGGAGCCGCTGGTTGATTACCGGCGCAATGGCGTTTCTGAAACCACGATTCATGGTGCAGTCGCTTGGTCCCATGGCGATGAGGTGATCCACTCGTTTGGTGGGAACGTGTTGTGTTATGGTCGGTCGATGATGAAACCGTTCATGCTCAAGGCATTCACCAAAGAGCTTGAAGACGCTACGTGGGAACAGAAAGCGATTGCGGTCGCCTCTCACAACGGGGACACTGAACACGTCGCAGCGGCACAATCCTTGCTATTTGAGGAAGAATGGCCTTTGATGCTCACCCCACTTGATGTCCCCTTGATTCAATTTGGCCGACAGGTCAGACGGCCGCGGCGTTGGTTCCACACCTGCTCGGGAGAACATGCCGCAATCCTGCATGGGTGCAGGAAAAAAGGTTGGAATCGAGCAGGATATACCCTGCCGACTCACGAAGTCTTTCACGCTTACATGAGAGAAATTCGCACCTACCTCGGTGAGGACTGGAGTCCTTTGAGGGTTGCAAAAGACGGATGTGGTTTGCCAACCGTTTCAAACACGGTTGCAGAACTTGCACAAATCTATGCTGGGCTTGTACGAGACAAAGACAAGGATTGGATTTGGGAAGCAATGGTCCGTCATCCCGACTTGGTTGGCGGTTTCAATCGCTTGGATTCAACAGTTCTCAAAGCAGGTGAGGGAAAAGTCATCGCCAAAGAAGGCGCAGATGGATTGCTTGGCCTAGCTATTGAACATCCAGATTACCCCAAGGGACTCGGAATCGTTGTCAAAATCGCCCATGGCTGGAATTCACAAGCCACGTGGTATGTCGCTCGAGCAGTCCTTGGTGTGCTTGGAATCAACCTTCGCAACCCATACCCATTGCACCGACAAAAGGCATTCATCGTCCCAGGCATTGTACCCGAACAATACCTTGAACGCTTGGAAACATTACCGACATGGGATGAATGGGACCCAGACGAAGACAGATGGCTCTACGATGTGGAGGCCTAACGATGCTTCACTTGAAAAATTACATCGACGGAGCCTTTGTTGACGCTCAGGATGGACAAACTTTGGAAGACATCAATCCTGCAAACGGGCAGGTGATTGCCACCATCCCACGATCAAAGTCGAGTGATGTCGAGTCTGCTGCTGCTGCTGCAAAGAAAGCACAATCGGGCTGGAACGCAACGACGATGGCTGAACGGATCACCTGGCTTGAAACGATTGCCGATGCCCTCGAATCAAAACACGAACAAATTGCCCAAGCTGAGTCCCTCGACACTGGAAAACCAATCTCGCTTGCACGGCGTGTTGATGCCTCAAGGTCTGTTGAAAACTTCCGCTTCTTTGCATCATTTGCTCGAGAGCAAAAGGAGATGACCTTTGAAATGAAGGACGCCATGAATTATGTCCATCGCAATGGCTTGGGTGTTGTTGGGTTAATCACACCATGGAATTTACCGCTTTATTTGCTCTCTTGGAAGGTCGCACCTGCCCTGCTGATGGGCAACGCTATCGTCGCCAAACCAAGTGAAATGACACCGCTCACAGCGAACATCTTGGCTGAAACGCTTGACGAGTTGAATCTACCAAGCGGCGTCTTCAATCTGGTCCACGGGCTTGGACCGGAGGTTGGTCAAGGGATTCTTGAACACCCGTTCATCAACGGTATTTCGTTCACAGGGGGGACTGCAACCGGACGAATTGTCGCAGCAACTGCAGCACCAATGTTCAAAAAATTGTCACTCGAACTTGGTGGGAAGAATGCCACCATTGTCCTCGATGACGCAGACATGCAAAAAGCAGTTGACGGAGCGGTTCGCGCCGCTTTTACCAACTCCGGACAAGTCTGTTTGTGTGGGTCAAGGATCTTGGTTCAAGCAAGCATTGCTGAGGAATTTAATGCAGCGTTTGTCAAGGCAGTGTCCTCTATGAAAATAGGGGATCCAGCCGATGAAGAGTCGCAAATTGGCACGGTCATTTCCATGGATCATCTCAACAAGGTCGAGTCATACATTGACCTCGCTGTGGAAGAGGGAGGGACCATCCTTACCGGTGGCACTCGCGCCATGACCGGACGGTTGGGGCCCGAAGACAATGGAGCATACCTTGCTCCGACGGTCGTCGCCGGACTGAGTCATCTTTCAAGGTGTGCCACCGAGGAAATCTTCGGCCCCGTGGTCACGATCCACACGTTTGAGACCCTTCAGGAAGCAACTGAAATGGCGAACGCTACGGAATATGGATTGGCTGGCTCAATCTGGACAGCAGACGCAGCAAAGGGTAGAGCACTCGCCCAAACAATCGACACTGGAATTGTTTGGGTTAACACTTGGCTCCACAGGGACCTTCGAACTCCTTTCGGTGGTGTCAAAAATTCTGGCGTGGGACGTGAAGGCGGCCAATGGTCGATGGGCTTCTTTTCTGAAACCACAAATATTTGTGTCAAGGACCAAAATTGAATCTTCGATTCAGAACACATGTTCAAAAGGTAATCCATCCGATTTCTACTCATGACAGACCAAGCAGCGCTTCCACTGTTCGTTTTACCGATGGTGCTCATGCCAGGAGAAGTTCAGGAACTTCGTGTTTTTGAACCAAGGTATCGACAAATGTTGGATGATTGTGTCCTCGATGGTCGAAATTTCGGACTCGTGCTGAACGATCCATTCGAACCGACAAATCACTGGGATGGGCCCAGAACATACGGCTGTGAAGCAGAAATCCTCGAACACGATACCAAAGGAAGCAACCACTTCATCTCTATTGTAGGACGGCGAAGATTCACAATTGAGCACGTGATTGAACCTGCGCTCCCTCCCTTTGAACACCCAACAATGCAGCCGCTTATCCCCCATGATGGGATGTTCCCCGATGTTCAGACTCTGCTCGACCATATCCCGGAAGAAGCGGAACATCACAAACTGTACATCTCAGCCGATGTTCGTTTCCAACCTACCATCGAAGCCACAACGGAGCAACACCAATTGATGTTGAAGGATGTCTTGAACGGGGTGTTAAACAGAATTGGTGCGGTGTTAAGAATCGATGAACAAATTCTAGATTCATGGGTTGCTGAACGGGTTGAGCATGTCATCGATGAGGATCCGAATTCGGTCTACACGGTTGCAGCACTTGTCCTAAATGGCCTTGAATCAAAACAACAAGTTTTGTCGAGCGCCGATGAAGAAGAGGCGCTCGCAGAATTAATGCATCAGTTGTCCGCTTCCTACGAGGAAGAATGACTTCGCCGCTGCTGGCGAGGGTTTCAAAACACATGCAACGGTGGGAGAACCATGTCCGTACACCGCAATGCGCGTAAGGTCACCACCCACACGCTTCTCGAGATGAAGCGTGCACAAGAGAAAATCACCATGCTCACGGCGTATGATTATTCATTGGCAAAACTTGTCGATCAAGCCGGAGTCGACGTCATTCTCGTCGGTGATTCCGCATCCAATGTGATGGCTGGTCAAGTGACCACCGTACCGATGACCCTCGATCACATGATTTACCACGCACAGTGTGTTCAACGAGCAGTGGACCGAGCCCTTATTGTGGTCGACATGCCGTTTGGAACCTACCAAGGGAATTCTGCAATTGCACTTGAGTCAGCCATTCGAATTATGAAAGAGGCAGAGGGCCATGCTGTGAAATTAGAAGGTGGTTCAGAAATCATTCAATCAATCGAACGAATCCTTACTGCGGGAATTCCTGTGATGGGCCACCTTGGTCTCACGCCTCAATCCATCTACAAGTTTGGCACCTACACCGTACGGGCAAAAGAGGAGGAAGAAGCAGAGAAATTAATCGCAGATGCAAAATTGCTTGAGGAGGCTGGTTGTTTTGGAATCGTTCTTGAGAAAATTCCTCGTGAACTGGCCAAGCGAGTGAGCGAATCAATCGACATCCCGACCATCGGGATTGGTGCTGGACCGGACTGCGACGGACAAGTCCTGGTTCTTCACGACCTGCTGGGAATCACCATGGACTTCTCGCCCCGTTTCTTACGCCGATACCTCAACCTTGCAGAGGACATCAACACAGCCATAACAAGTTATTGCGATGACGTTCGGTCTGGGGACTTCCCCAATGATTCAGAGAGTTACACCTCGTGATCAGAGGATTTGAAACATCACAATTGCGCCAGCAAAAGCGCCCAAATCCACGCCCATGGCGTGCCATATCCCGTAAGAAAAAGGTGGCAATTGGCGGCGCCCCCAGAGCATTGATAGAGCGGCCCAAGCCAACAGAATCGCATACATTCCACAGAACAATGCGCCCCATCCGGACAACCAAACGACACACAAAGGTAGACTCAAAAGTGCAAAGCCAAAGGTATACTCCAAACAACGTTCAAACGAAGAGTGGACCAGAAGACGGTAGGTCAGGGGGGAAAGGAGCAGCATGCTCAACAAAGCGAATTGAACCGGATTTGGGACGAACACAGAATCGATGACCGGTAATGCGTAATGTTGCCACGCACCTCCAAGGCCCGCACCAAACAAAGCAGGGCCAAGAATGTGAAAGAATCCGGTTTTGAGGTCGTCCACCAATGTCCGAGTGTCAATCGGTACGATTGGGGTGTTGACCTCTTCCTCCATGGGGGTGGGAAATCGCCGCCTTGTTTGAGTGTTGGGTCTACACTTGGCATTCAGTACGAAGCGCCGATGCCGATATAGCCCTCAAGCGCTTGGCTCACATCATGACGCAAGGTGAAATTGTGGCTGGATGCTTAGCGCCTCATCCGCCGCATCTTGTCTACGCCGAGAATCCCCCGCAAAACGAACCCGTTGCCGAAGGCGGTTGGGAACAGTTGCGTTGGGGCTATGAACGGCTACGCGATTCACTCAAAGATGTAGAATATGATGCCATTGTCCTGCTTTCACCCCACTGGCAAACCTATGTTGGAACCCACTTTCTTGGTCTGCCTAATTTCCAAAGCCTCTCGGTTGACCCCGTCTTTCCAAATCTATTCCGATACCACTATGATTTGAACATCGATGTGGACCTCACCAAGCGAATTCACGACAAAGCAGCGGAAGCTGGTTTGGCTGTCAAGATGATGGAAAACCCTGATTTCCGAGTGGACTATGGAACCATCACAACCGGCCACATGTTCAACCCAAGTTGGGATAAACCACTCGTCGTGATCTCAAGCAACAGATCAAGAGATTACTATTCGGTTGAAGTCATGCAAGAGATGATGATTGAACTTGGAAAGGTCACGCGCGAAGCAATTATGGAAAGCGGCAAAAAAGTGGTGGTGCTCGCAAGCAACTCCCTTTCCCACCGACACTTCACAACCGAATCGGCAATTCCAGAGGACATGAGCAAGGAGCACATCACAAGCCACGCCATGCACCTGTGGGACATGCGTATGATTGAATATTTCAAATCGGGACAAGCACAACGCATCCTCAACGAAATGCCAGAGTTCACCGAGCAAGCCATCGCCGAAAGCGACGGTGGTGGATTGTCTTGGCTGCTCTCAACACTTGATACTCCAACCTACCCTGCTACCTTGCATGGTTACGGAACAATCATTGGAACTGGCAATGCCATTGTAGAATGGCCAGAACGCCAGCATTCGGGGGCGGTTGAATGACCGAAGGTCGTCTGGTTGGCTCCTACATCGTTCCAGTTCATCCGCACACGGTGCTGGTTCCTGAGCAAAACGAGGGTTGGCAACGCTTGCGAGATGCCTTCGATGATGCAGCAAAACGCATCAAAGATGCTGATGCGGACTTATTGGTCATTTATTCCACAACATGGCCGAGCATCATTGGTCATCAAATCCAAGCTGATCCAAATCCAGAATGGGTCATGGTCGACCATGATTTCCACGATTTGGGCTCTATTCCTTACTCCTTCAACATCGATGCAGATTTCGCCGAAGCATGGAACGCAGCGAATGAAAAGCGAGGCCTAAAATCTCGGACCATCAATTACACCGGTTTCCCAATCGATGTAGGTTCAGTTGTTGCGCTCAAACTGCTCAATCCAGACAACGCCATACCCGCAGTGATCGTTTCTTCCAACGTGTACGCAAACAGGGCAGAGACGACGGTGCTGGCAAAATCATGCCTTGATGTGATCAAAGCCACTGGTCGAAAAGCGGTTGCTGTAACCGCAATGTCCCTTTCCAACCGGATGTTCACAGCACCAATCGAACCAAAGGATGACAAAATCCATTCTTTGAAAGACGACGAGTGGAACCGGAAGATTCTGGAGTTTTTAGGAGAAGGAAGGCTGGAGGATGTTGGACAACTCTCTCGTACAATTCACAAACAAATTCGAGTTCAGAAGGTTGTTGCCTTCAAGCCAATGTGGTGGCTATCTGGAATGAACGGCAACCGCAACAACCTCACAGGTGATGTCTTGGCTTACGAGGCAATACACGGTGCCGGTGGGGCGGTTGTTCACCTCGATCCAACAGCATCCGGTGCAGGTGACAAAGAATACGATGAAGACGATGTGGAATTTTTCGCAGGCGAGCGCAATGTATTGGATGCTGAAGATCACGTTGACAGCGACAACAGTGCTCCATTGCCTGATGAAAAGACAAGTTCGGGCCCAGCCCTATGGGAACCAACCACTCAGAAAGGCTCAGTGAACAGTGAGGCTGCACCAAAACCAGTTGGCATGTACCCCCATGCAAGAAAAGTAGGGGATTTGCTCTACCTTTCGGGGGTAGGACCACGGCAACCAGGGACAAATGCAATCCCCGGTGGGCCAATTAACGATGAAGCCGGAAATCCACTGGACTACGACATCAAGGCCCAAACTCGGGCAGTCATTGACAACATTACGAGAATCCTCGAAGAAGCTGGCGGCTCAATCGCTGATGTGCTGGACGTCACGTCATTCCTTGTCGATATGGATCGAGATTTCGCAGGATACAACGAAGTCTGGGCAGACACACTCGGAAAAGTAGGGCCAACCAGGACCACACTGGCCATTCGAGCCCTTCCGACCCCGATAGCGGTAGAAATGAAGGTCATCGCACGCGCTCCGACAACAGAATGAGTTACCGGTTTCCGGTACGCTCTGTGGGGATATGCTCCACAAGGCTATAGGATTTGGAGGGTTCCGAGGGGTTACTGACCACTCTGTGTCGGTTATCCGGGGATTGTTCATGAACTTGAAACAAACAGCATCAAAACTTGCCAAAGGCGATGTCAAAGGTGTCATAGAAGATGTTGCGGACAAACTTGAACGCAGTGTCGGACTTGGTGGTGTCGTTGTCATCTCCCTTGCATCCATGGTTGGCTCAGGTTTGTTTGTGATGCCGAGTTTTGCTGCAGACATCATGGGACCAGGAATTTGGATGGCTTTCCTCCTTGCGGCTCTGGTTGTGCTCCCTGGTGCAATCTCCAAATCCGAATTGGCGTCGGCCATGCCCTCGAGTGGAGGTTCATACGTCTTCCTTGAACGGACCTATGGACCGCTCTTTGGGACGGTCAGCGGGCTTGGTCTTTGGGCATCGTTCTTGCTCAAGGCTGCCTTCGCATTGATTGGATTCTCGGCTTACATGTATGCCTTAACCGAGTACTTCGAGGTCGATTTGAACATGCAAATCGTATCCATCGGAACCTTGGTTTTGATTACGTTCCTCAACATTTTGGGTGTCAAGAAAATCAAAGCCGTTCAAACGCCGATTCTGGCCTTGACGATGATTGTTCTCCTTCTTGTGTGCCTGATGGCCCTTTTCGCTGGAGACACGGACTTTGCAAGGCCGCTTGAATCCAAGGCGGGTGGATCCTTTGGCGATCACAGCCTCAAGATTGCCGAAGCAGCAGCCTTTGTCTTCGTTGCGTATGCAGGAGTCATCAAGGTTGCAGCAATTGGTGGCGAAATCAAAAACCCCGGTCGGAACCTTCCACTTGGCATCCTGATTTCATTGGGCTTGGTCACGCTCTTGTATTGTGCGGTGACCTACATCATGTTCGCAGCAGTACCGACTGAATCCTACATGGTTGATGGCAAGCCTGTCGAGAACCCTGTCTGGGTGTTCGTTGATTACGTCGCAGGCACTCGAATCGGATTAATTGCAGCATTCCTCGCCGTGCTCACAATGGCCTCAGGTGCATTGTCTGGCGTGTTGGCAGCATCTCGGTTCGTCTTTGCAATGGCACGGGATAACCTCCTCCCACAAGCACTTGAAACTGTGAATGCCAAATACGAAACGCCTCATTGGCCAATCCTTTTGACTGGCTTTGCAATGCTGTTAGCCATTCTTTTCCTTCCTGTAAAGGATGTTGCTAAGTTGGCTTCTGGATTCCAAATCATGGTCTTTGTTGCCGTTAACTCTTCTGTGATTGTCCTTCGACGTTCACCCCAAGCCCAAGAATGGTACAAACCTCATTACTTCTCACCGCTTTACCCCTATGTCCAAATTTTTGGTATTCTGAGTGGTATGGCGTTGATCTATCTGATGGGCGAAAAAGCTCTGATCGGAGCCTTAGGAGCAGGCGCTTTGGGCGCCGTCACCTACATGGGCTATGGTCGGAAGCACAACAAAGTCGTCACGACCCCGTTCAAGAACCTCCGAGAGCAATTTTCCAAGCCAACCTCTGAGGAGCACAATGTACGCCTTGCTGCCTTCAAAGCGGCAGACCTCGGTCAAAAGAATCACCTCACACTACCTGAATTCATCAATGCCCTCAAGGCACTCGGGGTCACTTACACCAACGATGAATACAGGGCAATTTTCCATAAGGCTGACAGCGATGAAAATGGAGTCATTGACATCGATGAATTCCTTTCATTGTGCTACGAAGATAACGTTGAGTGATGCCTCAGACCATCAGTTGCCGAAGCCATGCCCAGTTGTGCAAGGGGGCTACAATCTGTTCGTGGACCAAGTCATACCAAAGCCCACTCGTCCAGCATAGAGCGGCTGCAAGGATGTAGATCAGTTCCGATTCCTCCTCGGTTGGCTGCCATAACGGCATCAATTCACCCGAGTCCAAGAACCGTCGGTGCCGACATCCCAATACTGAATTTCACTGCTGACGTCAACATACCAACCTGATTCACCCTGAGAGGTCCCCGGTGCCGCCTGCATGACGCCAACCTCACTTGCTTTAGCAGCAAGATTGGCACGCAATTCATCTGATAGTTCTGGCTCAGAGGCAACTTCAGAAGCCTCAGAAACAGGAGGGGCCTCCTCCAAAATTTCATCCTCATCATCATAATCTTCACCGTCCTCTTCGTCTTCAAATGCATCTTCAACCCATTCAGGGTCGTCATCCTTGCTGTTGACTCTGCGCACGAGCACGACCAAAGTGACCAAGATAAGCCCAAGGAGGAAAGAAGCAAGGGTCATCGCAGTGTTTGTTGAACCAACTGCACCACCAAAGAGCACCGGTTCGACATCGAAGAATCGTTGAGTGATCAATCCGTTCCAGTTCACAGTGCATGAACGATCATCACCAGCAGAGTTCACATTCAACTCCCATGTATCTGATGTAACATAAGTTGCTTTACCAGCGCTGCATGAGACGGTTGTGTTTTCAGGCTCGACAATGACAAGGTTCCCAAATTCATCGACGCCTTGAAGTTGCAACAAAACGGTATCACCCTGGGCTATGCCTTGGCTGTCAACTTCTGCAAGGACCCGAACAGCTTCCCCTGGTTGGATGGACAAATCGATGGTATGCGTCGCATCTGCCTGAACAAAAGTCAACGAATAGGTGCCAGAGACTTTCCCTGTGAAATCCCAATAACCATTGCCTGATGGTGATGCCTCAAGCACCCCAAGTTCTTCTTCGAGCATGATGCTTACCTCGGTTGCTGGAGCCATATTCCCATGAGCATCGATGACTTGGATGAAGACCTCTTGCGGAACGCCGGCATTCACTGTGAGGCCGCTTTCAAAATCGGTCACGAGATTTCTCGCCTCTCCCGCAACGACAGTGAGCCGAATTGTAGCGAAAATACCATCCGCGTTTGCACGGATTTCGTGACCGCCAACTTCTGTTGGAATCCAAAACATATCGGCAAGCATCAGTTCGACTGTTGTGTCAACACCATTCACCGTCCAATTCAATCCGATTGGTGGTATTTCATTGCCAAAACCGTCGAAGAATTGTGGATTTAAATCGAGTGAAGTGTCCGATGCTAGAATCTCATTCGCTCCGTTCAATTCGATGAACGCCAAACGGCCAGTTTGAGTTTCGTCTTGGAACACGTTGTCATACCGCAATGCTGTGGTTGTATCATACCACGAGGCTTCAACTCGCCATGTACCAATAACAAGTGGCGTTATTGTGGCATAGCCTTCGTAGAGAGAAAATTGTGTTTCATTTCCGCTTATGACCGTCATCGATCCGTTCACAAGCCATTGATTGCCAACTTGGTCCATTGCCCAAAAGGACAGAACGTTTTGCTGCCCTGCCCTTAGAACAGAAGGTTCGAGGGTGAGGGTTGTGTCAATGGCGTGACCGTGAACAACATTGACTTGAAGCGATGAAGGAGACCCTTCATCCATGACGTTGAGTTCGTGAGAACCCATTGATCCGGGAGTCCAATGAACACGACCGTCAACAAAAGCCAAGCCTCCACTTGTGGTGCTAAAGTTTGCCAGCGGGGGTGTGAATGAACCCGTGTATCCGTTTGAATCGGTGCGAACCGTGACAAGTTCGTATGTTTCACCAGCCACATATTCTTCATAATCGCCCACAACAGAAAGTTGAGAGAGAGAGGCGTCTGCAGGTACCACGCGAATGGTCGCTGCTCCAGTGATGTTTCCGGCTGCGACGGTCAAATTCCAAACTCCAGGATACGTTGCCGTGAAACGTCCAACTGGACTCATGGTCCCATTTTCTGCAGTCCACGATTTGTAACCGGCATCAGTATGATTCATTTCGTAGCCGTTTTGGTCAAGCAAACGAACTTGAAGGTAGGTCGATTCTCCGCTTCGGAGTTGTAGATCTTCTTCGAACAAGAATTCGTAGGGAGCCCCTGCAATGACCTCAACAAGTTGATTGTCTTCCATCTGGTTCAATCGAGCCCGAACGTGAACCTCGCCTAGTTCGGTCGGTATCCACTGAGGGCTACCAATCCCTGCATAGGAGCCGTCAATCGTCCAAACCACATCAGTTGCTGGTTTTGCATTTCCACGTGCATCCAAAACGTTGGCTTCCAGAGTCGTAGGAGCCTTGGCGTGAGCCGACGTTGTGATGATTTGCAGCGATTGGCCAATACCAGCAGTGACCGTGATGTTGAACACATCCACAAGCGTTCCACTGCTCGCCTCGATGCCAACGACACCTGCTTGCCATGGGTAAAAAGTACCATCTTGGCTGATGCTTCCATTGGTGACTGACCAATTTATTTGCCCAGAGACCACATTGTTGACGGCATCATAGAGGGTTGCCTCAAACATCACGACTTCATCAGAGGTCACCGAGTACACCGGGGATGCGATCGCAATTCGGACAGCAGGGCCTCCCTGGGCATGATCTGGCGTGGGCTCAACCAAGAGGGGGTTCGTTGGCAAGGGCTGCCATGTTTGAGTGCAAAACAAAGCCACGAGGACTAAGCAAAGTGCGGTGCGGATGTGATGGTTCATTGTGTTCCCCATTGACCCACCTCCATCCTCAACCTGTATCAAAGACTATGCTCATTCTGTCCATTCAGACCATTCGGTTTCGTCTGGTTGACGGTACCACCAGGTGCCGTTTTCATCCTCAGCCCATTCGGTGCCATCGTCATCGACCCTGTGATCCGTCATCCAAGAGGTGTCTTCTTCAGGTTCGGGTTCCGGAGTCGGCGCGGGTCCAGATGGTCCCGGAGCAGGCCCTGTAGGTCCAGCTGCCGGTGCAGGACCTGTTGGCCCTGCTGCAGGTCGAGAAACCGGTTCGTCGTCATACTCGTCGTCTTCATCGTAATCTTCGTAATCTCCATCGCCACCGCGAAGAGTCACAACAAGGAGACCCAAAATCACAACGATAATGATGCCAAGCAACACAGCACCAACATAATACAACGGCCCACCGGATTTGAAGAAGCCACCGACGTTACCAACGACTTCATACTCGAGGGATTCGGAGACCTTACCTGATGTTACGGTCACTTCTTGGGCACCGCTATCAAGCGTCACAACCTTCCAAACGCCTTGACCTTGAGCCAAGACTTCTGCCCGGCCAGTGGAGTCGACGTTCGTGCTTGCAGGAACCTGAATTGGGTTGTCATAAGCATCGAAGGCAAGAACGGTCACGGTGAAACTACCCAGTTGATCGGTCGTATCAGAGGAGAGTTCAACAGTAATGGAACTCACTGTACGCTGCGCAGCAACGGACAGGTCCAATGAATCGGAGGCTTGACCTGCACTGAACTCCAATGTGTGGGGTCCTGCTGTGCGGGCAAAGTAGGTGTACTCACCTTCTCCCTCGCCTGCTGATATGTCGCTCACTGCGCTGTTGTTTTCCGTCCATTCCACCGTTTGTGGGAATGTGTTTCCGTCAGCGTCCGTTCCAGTGATTTGGATGGAAATTTCCTTTCCTGCATCTTGTGCGGTGGTGTCCATGGTCGAACTGACGCTCACAGCAACGCCGTGAAGCACTGAAATCGATACTGAATCACTGATGTTGTAACCTGCGTTGCTTATTGCGAATCCTGAGATGGTGAAGTTACCCACATCGGTCGCCTCCCATCGCATGCTGTTGGCAATCAATTGGCTTGTGATGTCAGTCATGACATCGTTGTCCGTGTCAATCAACACCCATTTCAGCGTGTTCGAATCAATTGCGTTCGTGTCTTGGTCTTCCAAGCTTGCCGAGAAGTCGATGTGCTCATCTGCGGTTAGAGCAAAACTTTCACCCGACGTCCCATCTGAAGCAATGGCAGAAACCGTGGTTGAGATCAAGTCACCTTGAGTCACCTCGACAAAGAGGCTGACTTCATGGACCATTTGCCCATCATCGTACACTGCGAAGATTGTGTATGCTGTGGCGGATGACATGTATGGCTGGAATGTCACCTCATCGTTGGCGAGGTCTGCACCTTCCAAGATGCTTTGATCGCTCCAAGTAGCGTGGACCAACGTCCAATTGGCGTTGATTGACCAACGGTTGCCTTTCTGGTCGGTTGCTTTGACCTTCACATCGATTGAATCATCGGCGGTGAGTTGGAAGGTATCACCGACTGAATCCACGTTGGAAACCACAAGGACGAGGGTGACAATGTCACCTTGTTCAACTGTGATCGACACTTGCGTGAATTTGTCTTCGTACCTTGCTTCGAGGATCTTTTCTCCTCGCGAGACAGGGTCCCAAATTGCAGGGCCGCCAACGGTGAGAATACCGTCGGAGGTCTTGGTCCAATTCTGGCTAGGTAAGTACACTGGCAAACGGTTTCCACGCACGTCTATGCGAGTTGTGTTGATGTAAATGCGGTCATCTGCTGTGATTTCTGTTGCTGAAAGGTCGAGTTCAAGGCGATCCATTTCACCGTGTCCAACAACAATAGCAAGTTGACCTTCAGCCCCACTTGTGGAAGTGAGGTTGAGCATCCACACACCAACATGGTCTGGGAAGTATTCCCCGTTGAGGGTGCTGTAGTTTCCGTTTTCCACGGTCCATGTCAGTGAGCCTGCTTGCGAAACATCGACAATCTCGTTGTCGAATTGGTCGTACAATGTATGGGTAATTGAACACCAGACGCCTGCTGGATTGGTACCTGAGCAACCTTCGAGTGTGAAGTATGTCGCGACACCAGTGGTCACAAGAACATCCACATCCACTGTTTGACCGTTCCAACCGACGGCAATCGTTTGTAGTCCAACAGCATACGGATTGAACAGGTTTGGTTGTGCGAAATCCATGCTACCGTTGCTTGGAGTGTACGTGATGACCTCGTTTGGCACAACATTGCCGAACTGATCAACCACTTGCGCGGTAATGGTCATGGTTTGGTCTGCTGTAATCTCGCTGGCTGAACCCGTGGCAACAAGCGTTGTTGGTGCACCAGGGGTGACGGTGACAGTTTCAACAGCGCAAACAAGGCCGAAGCACGCAGAGACTGTGTGTTGGCCTGAAGCGTAGGGCGTGAAGACGCCAGTGGTTGAAATGCTTCCATTGGAGGCAGACCAAACAATTGGTGCGTTGACGGCCATCGAAAGGTGATTGTAAGATGCGTAGGCAAACGAAATCGATGTGTCAGCGTTTGTCGTTGGAGCCGTTGGTGTCACATCGATGGTTGTCACGTCGGTGTGGTTGAGTTGAATGATCGGTCGCTGATCTGCCCGTTCAATCATCGATTCGCTGGCGATGAAGTTCGCCATCATGTCGCCTCTGTTTGGCGTACCAATGATGAGCCATGCGTTGTCGTTGTCAATCAACATGCCTTGTGCACCGATGTCAAACCAAATCCATCGGTTGTCGGTCATGTCAGTTTCAACAAAGCTGGAA
>CALKDX010000071.1 GCA_938084455.1 Candidatus Poseidoniaceae archaeon
CGACATTGGGTTGATCAAGGCGGTCAAAATTCTTGATCCGAGCGTTGAGACCAATAACCAGGTGGTCAAAACCGCAGAACGATGGGCGCCATACAGAACCGCTGCTTGCTGGTTTTTGTGGCGAATGTTGGACCCTGTTCCAGTCGAATACTGATTAAGCGTTCGATGAGCGACCAGAAACGGTTTTATCCAATTGTGGGTACTTCTCAAGAATTTCTTGTGCTTCAGCTGCGGCTCTTAGTTCAACATATTCGTAATGTTTTGCCTGTGCCTTGCTGTAGAGATCCATCATGCCAACATAAGTTTCCTTTTCCTTGGCATACCAACCGTTGCCTCTTGCGGAGCGGTCGAAACGGACAAGAGCGATGAGGGTGAGAAGCGAAAGAGCCCACACTGCACCAACCTGCATTGGGCCACTTGAGTAGTCCATGTAAGGACTGAGACCACCATCAAATGCCATTGTCATAAGAATCGTAACCGGCCAAAGAACGAATGAGACACAAAGAAGAATCACTTCATATCCTTCAAACTTAGCTCGAGCACGTGGGGGTTTAGGCTTCGCCACTTCTGTTCTAAAATCCATTTTTAGTCCCTCTTCGATAAATATCTCTAAGTCACCTGATGTATTTGATATGTTGCCCTTAAGACCCAATATTCCGCTGTATTCGAAGATTGTTGGTTGGTCATCCGAATCATTGAGCAACTTTACTGTCGATGGGGATTTTGCAATTCCAACAACGACCAGGGTTTTGAGAGCATCTCTGAAAAAGTCCCACAACGCATAATATTCAAACCCTGAATCACCATAAAATCTGAACACTAATTGTCCGATGCATAGAAAGCCCCCGTAGTACACCCAAAGCAAACGCTGACTGATGGGACTATTGAACAGAGTGAGTACACCGCTAAGAAGCAGAACGATTGTTGTCGCTGTTCCAAGTACCAAAGGCCAATCAGAAAATCCAAACAATGTTGCTGGATTAGACAGCCAGCTCGGTAAAATGAATGCTAAAACCTCTGCGACAAGGGAAATAAGTTCAGAATCAAAATAGGGAGCAAGGGTGTGAATTATGGTGAGAACCCCCAGCGAGAACAAAAGTGTACTCGCTAGGATTCTTGCCCAAATATTGTTTTTTGGGAGTCTCCTTTTTCGGGGAATAGGCTCATTGAGGACCGTTGGAAATTCATGTTCAATTTGCTTCATTTGTTCCTGAATCAAATCTAACTCTGTCGATTGGTCTTTTTTTGAAGATGTTGAGGCGCTCTTTCCATCATCTGGAACGTTCATTTGTGATCGTTCAAGCGTTTTGGCATTTTTTCTTGCAATGTAATCTTCTTTTTTCTGGTTTAATGAATTCAGACCTTCCTTGGCTTGTGAAATTCCATCCTCGGTAATTTTTTTGCCAAATTCAAGTGCAGACTTGGAGGAATCTTTCGTCACTTCAATGCCCTTGTTGAGCAGTTCCTTACTACGTTCTCTGAATGCCGAGAACTTATCGTTGTGTAAATCGTCCTCTTCACTCATGATTATGGGATGAACTTTGAGATTATAGTTCTCCCGCAAGCAAGATTGCTTTTAGAAGGGAACTTGAAGGCCAATTTTAGTGCCGTACCCTCATCGAGTGATGGCATCTGAATCCTTGAACAGATCGCGAGTGATGTTCTTTTGATGAGATTCAAGCGTTCCACCGCCAATCTCCAAAAGTTTGGCATCACGCCACAAGCGCTCTACATGGTATTCTGCCACATAGCCGTAGCCACCCATAACCTGCATGGCTGCGTCTGCGATTTCTTTTGCTGCGGTGGTGGTGAACAACTTGACACCATCCGAATCAAGGCGCTGGCCGGCTGTTCCAATGGTCAAGCTGTTGGCAGTGTCGTAGACATAAGCCCTCATAGCACGGTACTTTGCCCATGACTCGCCAATGTAGCGTTGCATTTGTCCAAAGTCTCGAATTTGAGTCTTGAAGGCTGAACGTTCTGTGGCGTACTTGTTCATTTCTTCGAGCGAGCGGCGAGCGATACCGAGCGCCATTGCTGCGAGGGTCAATCGCTCGAGTTCGAGGTTACCCATCATGTGGATGAGCGATTCACCTGGGGCACCGACGATGTTTTCTGCTGGAACAATGCAATCATCAAAGACGAGTTCTGCTGTGTTTGAAGCCCTCATTCCAGTCTTGTCGAAAATCTTCTGTCCGACCGAATACCCCGGCATACCAGCTTCAACAAGGAAAGTCGACATTTGCACCCGTCCTCGGTCATCTGTACCGGTTTTGGCATAGACCCAAACCACGTCTGCTGGCGTGCCTTGGTCGTCAAGGCAGCCGTTGGTGATCCACATCTTTCGTCCATTGATGCACCATGTTCCGTCGTCGCGTTGAACTGCGGTGGTGGACAAGCCGAGCACGTCTGTTCCAGCATCTGGCTCAGACATGGCCATAGCCCCGATCCATTCACCGGAACAGACCTTTGGAAGAATGCGAGATTTTTGTTCATCCGTGCCGTTGTATGCCAGATTGTTGACAAAGAGCATCGAGTGAGCAAGATAGGCCAAGGCAAATCCAGGGTCGGATGCCGAGAGTTCTTCATGAACAATAGCGCATGCTGTAGCGTCAAGACCGGCTCCGCCGTACTCTTCTTGGGCGCTGATGCCCAAAAGCCCGAGTTCACCCATAGAACGAAGAAGTTCGAGGTTGAATCGCTCATGCTTGTCATGTTCAAAGGCTTGTGGCTCGACGTATTCCTTTGTCCAGTCCCTGACCATTTCACGAAGCATCATGTGTTCTTCACTTGGGTTTGCAATGTCCATTGAGGTCACCTACACCCCATGGAGGAGGACCCCCCTTTTCACCCTTTGTCGGGCAAAAGGTCTCAGCGACGAAATAGGCCGCGGCGGCTTTGCCTCTTTTTGCTGGGGCGAACCCGGCGTGGAGGAGGTGCTGTTTCTTGCTCTGCACCCACAGCAGGGCGGTTGCGTGTTTGAGAAGGTGGGCCACGACGGCGTTGAGGTGGTGTCCTCTCGGGCACAGCACGCTTGACCTTGCGGACTTTCCGAGCAGGACTACGAGGGATTTTCCGAGCCCGTTGACCCACATGTCGCAAATGACTGTTCTCCGTTTGTGGCTTCTTGCTCCGGGTTTCGATTCCAGCGTTGTTCAACACTTGGGTGGCCAATTGACGAGGTGAGGAGGAAACTGTGACCTCTTCGACGATCCTGTTGGCAAGGTGTTCAAGGGTCACATCGCCTTTGACAGTTGGGCGACGTCGAACTTCAACATGGAGCGTAGGTTCCTTCTTTTTGGGAACCTCATCCATCAATCCAATCAAAAAATTCGTGCTCAAAGCATCCTGCTTTCGCTCACCCATACGCATCCCATCCAGCCCTCTATCGGGGTTGAAATGGTTATCAACGTTCCCCGTCGCATTCTGCCAAAATCGGGGTTTTTGGGCGTGAAACGGAGGTAGCGATTCACTCGCTTTCGCCCTTCATGGCTGTGACGAAATCCCTGTAATCCTTCTCTTCATCAAATTCGATTGGGATGACCATCAGTTCCAAGCAATCTTGGCACTGGTAGCGTTGGCCGGTCATGAAACCGACATACGGGTAGACTCTGATTCCATAACATGCAATGCAAACTCGAAACGACATTTGGTTCACTCCATTCAACGCTAGCGCAGGACGCTCATAGTGCTTGGTTTTCTTCTGTGGAGAATTCAAGCGGGTTTTGTACTCGAACCACCGCCCGTTCAAACGGCTCATTTCTCGGGCGAAGCGCCGAGCGTTTCATCATTCCAAGAATGCCCCAGAGACCGACGAACATGGCTTTGAGTGATTTGAATGGATGGCGCAACCACCGCAGTGGATTGCCCATGCCGACCAATGGATAGCGAAGCTGTTCGACCATCGTCATGGGCATCACCTCTTCGACACCATAGATGGTTGGGCGTTTGTCTTTGGGCATGTAGTAGGTACCAAAGATCATGTCCCACAGCGGCAAGAAGGTGGAGTAGTTGCTCCAAATGGCATCTTCTTCACTTGAGTGATGCCAATGGTGGAATTCAGGCGTCATGATCAGGCGATGAAGCGGACGCAATCGAAGACGAACATTAGCATGTAAAAATAGACCCAACACGATTTGCACCACAGCAATCAGGCCTGAAAATTCAGGACTAAATCCAGCGGCAAGCAAGAAGAAAAAGGCTGGTGCAATCAAGGTGCCATCAAAGGGATGAGCGCGGAACCCACTGGCCCAATCCATGTGCTCGGGCGAATGGTGGACAGCGTGGAACTTCCACAATTGAGGCACTTCATGGTACCAACGATGTGTCCAATAGCCCGCCAAGTCAAACAGCGCCACCCCGACGATCAGCAGGTAGGGCTGGGGAATCGATTGAATCACTGGCCTCAACAACAATCCAGGAACCCAAGCAAAACTCAGTACGCCGACAAACACCGCTGCGATTAATCCCACAGACTGCAACAATGGAGATGCAAACGCATAACCAACATCGAGGGAAAGATGAGGACGACGGAATTTTTGGTGTGCATGACGGGGGAAAAGGCGCTCGAAAGGCACAACGAGGATGAACAGGACAATCACTGCACCCAAGCCGTCTTGCGAACGGTACAATGCAGCCCCTGCAATCAGCAGCGCTAACACCCTCAGCACAATGGTGCGAGGCCAACCACCTACAGGTGGCAACGATGGTGCGGGTGGTACATCATCGACCGACAGCGAGGCGGAAGCAAGTTCCTCATTCTCTGCCATGAGGTTTGGTTGGCTTACAACCTAATTATCACCATCGTTGCCGTGTTCAACTTGAACATGAGAGCATGGAGCAACCCACGCGGTTTCGTGCCCATTCTGGTCGGCGTTGGAACCAACGTTCTTCTTGTTCAGGTTGTTCATCGTAGGGATTCATTAACAGTGAATGAAGGTCTTCACACAAGGTGAAATCACCCTTCTCCGCCTCATCGATGGCCAGTTGGGCCATCCAATTCCGTAGGACGTATTTTGGATTGGAAGCCATCATTGTTGCACGGTCTGGTGTTCCATCAACCCTGCCCCACCATGCAACCAACCAGGCTTGTAAGGGTGCCTCCGCTTCGCCGATTGGTTGGTAAAAGGCATCGGAAAGCAACGACACATTTGGTGCCTCAATCGAGGCAAGAGTCCGGAAAAATATGGTCATGTCCGTTTCTATAATCTGCAATGCTGAGTTTAGTTGGACCACCAAATCCTGATCTTCATCTCGCCAAAGTCCAAGGCCTAATTTTGCTGCCCACATAGCGTTATGATGCTGATTAAACACCTCACCATAGTGATCTAAAACGCCCTCGAGGCGTCGAGGTTCTTGCATAAGTGGAATCAAACTCTCCAGCCATCGAGCGAGGTTCCATGCCCCGATTTGTGGCTGTTGTCCATACCTGTAGCGGCGGTGTGAGGCATCGGTGGTGTTTGGGGTCCAGCCAGGATTGTAATCCTCAAGCCAGCCATAGGGTCCATAATCGATGGTCAGGCCGTGAATCGACATGTTGTCAGTGTTCATGACGCCATGGACAAACCCGACTCGCATCCAATGAGCAATCATCAGCGCCGTTGTTTCTGCCACTTCACTGGCCCAAGCCACAACCCCATCGTCGCTGTCCACCGAGTGGTCAGGGAAATGGTGCTTGATGGTGTGATCCACGAGGGCTCGTAGCGTGGCTTCATCGCCAGTGGAGGTATGAATTTGAAAACTGCCAAACCGAATGAAACTCTGAGCGACTCTGCACACGACGGCTCCTTGTTCCAATTCTTTATTGCCGTTGTAGAGCACGTCACGCATCACGCTTTCACCCGTGGTGCACAGCGAAAGCGCCCTGGTGGTGGGCACTCCGAGATGGTGCATTGCTTCGCTGCAGAGAAATTCTCGGACTGAAGACCGGAGGACTGCTTTTCCGTCAGCGAATCTGGAATACGGTGTGTGGCCGGCACCTTTGAGCTGTAACTCTTGGGCACCTTTGCTCGTTCGAACTTCACCGAGCGTGATCGCCCGACCGTCCCCCAGTTGACCGGCCCAATTTCCGAATTGATGGCCTCCGTAGCGTTGAGCATACGGCACCATACCATCGACCAAAACACCGCCTGCAAGAACCTCTGGCTGACCTTTGAGCAGGTTCAGTTGAGCGGCCAGTTCTGCTGACCACAGGGCCAAGGTTGGGTTTGGCGCCTTGAAGGGAGTAGCCTTCGACCAACATGCATTTGGTACTTGACGAGAAGGACCATCAGATTGAGGGTCGCCAGGTGTTTCCTCGGTGAATCGGGACAACCAATCGAGCGAATCGAGTGGTCCCATGGTAGAGCGTCGGGTGAGATTGATATCAACCTGCGTGTGAATCATTCAATCGAAGCGTCGCTAAACAATCGCAACACGACAACGCCAGCAACGATAAGCCCAATGCCAATGAGTGCAGCAGCATCAAGTCGCTGGTCCAAAAAAAACACCGAGATGAGGGCAATACCTGCCACACCAACACCCGACCACACTGCATAAGCGACGCCAACTGGAATCGTGTCGAGCGTCAGGGAAAGAAAGTAGAAAGCGGCACCATAGCCGAACAGAACAATCAATGAAGGTAGGATTTTCGTGAACCCTTCTGTTGATTTCAATGAAGACGTAGCAACCACTTCGGAAAAGATCGCCAAAGTGAGCAGAACCCATTTGTTCATGTTCATTTCCATCCTTTCAAGCATACTGTGGGTGAAGATCGTTTGTGAATCGAGGGTTCAACAGCAACCTTCTTCTCGGACCGGAGCACTAACCATCGAGACTTTGTCGACACTGGGGATGTTTTGGAGTTGTTCAATCGTCTCTCTAAACTGGGCAGCCGTACCAATGGCGTGCATGATGTCCACACATGTATGACTGTGGCTGAGGCAACTGTGGCTGTATGAAGTGATTTGCAAGTTGTTTGAATGCCGAATATTCATGAGTTTGTTTTCGATCCCGTGTTGGAAATAGATCACCAGATGACCCTCAACGACCTCAGATGCTTCCATGTTAGCAAGGTCGCCCCGTTGTAGCATTTCAGAGAAGTATAAGGCGGCGTCCCTCAGAAATTTGCTTCGGTTTTGATATCCAGATTTTTCGATGAGGCTTTCAAGTCCATCAGAAAAAGTTTTGTCGGCACTGAACGAAATGATTTGGCTCATATTCCAAGGCAGAACCACGGTGAATAATAATCCACCGTCAGGGAATTAATAGTACTATCTAAATAGTTAATAGTAGGCCCGACAGCCATGAACGCCAATTGGAAACGCGCCATGCTCGCCAGCCTAATTTTGATCTTTTCAAGCCTAGCAGGTTGCTTGGACGCAGGAAATGATGCATCTGATGACAATGATTCCACTGACTCCCTTGGGGTCGTTATGGTTTCAACATACCACATTGGAGAACTCGTCAAGGGCATTGCTGGCGACCAAGTCACCATGCAATACATGAGCCAAGACAAGATACCAGTGCACGATTACGAACCTTCGACTTCAGATTTGATTCGTTTGCAGAATGCCGATCTGTTCTTCTACCACGGACTTGGTCTCGAACCTTGGGTTGAAGCAACCCTCACATCCCTGGGCGATGACGCCCCGACTTCAATTGAAGTCCACACCATGCCGGACGGGCAAGATACACTCGACTACGAAGGTGTGCTTGTGGCCGACTTGTGTGAGGCAATGACAGTAGGCCCATACGAAAACATCGAACTTGTTGAAGAAGAGGAACACGCAGATGAGGTCGAAATCCATGCTGAATACACGGCATACAACGTGAGCTTCCATGTCGAAGACCACGACGAAGAAGGTCACGACGACCATGATGAAGAGGGGCACGACGACCACGATGGGCATGACGAAGGACACGAAGGACACGCTCACATCGAGGCAGAAGAAACCATCGCAAATCCCGAAGGCTGTCCTACAGACTCAATCATCTCCATCTTCCACTTAGAAGAAGGCGAGTATGTCCTCGAATTTGACGCAGATCACCCCGAAGAGTTCACAATGGCTGTTCTCAAGATGGGCGGCGGTCACGCCCACCACGGCCACGGCGACGATGGCGATCATGGAGAGGAACACGGAGACGAACACGCCGTTTGCTACGACATGGCCGATCACACCAACAACGACATCGACAACGAAGCAGACTGCGAAGCAGGCGGATTCATGTGGGTGGAAGATGATGACCACAGCGAACACGAAGACGCCTTCTGCCACGATACTGCATCTCACACCAACACAAATCACACCAGTGAAGAAGAATGTGAAGCTGCTGGCCACATGTGGATGGATGGCGACGGCCATGACGAAGAAATGACCTCAGAGCACATGCTCGAAGCATTCGATGCTGACAACGACAGCCACCTGTCATGGAACGAATTCTGGGCAGGCATGGAAACGGACCATGACAATCACCACGATGAAAACGAAACCCACAATGAGAACGAAACTCACGATGAGAATGAAACCCACGATGAGGACGAACACATGGAAGAATACCTCATGTGGATGTTCAACCAATCGGATATGGATGCAGATGGTCTTCTCGACATGACTGAAATCGACCACCTCATTGAGATGATGGAGAGCGACGTTCCAACACCAGAGCAAGCACTCGTTATGGCAGATGCCAACGATGACGACCATCTTTCATGGGACGAGTTCTGGAATGCATGGTCAAGCGAAGACGACCATGATGACGAACATGCCAGCATGGTCTGCTATGACATGTCAACCCACACCGTGGATGCAGGCTACACAACCGAATCAGATTGTCAAGCTGCCGGCTTAATGTGGACTGCTGGAACCGGCGGTGACGAGGATCATGATGCCCATGAAGAGCACGAAGAAGAAATGGTCATGGAAATGTTCAATGAATCGGACATGGATGGCGACGGATTACTCAACATGAGTGAACTCGGACACTTCATCGAAGATTTGGATGCTTGGGAAAACCCTCCAATGGGCTACATGATGCTCCATGTTGAAGCCGAAGGCGAATATGGATTCGCACACCCTGCAGACTTGGAATTCAACCTCTTGATGGCCGAAGGCGGTCATGAAGGACATGACGACCATGCTGGTCACGACGATCATGACGAAGATGAGGAAGGTCACGATGAAGATGAAGAAGGCCACGATGATGAAGACGGACATGACGAAGATGAGGAAGGTCACGATGAAGATGAAGAAGAAGGCCACGACGATGAAGATGGACATGATGATCATGCTGACGAAGAGTCGCTTAACTTCGACCCACACAGTTGGCTTAACCCATTGGCATTCAAGGCACAAGTGACTGTTGTCCAGGATGCACTCACCGCTGCCTTCCCAAGCGGAGCGGATGAGTTCCAATCCAATGGTGACGCTTACGGCGCAGAACTCACCGCACTTGACGCAGCATTCGATGCTGCCTTCGGTGAAGATGGAACATGCATCGCAGGCGGGCACAAGAAGACCGTGGTAGCAAACCACAATGCCTACTCATACATTGCTGTTCAATACGACATTCAATTCGTGACCGTTCACGGATTAGACCCCGAAGGTGAACCATCACCTGAAGACGTCGCCAAGGTGGTCAACTTCATCAACGAAGAAGAGATTAATGTCCTGTTCGTTGAAGAATACACAGACCAATCCTCAGTCCAGAGCATCGTCGATGAAACTGGCGTAGAGATCAAAATCCTCTACACGATGGAACTGCCACCAAGCGACTCAAGTGATGATTACCTATCCATGATGAGCAAGAACATTGACAATCTTGCATCAGGTATGGGATGTTAAATCACACCTGCTGAATGAGTGCATGACAACCGAGGTGATTTGATGCATATGGTTGACGCTGTCCCACTTATCCTTGTCGGTGGAGCCTTCCTGTTCCTCATTGGGCGAATGGTGGTTGACTATGTCAGGGCCAATTCCGCTTGATTTTAGTGGGATTTGCCCCGCGTTGTAAAATACGGCACGAGACTCGCAACAACAAAGGGGTCAGCGAATGGAGTCAATTACCATCGAACAATCAGACGGTAAAGAAATGATTCTTGCGATCGAGAACATGTCAGTAGCAAGGTCTGGAAAGCTGATCCTTAGCGACATAAATTTGCGGATTCACAAGGGTGAATTCGTAGGACTGGTCGGCCCTAACGGAAGCGGTAAATCGACGCTCCTGCTTAGCATCCTTGGCATACTGAAAACCCAGAGCGGTTCAGTCAAGATGTTTGGCCACTCACCCATGTCGAAGAACCTCCATGGCAACATTGGCTGGGTCTCACAGGCAGCAGCAAACCTCCCTCGTGACATCAAAATCACAGTCCGAGAATTGGTTCAACTCGGCACAGTCAATGCGAAAAATATGTTTCAACTCTTCGATAAGGAACGAGCCGCAAGAGTGGAAAAAGCCATTCAGATGGTTGATTTGCTGGACGTGAAGAACACAGACATCGGTCGTTTGTCAGGGGGGCAACGACAGCGCGCAGTGATTGCAAGAGCCCTCGCATCAGAAGCGGAATTTATTATCCTCGACGAGCCATTGGTTGGTATTGACCGCGATGCTCGAAATTCCCTCCTCAAATTGTTGGACAACTTGTGTCATGACGAAGGAAAGACCATTCTCATGGTGTCTCATGATTTAGCGGCCATTCGGCAAACAGCCCACAGAATGATTTTCTTGGAAGAAACCATCCGTTTCGATGGTGACACCGAAGATTTCCCTGATTTGGTCAGCCTCGCCGACCTTCGGGGGATTGGCCGAGTGCATGAAGACATGCACAGCCACAACCACGCCACTGCACCTTCAAAGGAGGGAGAATAATGGGAATTGGCTCCACAATACTCGATCTCACATCTCCGGTTCTAGAAGCGATGGCACCCTACATGCCTGGTGAGATTTTTCCTTATTTTTTCTCGATGGATATGCTGCAGCGTGCAATGTTAGCAGCGATCATGGTCACCATTGTTGCAGGTGTTCTGGGGACCTTCTTGTTGATTCAAAATTTAGCACTCATCGGTGATGGATTGGCTCACGTGTCCTTCGGCGGAGTTGCTGTGGGAATCGTGCTTGGCGCAACCTCGCCTTTGTGGTATGCACTGGTGTTCAGTGTCATAGCAGCCATTTTGATTCATGAAATGCAATCGAGGGAAATGCTCACTGGTGATGCATCCATTGCCATCTTTTTGACAGGAATGTTAGCCCTTGGATTGGTTATTCTTCGTGTCTCTGGGGGTGGAATCACCTCAGACATTCACAGTTATTTGTTCGGAAACCTTCTGTTGATTGATGAAGGAAGCCTTGATTTCATCAGCCTCATTTGTGTTTCAGCCCTTGTGTTGCTGCTCTTCCTCCGAAACGGATTGCTTGCAACAGCGATTGACCCCATTTCCGCTCGCGTTCAAGGTCTTCCTGTTCGCAACATTGGCCTTCTTTTCAGCATTACAACTGCTGCGGTCGTGGTCAGCATGGTGCAAGTTGTGGGAACCCTTCTCGTGACCGCCTTGCTTGTCACCCCTGCGGCAACCGCTAAGTTGGTTGGAACCAGTTTCAAATCATGCTTGTTATGGACGCAATTGTTCGGACTCCTCTCGGTGTTGATTGGTTTGTATTTCTCTGCAGAAATGGACACTGGTAGCGGCTCGATGATCGCTTTGGTTGCAGCATTGATTTTCGCTACCGTCGCCGTTGGCCAAATCGTGTTCCGGGCAGTGTTCCGCCCTAGCGATAACGCATCATGATTGAGCCGTTCGTTGTGGATTCGTTAAGAATCGAGCAGTCCATTGCCCTACTTGTGCACCGGCAACTGCGGCGTTGAAAAGTCAACCTAGGCTTACTGAACCCATTCATTCCATTCAGCGTTCGAAGATCGGCGGTAATACCATGCTCCGCTGCCGGTAGGGTGCTCGAGGTATTCGTGCCCGTCCGATTCATTGAGCCTCCCTTGCATTTCCCTCGAAGGGTGAGCATGGCTTTGCTGAACATTGACAGCCGCACCATGGTCGAGGTCAGTATCCATTGAACGCATCAATACGTCTTGGTTCATGTATTCCGTTCGTGCACCAGTGTCCATTGAGCCCCCAAGGCCGAAGTACGCATCGTTGTGTGCAATCCGGCTCACGTCCGATGGGTCCATTGCGAGTAAATCTGCGATGAGCGTGTTGAGTTTCTCCAATGTGACCTTCTTGACCTCGCTGTTTGTGTATCGGGCGGTGAGTTCGGACTTCATTTGGTATAATTCATCGCGCAGCACCTCAGGGTCCTGGTAATAGGTTTGAACAAGGGATTTGAGGTACTCCAGTTCACGGATTTCCTCGGCGTTGAGTTTTGAACCAGCCCTGAAGACTCGTATCCAGCGAATCGAATCTGGAAGCAATGCAGCGACTAAGTTCGTCTGCAAGAATCCAAACAAAGCAACAATGATCGCTCCCACGCCAACCGTTTGAACAACGGCACCTCGATCACCCGAACTTAGGGATTCAAAGAAACTTCTCGGCTCATCCACAGCCACAGGGCAGCCGTTTTCATCGACGGTTGCTCCGGACGTTGTCCCGAGGCAATCGTCTTTGAAATCATCAACACCATCACCATCTTCATCGATGAGGCACCCATCAGCGTCTACGTAGCCAAAGGCCACCGTGTTCGGGCAAAGGTCGTACAAGTCATCGACTCCATCGTTGTCGGAATCAACAGGCTCTGTTTGATTCGTTTCGTTTGAAGTCGTTTCCGAATTGTCCCCTACATCGTCGTCGTAAAGATCTGCGATGCCATCTCCATCGATGTCGAGGCAACCGAAGTAACCGTCAACTGTGGAATTACCAGCTTCCGTCGGGCAATGATCGGCAAGAAGCGCTCCATCAACAAATTCTCCGGGCCATATGAACAGGCGAGTCGAGTTCCATGATGCATCACCCCAATTATCTCCGTAGCCATCACCATCAGAATCAGACCATTGCGTGGAGATGTTCACGAAAGCATCCGGGTTGTTCCCCGAAGCGTTGTCGCCATAACCATCACCGTCAGCATCGAGCCACTGTGTTGCATCATCTGGGAACGCGTCGTCGATGTTGGCAATTGAATCACCATCGCTGTCGTTCCCGCTGTGTTGAGTTGGGTTCGGATCGCTGTTATCGCCGATTCCATCGCCATCAGTGTCCATCGTCTCATTTGCATCGTTCGGGAACGCGTCGGCATTATCACCAACACCATCGCCGTCGGAATCAAGTGTTTCAAGTGGATTCTGTGGAAAAGCATCAGCATTGTCGCCAACTCCGTCCCCGTCTGAATCGAGGGTTTCGCTTGCATCGTTTGGGAACACGTCGCTGTTGTCCCCAACCCCGTCACCGTCGGTATCGAGGGTTTCACCTGCGTCGTTTGGGAAAGCATCAGCGTTATCGCCAACGCCATCACCATCAGCGTCGCCCCATTCAGAGGCATCTGCAGGGAATGAATCGGTTGAATCACTGAACCCGTCACCGTCGCTGTCAGGACAACCGACTTCACCGGATGTGGAGTCGCCAGCGGTGTTCGGACAGTCATCATCATCATTGAGCACACCGTCGCTGTCAAGGTCATCTGGAGAGATGAAGGTGAACGACGCCCCCGTTGAGTGGCTCGCACCATCTTTGTCCCAGAGGGTTAGACTGACTGTGTCTGCAGTTTGGCCGGCCACGGGTGAAGTCACCACGATGGTCGTGTCATTGACCACAGTTCCAGTCACGGAGCCGTATTGCCCGAATTGAACGGTGATTTCCATTGTTTGGCTGAGGCCAGTTGATTTTGTTGCGTACTTCAAGACGTCATTTGTACCGTCATTGAACGGAACGTGCATCACCCCGCTGTGATCGATGAACAGAGAGTTCCCTTCCCCGACATCGCCACCATTCGCCATTGTGGTTACAGTCCAACTGCCCGTGACCGGATCGGTTGTTGCGTATTTTAGATTCTGTCCGGACCAACTGTGATAGACAATATGGGGTTGGTCTGCAGCATCAACTGCGATCGAAGGATCACGGCCTGTATGCCCTGTTGCTTCCACGATGGTGGTCGTCCATTGGCCGTTTGGAGCGCCTGTTGAGTATCGTAAATCATACTCTTTGTTATCTTGGTGAGCGATATGAAATTGTCCTTGTTGGTCCATCACCATCGATGTCATGTAGCCTGGATACAAATTGCTCGGAGATGTTCCTGTATCCACCAGGTACGAGTCCCAAGATCCACTTTTGTCTGTTGCGATTTTCAATTTCGAGGAGCTGCGATCTTGGTAGGCGATGTAAATATGATCGCTTTCATCTATGACAATGGCAGACTCACAACCACGGTTAGCCCCCTGGTCAACGTTCGTGTACGACCAACTCGATCCATCATACGAGGAAATTCGAAGTCCTACGCCGCATTGATCTGAGCCGTCGAGAGCATAGGAGATATGCGGATGGTTGTTCGAGTCCACTGCGATACCGATTGGCCCAAAATGAGCGGAGTTTGAAACGACAGTATCCGTCCATGTCGTTCCATCGTAGTTCATGTAAACGAGCGTTTCATCCCATTGCGTGTAGGTGGTGTAAGCCAAGTGGAGGTGATCATTGTCATCAATAACCATGTGAATGTCCCAACAGTATGTGCTGCCACAATTTTTGATACCCACAGTATTCCAACCGGTTCCGTCATTCACACTGTGACGGATTTGGTAACTTCCATCCTTGATTTGCACGACGTGGATGTGGCCATTTGAATCGACAGCAACAGCATTCCATCGCCCAGCTTGGTCAGAATAATCCATCGTCGTCTCGACCCATTGGTGGTTGAGTCCATCATCCGTGGTGTTGGTAAAGGCCAGATCGGAAAATCCGCTTCCTGTGATGGTCAGTTCTTCACCACCCGTCGTCCAACCAGTTGCGGGACTGACAGTGTGTGTGGATGAGCGTTCAACCAAGTGATGCACATGAGGCGATTCCAAATCAATGTCCTCCTGAACTAAAAGCGGTAGTCCAGATGAAAATGAGACGCCCAGTAACAAAACTGTGACCATGAACATACAGGTTCGCATATCTGCAACCCCCTTGTATAAGTAAAAAAACACTTAGGCGGTATTCGTCAGGATGCATGGTAAATCAAGAATATGAGTGAAAAAACGGATGAAGACAATCTTGCTGCTCTCAACAATCAAGAAGGGAATGCCGCTTTGTGAAGCCTCAAAAACACCTCGAATCGATGGCGGAATGGGAGTGTTGGAGTGCACTAAACCACTAATAGCAGAACCTCATAGATTGGAGCATGGAAGCAAATGAGTGTTTTATCGCAAGCGTCGGAAAAGACTGGCACAAGATTTCAAATTGCAATGTTCACATGGCTGTAAAGCGAAGGCTGCAACGCACCATAATTCGCGGTAATGAAGGAGACGACCTTCTCGATGAAGGTGCTGAATCTGCAGAATACACCATCACTGGAAACATGTCCCTGGCAGATTACAAAGAAATCCTTGAGATTTTTAGAGGCGGCCAGCCCTGGTTTCATGATCCATTCGAAGAGCGTCAAATGAAGGCACTCTTCCTAAGCATTGACTACGACAGCGCCACAGGAGCGTTCGAGTTTATTCTTGTCGAAGATGCGGAACAAGAGGAAATCAAATCTTGAATAATCTATATCCCACAAGAGAACTTGGACGCTCGAACTGTCTTTTCCAATCAAAGGATGTTGGTTGGAACGGCCCCGTATTCGTTGTCATAAGGTTCTCCATCGGATACAAACCAAACGAAAAGCAAAATGCCTCCGACAATTGGAACAAGCCCAATGAGGAAGAACCAACCAGATTTGCCAAGATCGTGCAATCGCCGTACTGATACCGCAAGCAATGGTAAGAAGCAGCCAAGGTACAACACAAAGGACAGGAAACTCATAACACCGGCAAGAGCATTAGCAACAAACATTGACACAATTGTTAGGATGAGCAAGCCCATTGCTGCGATGAAGAATGTCAGGTTGAAGAACCAATATTCAGAGCGGCTAGCTCGGCCGCTGAATCCGACATATTGTTGAAAACATGAGATCGTAGCGTCCAAGATTGGCATCGTAGCGGCTGGTCGTCCTGCATAGGGCATACCTTGCATTTGTGGTTGCATATTCCATTCGAACTCACCCCCACAGAACGGACACGCAAATTCACCACTCGCATCATCCTCAAGTTCAATCTCTTCTTCACAGTGTGGGCATAAAATATCAACCATGTTTGAACATTTTTCAATGCGCAATAAAGATTTAGCCGGTGACAGAATTAAAAATCCAGATTTGTCTTCACACGTAGGTCTGGATTCGATTTCGACAGTGATGGTTGCTATGATGATAGCGATGGTGATGGTATCGATGACCACTTGGATCAATGCCCAACGAATGAAGGCTAT
>CALKDX010000072.1 GCA_938084455.1 Candidatus Poseidoniaceae archaeon
ACCTACCGGTTGGTTTAAGCGCGTTTGCACCGGGAATCATCCCCCGAAGGGTCATCCCAGTCTTCGATTGCGCACCGTACACTTGGTATCAGACTTCACAGCAATTTCACAGTAGCTCTGCCTGATGTTGCTGGTACGGCAGTCGCAACCACCGGTCAACCCCTTTTGAATACATCGTGGGCCTTGATTATTCGAGTCTGTAAGCGAAACTTCGGGCATAGAGCAACGCTCCTACCTGTTCGTCTCCAGAATTCAAAGCCTCAAGGCCAATCCGGGGCCAAGAATCGACTGGCCGGGCTAACCACCCGACCAATGGATGAAGCCGTCCATGGTGAACTGGCTCATTTCGTTCCGAGGTCGCCAGCATATCATGAACATCCAACAACGCTCTTTTTGATTTACCATCTCGGACGAGATGGATTTGAAGCACATCCTCAAGGGCTAGACGGCGCTCTGGATGTGCCGCTGGCATGCCCGGCATACCGCCTCGTTCACCGGGGGGCCTTGCCACCAATGCCGGCCAAGAAAACGGTTGGGTTGCCAACCATCGTCGCCCTGAGGATGAAGAGAGTTGGATTTTGAGCCAATCGGCCGCCCAGACAGTCCACCAACTGCATGGCAAAGCGCTCATCAAGAGGCGAAGGAACTCTGCTTGAATCGGTTCATTGATCTCAAGCATAGAATATGCTCTGGCCCATATGTTCAGCACGGACCCCTTCGCTTGAGATGTGCCGGCATCTAAACACAGCGTAAGGCAGGCTTGATTCGCCTCATTGAGAGGGGTTCCAAGAGGGAACAGCCCCTCTAAAACGCTGATGGTGTGGTGTGGTTTTTCCAACCAAACAGTGCATGCGTGCTCAATTTTTGGGTGGAATTCTTCGGGGAGGTATTGCGAAGACAGCAGGAGTGCGGAGGCCATCCATTCACGGCATTCTTGGTCCTCAAGGTAGTGCAGGTATCGAGGAATTGATTCCACATTGTGGGTGAATCGCTGACGAACTTTCTCCAACGCAGAACGGGTCCAGTTTGGTGAACCATCTGGCATGGCTTGCAACAACGTTGCAGTTTCGCATGAATCGATGGGAAGAAGGTCTGCCCAACCCGATGGGACCACATTTCGAATGCGAATCCATCGACTGCTTCTGTCTTGTTCGGGGGTCGCAATCCAGGATGCCAATGGGGCAGTTCCTTCGTTGCGGTTGGCCCATTCTTCATCACCTTCAGGGTAGAGAGAAAGAGCGTGCCAGATTGATGTTCGTTGTTCAAGAGATGCCTCGAGCAGTGTGAACTCCTCGGGGGAATGGTGGGTTCCATCATAACCGTTGATCATTTCTTGGGCTGTTGCAGGGGTTCGCTCAAACACTGCAGCAGGCCTTGGTTTCATGATTTCCTCAGACAATCGAATGGTGAAGGCTAGGCCTCTGCCTAGGCTGAGTTGAACATGACCAAGCTTTCCGACCGGTTTAATCACTGCAGATGAATTTGCAAGGACCACTGGCTCTCCGTTTGAGGTGAGTAAGAGGCGGCAACGTGAGGACCCTAACAGATTCTCGAGCAAGGCACGATTCCCATCGACTGAGTGCGGCCATTCCACGATGCATTCGATCATGGTGTCTGAAAGGTACCACTCGAGCAGGGCTGTAGCACCCTCGCTTGTGGTACCGGCAAAATTGATTCTTGACAAGACTTCGCCGAGCGTCCAGTTTGCTTTCCCGAAGTCCACCAATATTGCGCGTTGAACTGCAATTGAGGGGGCAGGTGCATCGTTGCCGACGAAGTGATTGCACAACTCCGTGAATTTCAATTCTAATTTGGAAGCACTGAGTCGGGGGTGGCGGCGCTTGAGCCAATACCAAAGTGATTCTAGCGGGAGTGTGCGGGGCTGGTTGAGCTGGCGATGGTCTTCAAACACCAACGCTTCATCGCTCATTGCATCCATTGCTAAGCGTCGTCCAACTGGGGATGCGAGGTGGCCGTGAAGTGCCATTGGAGGATGAATGGTGACGGAATCTCCTTCGGTATGGCCTATGGCATGATTGCCGAATTCGAGCGTCGAGTGGCCGCTTTTTACTAAGTCTGGCGCCGCGAACCAAGAGCCCGGAGCCATCGTCCAACGTTTGGTTGGGTCGATAAGGCGTGCATGGACGACACATATCGAAGGTATTCGCATCGACCAATCCGTTAGGGTGCCTTGTTCTGATGGGAGCGGGGTATGGGTTGGCGCCAATGATTCAAGATCATACCATCGCATCGACTCTGTGCGAACCACCGCCCAACACCCCCCTTTGTTTCCGCTGGAATCAATTGGTGGTAAGGTGCTGTCCTCCAATGCGTATTCGGGCAGTCGGATGAGCTCAGAAGCGAGAGGTTTGATATAACCAAGCAGCACATATTGCCCGTCGTGCCCGAGCACAATTCCATCTGCGTTTGTTGGGGGCTGAAGGTGATTGCCTCTTAATCGTGAAAGAGCGTCTTGCTCCAAACGCTGACGCCCAAGTTCGGTGATGAAATGAGGGGCACCTCGAATACCCGACTGATCTTCCCTGGTCACATCGCCCCGTTCTCGTAATTGGCGCAGGGCGAGGGAGGCATGCGGCATTTGCAACTTAAGGGCGTCTGCAATGCTGGAGACAGTCCCTTCTCCATCCAATAACCAGTTCAGGACCCGTCGTTGGTATCTGCTGCGTATCCGCCCCTTCGACACCAAGAGTCACCTTGTTCCGCTCCTGTTGGATGGACTTGATAAATGTTTCAATTAATACATTTAGTTAGTTACATTTAGTTATATATTTCCATTGGAGTGGTGACTTTTTACTTACATTGCACCCGGAAGAATCGAATTTTTACGCATAGAACGGTCATCAACGGTAACCAACAACCTCTGTTCGGAGCAATGGTTATATGAGCGGCCTCGTTCATCTGTAGCAGTGGCCCCAACTCTTGACGGGAAAGGGCCTCGTGACAGGAGGAAATACGCATGAAAACAACCAGAATCAGAGAGAAAATCAAGAAATTCTTAGGCGACCGACCCCGTAATACGGCCGAGATCCTTGAACACATCAACAGCACCATGCGACACGGCACCACCAGTCAACAGCTCGGTAACGTGCTTTCCAAGGACAAAGACATCGTCAAAGTCGGATACATCAAGCGTTCAGGAATTCTTTCCGGCGGCTACGACATCTGCGAGTGGGCCACACGCAACTGGGTTTCCACAAACTGCCCAGGCTGGGAAGAAGGCACACCAATCATCATCGACAACGATGGAAACGTGACCACAGGTACTTCTTCCAACAACCGTCTTTGAGTCGCTGAATCGTTCCTCTGATCGGAACCAACAGATTCGCTCGTAAAATCTCTCATGCGGGTTTTACAGTAGAGTTCAAGAGGGGCGGGTAAGTCGCAAGCCCATGGATGATTTGGACAAGGGTGACAAGTACACCGTTCGTGACATTGGACTTGCAGACGAAGGCGCTCTATTGGTCGATTGGGCTCGAGCCCGAATGCCAGTGCTTGCTAAGTTGAAAGCAGAAGCAGAACAAACCAAGCCACTTGCTGGCATGCGCGTGGCTGGTTGCCTTCACGTTACCAAAGAAACCGCAGTGCTGATCGAAGCCCTCGGCGCAGCCGGAGCAGAAATCTCTTGGTCAGGTTGCAACCCACTATCAACTCATGATGGTGTTGCTGCTTGGCTAGCCCGGGAAGGCTACTCGGTCCACGCTTGGCACGGCCAATCTAAAGACGACTTTTACTGGTGCATCGATCGCACCCTCGAATTCAAGCCAACCCTGACCCTCGACGACGGTGCTGACTTGATTGTCCGTGTTCACGGTGACAAGTCTGAATACGCAGAAGGTGTCATTGGTGGCACGGAAGAAACAACCACCGGTGTTCACCGATTGCGGGCAATGGGCGCTGCTGGCGACTTGCTTTACCCGGTGATTGCAGTGAACGATGCAGTGACAAAGTGGGACTTTGACAACGTGTACGGCACAGGACAATCAACCATCGACGGAATTCTACGAGCGACATCGGTTCTCCTTGCTGGCAAAACGTTCGTTGTTGCTGGATTTGGCCATTGTGGTAGCGGTCTGGCAATGCGAGCCCGCGGCATGGGCGCCAACGTCGTCATCACAGAAGTCGATCCACTTCCAGCACTCCGTGCTGTGATGGAAGGCTACAGAGTCATGACCATGGACGAGGCGGCAAAAATTGGCGACATTTTCTGCACCGCTACTGGAATGGAAGACATCATCGTCGGCCGTCACTTCTCGTCGATGAAAGACGGAGCCATTATCTCGAACACAGGTCACTATGATTGTGAAATTAAAATCACAGACCTCGAAGACCTCTCCGACTCAGTTCGTACAATTCGTCCAGACAATGAGGAATTCCTCATGCCTGATGGTCGCCGAATCTTCCTGCTCGCACGTGGACGCTTGGTAAACCTGGCAGCTGCTGAAGGCCACCCATCCGAAGTCATGGACATGTCCTTTGCGAACCAATTCCTATCGCTTGTTCGACTGGCGAAAGAGGGTGGCTCAATGGGCAATCAAGTCTACGACATCACAACTGAACAGGACCAAGATCTCGCAACCACTAAACTCGAGACGCTTGGCATGAGCATTGACGTGCTCACAGATGCGCAACTTGCCTACCTCGACGATTACACAGTTGGCACATGAGCGACGAACTTGAGTGAATCAGGCGCGATTGGTGCCCATTGAAAATTCCATAAGATTTCCATCGTAGTGCTAAGGCTAAAGTCAATGTCACCTTAGCCGTGGTATGGCCGATTTGCTTCCAGGTGGCACTCACCCCTGGCACGTCTTTGACGACAGCAAGGCCGGCCATTACAGTCAACTTCTCCTCAAGCGATGCTTGGAGGACAGAAACCCCTTGCTTGTTTCAATGGAGGACAAGTACAGGTCAAGAGCACTTGTTGAGTCAAAAGGCGTTGGCCATTTGACGGAGCTTTACCATTGGTCGGAAGATGTAGCGATTGATTGGGATAACCTTCCTGATCGTTGTGTCATTAAGACCAACCACTGGTCAGGTGATGCATTGTTTATTATGGACAACGGCGAAGAACCCTTGGCCAATATCCATCGGAAATTCAGATTGTTCTCTCGCGGGGATAATCGCTACCGTGTGATTCGCAAGTGGCGAGATCAAAATGGGAAGTTTTGGCCAAAGTGGCGCATTGAGCGAACCTTGAGGTGGTGTTTGAGGCAAGATTTCCCCTCTTCATTCGAATGGGGTGCTGCGAATATTCGACCCCGTGGGATCATGATTGAGGAATTGCTGACGGATGAAAACCGATTGCCGAATGATTGGAAGGTCCATGTTTTTCACGGAAAAGCAGGATTTATTCAATATGACATTGGGCGTATGGGCTCACATTCACAATCCATTTACACCTTAGATGGCCAACGCATACACCAAGAGAATGCATTTTGGAGTGAGCAAAACACCCCTGATGAAATCGTTTCCATCCTTGGCCAGGATACCATTGATGAATTAATCCATATTGTTGAACGCCTCGCCGAGGACATCGATTACACCCGCGTCGACATGTTTTTCTCAGAAGGGAAGTGGTATTTTGGAGAATTCACAAACTATCACAATTCATGCCATCCCCAATCAACAGAATGGGAAGAACTTGCAGGTGGTTTGTGGCTGACAGACCCTTCATAATTACCGAAACGAATGCGGACATTGACTCCTATGATTCCATCGGTGGAGCTCGAATTCAGAGGCTTTGTCTTAGTCCGTAAAGATGAGTAAGAATTGGCTTAAATTGTAGAACCTACATTTCAAGGAGTGCAAGTCTTGGTAGATGTATGGGCGAGCGATTGATGGTGCAGTCACGCTCTCCATTTGAGATTCATCACATCCTCACCGGGTTAGAAGATACGCCCGAAACAGAGGTTGAGGTAGACTTGTGTTTGCCAGAGGGGGAAGGTCCATTTGGATGCGTGATTGCTCTTCACGGAAGCATAGGCTGGGCAGACCATCATCAAGACCATGTCAATGGTTGGATCGGAGCAGGGCTTGCGGTCTGTAAGGTGCATTCGTTCACTTCACGATCGATTGATTCTACAGTCGATGATCAACTTTCAGTCACCCACGCCATGATGCTCGTCGACGCTTTCAGAACCCGTGCAGTCCTTGAACAGGATTCAAGAATTGGAAAAATTGGCATCGCTGGATGGAGTCTTGGCGGAACTGTAGCCTTGTATTCGGCATGGTCGCCTCTGATTGAGATTCTTGGGGCGCCCTTTGACGCGCATTTGCCTTTCTATCCAGCAGCCCATCTCCGCCCTGAAATTCAAACTTGGTCAGATTCACCAATCTTGATCCTTCATGGTGAAGCGGATGATTGGACTCCTCTTCATTTCGTCGAGGGCCTGGTTCCTCAACTTCCGAATGCGACCTTACACGTGTATCCAGGCGCACATCACTCCTTTGATTGTGAAAAAGAATTTACATGGCTCCCTAAGGCTGTTCATTTGAAAAAACGAACGGCTAGAATTGCCAAGAACGGGCACATGTCTGGAGAATTGTTGCTCGGTATTCGGTGGCCTTTGAACCAACGCTGGCAACGGCGTTGGGTCATTCGAATCTTACGAAATAGAGGTGCGCATGTGCAAGGCCATCCAACAGCACGGGCAGATTCTCTTGTCCGATCACGGGAATTCTTTTTCAAGCAACTGTGCTGAATAATTATTTTCAGCTTAAGCAAAGGGTACCCACTGCTTACCCGTCCAAGCGAAGGGGCCCCCTCTGCTTAGGTGATTCTCCTGAATAACATGATAGTGTAAAATATTCACTCGCTCTGGGGTGAATAGTCATGTTTGTTCCCTTGATTCTAATCCTTCTTTCATTGGGCTCAATGATATACGTTTTTGTGAGATTAACTAAGCATTCTACCATTGCTGTTCACAGATACATCAGAATAAACTGTTATTTTGCTTTGAGCGGTTCAATTCTTTATCTGTTAGGGCTGCTATTCGATGTCGACAATGGAGTTCTGTTTGAGGTTCTGAGATTCGTGAACTCGCTGGCCTATCTCAACATGTTCGTTGCATTATTTGTAATGTCAATCATGATTTGTGGCGGTATTGTTCGTAGTTTTATTCAACCAATCAAAATCGGTTCAACTAGGAGTCAGATGGTAGAAAGAAGATTCTCTGAATGGTATGGATTGCATGTTTTACAAGGAAACAAGATCTCTTTCATGCAGTTTGTCTTTTTGGGATTAACAGACAATATATCTCGAATTGGCGGTAGCATGCCTTCACAAAAAAGGGTGCAAAGCTACTTTATCGGAGTATTCGTTACGACATTCTTTTTCGGAGTAAACTCATTTTATTTCCTCGCTAATGTTCTGCGCGAGATGTCAATAATTGATCGGTTTGCTCCGCCAATTAACCTGTTAGATTCGATTGAACCAATTATCGAATCATTTCGATATCTGGTTGTTTGGTCTGTCGAAAAACTCACAACTTTCATTGGAATTGACTCTCTGTTGATTGCTTTGGCAACTTATGAATTAGCGATGCTCATTTTCTTCATCACAAAAAGGCAGATACTGCAAAGGCATTTGCATGAATACTTCTTTATCCATACGGAAGAAGAGATTCAAGGGATTTTAGATATAGAAAAGGCATATGACGAACTTACTTCAGTATTTTGGGTACGCACCGTTTTTGGAGAGGCTGAACTCACTGGAGAGTTATACGATCTTGATGGAGAACATTGGGCAATCAAGACTCATTCAAAGATTAGGCATAGTGATAAGAAAAAATTGGATATTGCACTGCGTGTTGAAGAGCTGAATAATCAGGACATCTGGGAAGGTATTTCTGAAGAAGATTACGCTATAGCGAATGAATGTGAATCATTTGATATTGAAATATCTAACAATGAACATGCCTTGATGATTCATGGTGAAACTAAAGAAATTATACAGCAATCGACTGACTTCCCTAGGGATGTATTGGAAATGATTCAAATGAGAATTGATGAGGTAAGCTCATCCTTGATTGAATCATGAAGCAAACCAATCAAAGGGTCAATGCACAAACCCACTGATTCATTTTGATGCAATCAGAGGGCTCGCAGTGGGCTTTGTCATAGCCTACCGTCTGCCTATGCTGGTGAGTAAAAGGCTCCTCTGATGACGTGATTAAATATTCAAGTCAGGGCTTTTTTGGAATCATGAGAACATCAGTTGTGCTTGTTAGGGATGTTTCATCGATTTCCAGACCGTTCAAATCACAAATAGAGTAGCCAATTTCCCTTAGTTGTTTGAAAACTTCGACCTCTTCATCCCAGTTGGGATGAGAATTACCCCAGCCAACCTCACATAGGATCACGGGAAGGTGGGCCCACTTCCTGAATGAATCAAGCATTCCACGGAGAACCAGATACTCTGCCCCTTCGACATCGATTTTAATGAACGTCGGTATGGCATCTAATTGACAATTTTCAAATTTTTTGAGTTGTATGCGGACCTTTTCCATGTCTTCTGATGCCTTCGATTGGACGATTGTATTCCAACCTATGTTGCCATTGCTGGAGACAAAAATATCTTGTTCTGAGTCCTCATCACTCAGTCCATAATTGCATACTTTGGTCTCATAGGAGGTGCCTTGAAATGTTTCCTCACAAAGGTTTGCGAGGTTAGGAAGGGGCTCAAAAAGATATATTGATCCTTTGAAGTCAATCTCCTTGGCCAACATAAAGGAGAAGTAACCAACGTTCGCCCCTACATCAAAAATAATTGAATCTTGATTTAGATATGGAGTGACTGATGAAACTAACTCTTCGTAACCTGCTTTTCGGTGCTTAAACCACTTCATCGCTTCTTTATGAGTGACTGACATTGGGGAGTGCTTTGTTTCCGTAAGCGACAAAAGCCGGTTTTTGAATCGAGTATACAATCCCACTTTGCGGGGAGTTCCCAAAACTCGCTCAACTGCCATATTTTTTCCTCGGAACGCTTCCTATTATCGTTTCCGATATGACTGGTTGTTGAATGAGATGGAAACAATAAACCGTCAATTACGTCAATCAAATGGCTTATCTACAAACTGTTTGGTTTTATGCTCTATCAAAAGACTTGCAGTGGGCTTTGTGATCGCCTCACTTAAGTTCCGCTCGTCACAGTCTTAGTTGCCTTGGAAAATTGCCATTGCGTCTGCAACTGATGCCCCCTTGCAGATAATTGCATGGCAAGCTTCGGTCATGCGCACGGCTTCCTCAGTGGGGCGTTGGTGAATGTTGCGTCCTGTTGCAGCACCCATGCAGTTGCCTACAGTCATTTGATCGTGAAGTCGCTGTAGGAACTCATCTGCAGGAAGCGATCCTCCTCCTGAGCAAATAATTCCCGTTCGACCTGCTGCTTCAGCAGCGATAGCGAGGGATTCTGGCTGAGTCATACCCTCAAATGCAGTGGGATAGTTGACTTTGGCGAAATCGGCACCAATGCAAGCTGCCACACCTGCAGCGCCAGAAATCAATTGCGGGTCCTTTTCATTGGCCACTGCTTGACCTCGTGGATACATCCAAACAACCGCAATCATTCCAAGTTCGTGGGCTTGGCGGATGAATTGTGCAGCTTCGGAAAGCATCTCATGTTCGAATTCACTGCCGATGTAGATGGTATACCCAATCCCGACGACGTTGATGCCGTTGTGGGAAAGCGACATCACATCGTCCATGTCCCACATTGCTTGCGAAATCGGGTCGCGTTGAGCGGTCTTTACCATGTGTGATTTTGAGTTGAGTTTGACAAGGTAAGGCAAGTCAGGATAATCTCGAGCGTATTGCGAGATGAGACCGAGTTGTCCAGCAAGGACACCAATGGTTCCAGCGTCATGACATCGCTGTCCAATCTCAAAGAGATGGCCTGGATCGTTTGAGGTGAGGGGGATTTTTGCTCCACCGTCGTAGAAGTCATCGTTGAGATGTTCGATCTTTTGGTCGCATGCGAACAGGTTCATTTTCCCAGTGCCTGCGGTCGCCGCATCCATGTTTGCTTCATAGGTTTCAATCAAGTCGTTAGGGACGTCTGCTGGGACATTGTACTTCGCCATTGGCTCACCTGTATTTGCCCGAGAGGTGAAGGGAACTTCAAGACTGCGGAAGCCGTATCCGCTCGTTACACCGAGGGCTGTCGAAAAATCAATTCACACGGTACGTCAATTTCGTACATCCACCGTCTTGACGGTGAGCGTTGGCCGTTGAGGTGGGCTCACTGTCCGGTGAAATTTGCCACACGCTTTTCGACGTATGCTGCGATGCCTTCCTTGGCGTCGCTGCTGTTGAACAAGGATGCTTGCAATTCACGCTCAAGCGCCAAGTGATACTCGAATGGAATCTCTGGGCCGGTTTGGCAGGATCGCTTGATGTTTCCAACAGCTTTGACAGCCTTGTTTGGTAGGGTGAATTGGCCACACCAATCCAGAATATCTCGGCGGAAGTCTTCTGCCGATCCTTCCCAAATGTGGTTGATGAGGTTGCACCCGTGAGCATCCTCAAAGGACATGAGCTCGCCAGTGACCATCATTTCGAGTGCCTTTGCCTTCCCAATCAAACGGGTCAAGCGAGCGGTCCCACCGGTACCGGCAAGAACACCAAGGTTGATTTCAGGAAGTCCGACCTTGCCGGAATTCTTTCGTGCGATTCGGATGTCAGCCGCCATTGCGATTTCGAGTCCGCCACCAACTGCGTGACCGTTGATTGCGCAAACAACGAGTTTGGAAGTTTGCTCAAGTCGAGAAAGAGTTTCGTGTGCGTGAAGGCAGAAGTTGTACTTGAAGCCAGGACTCACGCTGTTCAGCATCTGAATTGAAGCGCCTGCAGAGAAGAAGGATGCGCCGTTTCCGGTGAGCACAATGCAGGTCACATCGTCATCGAAACGAGCCTTAACAATTGCAGTGTCGATATCGCACATCATTGCGTGGGTGTAGGTGTTTGGTGAACGGTCGTTTGCGGCTTCAAGCGGGGCACCCGCAGAATCTGAGGTGAGTTCAATCACTGCGATGCCGTTGTTGGTGACACCGTAGTTGACAAGTCGGTTTGGCATTGGTTCGAGGGTCAATCCGTGTAGGTCGTCCATGCGTCAAGCCACACGGACCCGTATTATGAAGAAATCGCATGCTCGGATTGCCCATCCTTGGAGGTTTCAGCATCATCGGCGAATGAGGTTTTTCCTCCCTTTCGACGGGCTGCATCCCATTGAGCCCCAACCGCCTTGGCTGCTTCTGACTGTTCCCAGACATCTCGCTTGAGTGCTTTTCTGAAAGGCATCCGGCGCACGCCTCTGCCCATTGCTTTCGGGTCACTTTGCAGCATGAACGGGCTGACCAGACGGTAGAGGATGCTCTTGTACCATTTTGGTCTGAAGAGGTTGCCAATCCAAACCAGTCCATCCCCTCTTTTCTTCTGATCCTTCATCCATGCGTTGCACATGCGCTTGAAGGTGCGATCGCCAACACGGTTCATCAGCCAACGATTTGCAACGCTGGTGCGGACATAGGGCATCAGGTGCTTTCTTACATCCGCTTCATAATCGCCTTTGCCAAGAATATCATTTGCAGCAAGAACACCAGACCATACGGCCATTCTCATGCCGAAGCCCCACATGAAATCCTGAAGACCGCCAGATTCCCCCACGTAATAACGCCCGTCCTGCTTGTAATTTCGATTGATTGTGAAGTCCCCCTTGCCCCCAACACGCTTGATTGGCGTGCGGTTAAGGTTCGGATAATGTGCATCATACCAAGCAATGGTTTCGTTGAGAAACCGTTCACTTTTTTTCTGTTTCCGCCAAAGGCATGTGCAAATCAGCCCAACTCCGTCGATGATGATGAGGTATGAGTATGAGCCCGGGGCGAGATGATCGTTGAGCTGAAACCCAATGTGGTTCGGATGATCGGTGTGAAAAATTTCGCCATAAGCGACCGCAGAGGTTCCTTTTGGGCCGCATGCAATGATTGTGCAATCCTCCTCTTTCACCTTTGATTTGTAATGGATTTTAGCCCCAGCAGCGAGTGCTTGACGCTTGAAGCCCTGATCGATGGTGTGTTCAGAAGTCCCTCTTTCGACGATTCTGTAGGCCACTTTCGAGGTGGTTGCTTGGGTAATTTTGTCATCCGGGTGAATGAGATCGACGACGTCGAACTCTGTAGCCTTGAACTCAGATGCATCAAAGCCCCATTCCTTCAATTGGTCAAAGAAATCTTCGTCCATGCTCCAGTTCTCAAGAGCTTGGAAATCACCATCAAACCGTGCCCCAGAATCTGCACGTACATCGTGGACATGCACTTCTTTTCCAGCCCTGGCGAGAAGAGTGGCTGCGGCAAGACCGGAAAGGCCAGCGCCCATGATGTGGATAGCCGCCTCGTCGCCCATGGGTATACCCATGGAGGCGTGGGGTTTGAATGATGCGTTCTCTTCGTGCGCACATGGACGGGCGCATCATCATCGAAGAGGCCCCTGTGGTGCTCGATGAAACTGCGCTCAAATCTAAATTGCCTCTCGAAGGGTGCGGTGCAATCGTCTCCTTTTTGGGCATCACCCGAGGCACTGAAGGAAATGCAGAAGTCCTCCGCCTGGAATTCGATGCTTGGCAGGCACAATTGACTCCAGTCCTCCAAGCCCTTGCTGAAGAAGCCATCGAGGTTCATGGAGTTCGGTGTGTGGCCATGGCCCATCGGACAGGTGCAGTCGGCCCTGAAGAGCCGATTGTATCGATTCATGTAGGCAGTGCCCACCGAAAAGAGGCATTCCGTGCATGCGAATGGCTCATCGACGAACTCAAGAAGCAGGCGCCCCTGTGGAAGAAAGAAGTCACTAACGAAGGGGAAACGTGGAAGGCTGGATTAGGTTAAGTGAACATCATGGAAAAATCAATCGAAGGGATCGTCGAAATTGGAGCAAAGCCAGTTGTACAACGGCGCGCCACAGCGTCTGGGTTACTGAACCTCAAGGCTTCCACCGTAGAGGCCATCCAATCAAAGAGCATCAAGAAAGGTGACGTGCTTGAAGCATCAACCATTGCTGCAATCCAAGCTGTGAAGGATACCCCGAGAATCATTCCTCATTGCCACCCAATACCCCTTGAAGGTTGCAACGTAAGTTGGTCATGGGAGCGCTCTGCTCTGCGGTGTACCGTCACTGTGTCTGCGCATTACAAAACTGGAATTGAGATGGAAGCCCTAACAGGTGTTAGCGCCGGTTTACTGTGCGCCCTTGACATGGTGAAGTCCATCGAAAAAGACCAAAACGGGCAATACCCCGGCACCTCCATTTCTGAAATCGTTGTGGTTGAGAAATTTAAGGACCAGCCATGAGATTTTCTTTTTTGGTTGCTAAAATTCGAAAAAATGGCCTTGTCCACGAACCGTTTCATTGATGGATGGGGCGCGCTCGTCCTCTGCCATGGGCGACGTCGGCAATCTCTACCACCACTTCCTCGAAGCCGTTGACCAAGCTGCTATTTCAAGCGCAGCATGGCGTGGACTTGGAGAGAAGGATAAGGCAGACGAAGCCGCTGTTGAAGCCATGCGTCGGACCTTCGATACAGTTCCATTTGATGGGCGCGTCGCCATTGGTGAAGGCGAACGCGATGAAGCGCCCATGCTCTACATTGGTGAAGAAATTGGCAACATGGTTGGTGTTGCTGGGGCTCCAATGATTGACATCGCGGTTGATCCGCTTGAATGCACCAACAACTGCGCCGACAATTCACCAAACTCGATTGCAGTGCTCGCTGCAGCACCTCGCGGTGCTCTCTTACACGCACCGGATTGCTACATGGACAAGATTGCAGGTGGTCCGGAGTTGGTGGGTGAAATCAGCCTCGATGGTGGTGTTGCCTACAACCTCGAACAAACGGCATCGGCCCTTGACAAAGCGATTGAAGATGTTCGTGTTGTCGCGCTCGACCGCGAACGTCATGCAGACCTTTTCAAGGAGATTCGAGCCAGTGGCGCCCAACTCGAGTTGATGGGCGATGGCGATGTTTCTGGCGCAATTTGGGCGGCTCGTCCCGACGGGCCGTTCGACCTCTTGATGGGGATTGGTGCCGCACCAGAAGGTGTGATTTCTGCAACTGCTATTCGTGGCTTAGGTGGAGTCTTCGAGGGACGTCTTGTGTTCCGTTCCGATGAAGAGGAGGCTAGGGCAGGCAAGATGGTTGGTGACGACCTCACCCGTCTTTGGAAGGCCAAGGATTTGTGCAAGAGTGAAGATGCTATCTTTGCAGCCTCCGGGGTATGTGATGGGTACCTGCCCGGAGCAATCTTTGGTGAAAGCACGACAACGACCTTTAGTGAAGTGATTGATGTTCAATCGGGCACGGTCCGTAGAATTGAAACCACTCGCAAACTCTGAATCAGTGCGAGTACCTTCAAGAGGAACCTCAACAACCTCTCATTATGGGGGTACAACAAGTACGGATTGAAGTCCGGTTGCCCGAGGGGCATTGGGCCGGTGACGTGACGAGAAGTCACCCCTCTGCTGTGTTGCGAATCGATGAACACATGCCCTTGCAAAAGAGGCGTGGGACCGCTAAGGCATCATGCAGTGAAGACATAGCCTCTACCGTTAGGAACCATCCCGGGATCGAGGATGTTCGCACGCTAGCCAAACAACAGTTTGCCGTGGACATCATCGCCGGCGGCGGTGGTTTTCTGAAACCGTTGCTTCGTGTAGGCGTCATCCCTCACACACCCTTTGAGGTTCGGGATGGATGGGTTGATTGGACCATTGCTTGCGCTCAGGGCAAAGTAAAGGCGCTCATTGCGGGATTTGAACAAGAAAGCATCCCTTACCGCCTTTTGTCCACCCGCGGCGTTTCTTCTCGACTGTTGACGCCAAGACAACGCTTCGTGTTTGATTCAGCAACCCAAGAAGGATTCTATGATGTACCACGTCGGATTTCACTTACAGCTCTTGCCGTCAAACTTGATGTTGCTAAATCTACACTTTCTGCACAACTTCACAGAATCGAATCAACGGTCATGCACGCCTTTGCCGACGAAGTGCGCAAGCGAAGCCCCTAACATGTTCGTACGAACATGTTCGCAAAGCCCATAAGTGGCCCGGAGTGCACCCTGACACATGGACAACCTACCGAACACATGGGAAGACTGGATTTCAAATTTCCAAGAGTGGCAAGAGCGAGTTGGATTTAACCCTGATTGGATGGGCGATTTCGATCTTTCGATTCAATTTGATTGGGACCGAGCTGGTGATGTGATTGAATATGGCGACTACGCTGGACGACCAAAGTGGGAACGCAGCCTTCAAGTTCCACAACAAACAATGCGCGACGCACTGGTCAGCATGATCACTGTTCAGGGCGACACAGAATTTGCATCCGTTGAACAACAACGCCACCTGCTCGCCTCTGCCCCAACCGCATACGACCGATATGCCGCAGCTCGAATCATGGCAGAAGAACAACGCCACGGCTGGCAAATGGCTTACCTCTTGATGACCTACTTCGGCCAACAAGGACGTCGTGAAGCACAAAAACTCTTGGAGCGAAACGCACAAGACGGCGATCGATTGCTTGGTGCATTCAACCGCCCAATGCCTCACTGGTTGGACTTCTACTGCTACACCATGTTCGTAGATCGAGACGGTAAGTTCCAACTCGGCATGCTCTCGACCTCTGCATTCAAGCCACTCGCAGCATCGATGGGACCAATGCTCAAGGAGGAGTCGTTCCACCTTGGAACCGGTTCAAACGGCCTACGCCGCGTCATTAAGGCCGGCGTAATCCCGCTTGATTTGCTTCAACGCTACATCAACAAGTGGGTCTCAACCGCCCATGACCTGTTTGGTGTCGACGCATCATCATCCGCTCACTGGTCCTATGTATGGGGCGTAAAGGGCCGCTGGGACGAGCGTAAGAAACTCGAAGCAGGACTCGAAGTGAACAAAGAAACCCTCAACGAAGAGGCCCGTGGCCACTACCACGATGAAATCGTGGCCGAAGTTGAGAAACTCTGCGGCTACCTTCCCGAAGGAGCTGCCAAGCTCTACGTGCCTCATGAGAACTTCCAACGAAGCATTGGTGCCTTCAAGAATAAGCGCTGCACCGTTGAAGGTGACCTGTTCACTGGATCGGATGAAGAATGGGATGCGTACATGCATGACCACTTTGCTCGTCCAGAAGATGAGGTGACCCTCAAAGAACTCTTCAAGCAGGAATGGGTTGTCGACAAGCCATTGTCCCCCCGTTTGATTGCTTCCGGCATTGGCGGCAAAGTCTGAACCTCACCTGTGGAGTGATGCATCATGATTCCCGTCGAATTGTACGGTATAGACGTTGAACGCTGTGAAGAATTTTACCGAGTTCTCCCGCAACTTGTAGCGGACACAATCGATGATGAGGCCTACTCAAAAGCGTTGTTTGCGATTCAAACCGAAGCATCTCTTGAACACATACGCGTCGCAGAACAATGGTCTAATCGCGATCCTTTCGCCTGGCCAGAAGACGTCACGAATGAAGTCGAGATGACCCTAAGAACCGTCGCATATCCTGATGTTGGCCTGCTTGAACACCTCTTGACCCTCGACAACATTGACGCACAACGGGTTTCCGAATGGATGCATTTTGCAACCAACATTTACCCGATTTATTCCGAAGCAGCGTGCGACACGCTGACCAGAATGGGCGTTCCAACACCTTATCGCCCAGATGATATTGCTTCCTATGGGCTCTATGTGTCTCGACTTGAGGGCCTCAAAATCTACGCTCCCGCTGCGGGTTTGCCAGAAATTGGCTTGCCACGCTCCCGTATGCTCCAACTCGGTTTGGAGCGATTTGAATGAAACACGTGTGGATTCACGTCAAACTCTTTTTGGTCGCTGCAATATGGGGCCTCGGTTGGCCAGCAGGACGAGTTTTAGCGGAAGAAATGGCACCATTTGCCGCTGCCTGGATAAGGTATGTTGTTGCCCTTGTTTGTTTCGCTGCGCTGCTTTGGTTTACCAACAACTGGGTGATCCCAACCCGAGGCGAGTGGAAAAGAATCGCTTTGATTGGTTTCTTCTCAACCGTGGTCTATCAAGCGTTCTTTATGTTCGGAATGCGATATACGGCTGCAGGTGATGCATCCTTGATGATCACATTCAATCCTTTTTTCACCGCTTTGTTGGCCATTGTGTTTCTCAACGAACGCATGCATTGGAGGCTTGGCACCGGCCTGACCCTTGGCATCATCGGAGTGACCATCTTGTTTCTCTACTCGCCGAATGTCGACATTCCGTTCAACGAACGTGCCTTGGGCGATCTCCTGATTGCTGCTGCCGCACTCTCTTGGGCGTGCAACAGCATTTTGATGAAGAAAGCAATGACCACTCCTGCACTAGATGCGAATGAATCGCTTTCGCCATTGCAACTAACCGTATGGTCCTCGGTGGTTGGTTTTCTCTTGCTGACGCCAGTCGTAGCGGTCGAAACTTTGTATGTTGGATTGCCCGATTCGAACCTCAACGGTTGGATTGCACTGGTGTTTTTAGCAGTCTTTTCAACCGTTATATCCTATGTTTGGTTTGCGGATGGCATCAAAACTATTGGTGCAGCAAAAAGCGCCCTCTATGTCTACCTCGTGCCACCTTTTGGTATCTTTAGTGGTTGGCTGTTGCTCGATGAGAAACTTGGTGTCCCTCTCCTCATATCCTTCGTGTTGATTGTCGGTGGTGTTGCACTTGCTCAAAGTCAACAACCATTGGGCGAGGAAGCATCATGAAGTTCACCCTCTTCCCATGAAGCATGGAGATACGTGAAGTCGCCGTCATTGGTGCGGGAACAATGGGTGCGGGTATCGCCCAAGTCTGTGCACAAGCCGGTTGGAAAACCAACCTCTTCGATGCCTTCCCTGAAGGTCTCGAACGCGGTATGGCTCGAATCGATGCGTTCTGGGACAAAGGCATCGCCCGTGGTAAAACCACGCCTGAGCAAAAGGCAGAATGGGCTGCTCGTCTTCATGCAGTAGGTGACATGGCTGAAGCCGTTGGCAAGGCTGACATGGTGATCGAAGCCGTGCCAGAAATTCCAGATTTGAAGCACAGTATCTTTGCTGATCTTGACCGACTCGCACCAGCCCATGCCATTCTTGGCACCAACACGTCCTCGCTTTCGATTGCGGGCATTGCAGCGGCCACAAACAGACCAGAACAGGTCATCGGCATGCATTTTTTCAATCCGGTCCCAATCATGAAACTGCTTGAACTCGTACGCCACGATTCAACCAGCGACGCTACTGTGGCTGCTGCTGAAGCGGCAGGTGTTGCTATGGGCAAGACGACCATTTTGGTCAAGGATGTGCCTGGGTTTGCAACAAGCCGGCTTGGTGTTGTGCTTGGCAATGAAGCGATCCGCATGCTTGCTGACGGCGTGGCGAGTGCAGAAGACATCGATACAGCGATGGTGCTCGGTTACAAGCATCCAATGGGTCCGCTGAAGCTGACCGACCTGGTTGGATTGGACGTTCGCCGAGATATTCTTCTTAACTTGCAACGCTCGTTTAATGATGACAGATACGCCCCACACCCACTGTTGGAAGAAATGGTCGCAAAGGGCAACCTCGGACAAAAATCCGGTCAAGGTTTCTTTGAATGGTAAGTTCTAGACCATTCTTTATTAGAGGTCGAAGTTACTACTCTGGTATGTATGTACTGAGAGGATATTGTGTAGAACATGGTTCAATGTGGGATTGTGAAAAGATAACATCGGACCATCAACAACCAACTGACCCGTGCCCAAGTTGCGGGCAAGTCCAAACATGCGATGTCCATTGGGAAGAACCCCGTCCTTTCGATGATGCTGATGTCGACCGAATTGCTTCTGAATATGGTCTCGATGGTGGATGCAATGTGTTCCCGGGTAGTGTCCCAGGCCCGTTCAATCCACGTCTGGTGATTTTTGTCGATCACCCTGACATCGAATTGGAAGACATCATTCGAAAAATTCGAAGTCGGATTCGAAAACACATGCGTGGAATGAGGACTGAAGAACTGATTTTTGTATCTCGCCACCACTTCACCATGCAACGGATGTTCGGACTACGTGAGAAATTCGGTATGCTTGTCCAGCAATGGCGGTTCATGGATGCAAGCTTTGCCCCATTAATCCAATTTAGAGATGATTCCCGAGGATGGGTGCGCAATTATGAGTCGGCCTATCAACTAATGATCATGCCATATAGTGACCTTGTTCATTTATGATTGTGTCCTTTTGCGGAACATAAGTCCTCGTTTCAATCTAAGCACAGTTCGTTGCGTACTTGCTTAGATTTTGGTTCCTCGCCCATGAATTTCAACAAGACTTTACACATTTGAGCCCATTGGTCACGTGTGAAATCACCTTTTTCATCCACGATGAACAGGAGGGTCGCAAAAAGGGATTGTTCCATGGTCTTGTAACGCTTGAGACTTTTTCTGAGTACTTTATCATTAAAAACTAAATGACTAATTAATTCTAAATCATCTTCGGAAAAAGTATCTGAATTCGATGCGAGATCGTTCATAGCATTTGCAAAAGCGATGTACGTTTCTGCACATTGTTCAAAACGTATCGACTTTATTGGTGGCCCCTTGGATAAACTCTCAAACGAGTGACCAGGGGCCATTGAAGTTAAATTTTCACGGGAATTTTGAGCCCTCTGGAAAAGTGGTTTCTTCACCAACCTTGAGACTGCGAATGAAAATATAAGCAATGATACAGATAAGTAAAATATAGTAGATTTAATTTCTCCAAAGATTAAATTAAAACTCGTTGCGATGCTAGAAAGTGCCATGATTAAACTGGCTGCAGTATCGCAATTACTCAGAAACAGCCACAGTGAGTAACTCTTGTTGTACCACTTTGATTGTTTACTGTCCATGCTACTCCCTCTTCAAAAAAGCAATCACACCTTCTTTGAAATCCGGTGTCGTTCCTGCAGCCTCAATCAGGGTTTGTTCATGCTTCAGGTGCGTCTCGAAATCATTCTGTGATTGGACGTGAAGCAGGTGCTTGGTGGCTTCTCGGAAATGGCCACCCCACTTGCTCCAGTTGCTTGCAACCTCAACAGACCGTTCAAGCAATTGCTCTGTTTCAACGACTTCATCGATTGCTCCTGCATCTTTGGCTTGCTCAGCCGACCAAATTTGATTCTCAAAGAAGAAGGAACGGCTTCGCTGTTCACCGACGAGTCGAGGCAGCAGCCACGTTGTGCCACCGTCTGGTGAAAGACCAATGCTGGCATAGGATGCTGCAAGCTTTGCCTGTGGTGAAGCAATACGAACATCGCACGCAAGTGCAAGTCCGAGGCCTCCGCCAGCAGCCGCACCGTTGATGGCGCCAACCACGATGGTTCCAGATTGGCGCATTCGTACCAAGAGAGGGTGAAGGATGTTGGTGAGATCTCGAATCAACTGGGGGGCATCGTTAGCATCAATTGCTTCTTGAAAGGCGTGAATATCAGCACCAGCAGAGAAGAATTTGCCTTCTCCAGTGATAACCATGCCTTTGACTTCAGGATCGTTTAGGCCCTGGTCGATGGTTTTGGCAATGATTGGTAAGGATTCTCTTGAGAAGGATTTGCTTGCCGAAGCACCGGTTAATCGGACAATTCGAATGCCGTTTTCCCTGTCTTCAACTTCCACAGTCATGCATTCACCTCAGAGTTTGACGTTGACGTTCTTCACCTTGGTGTAGAAGCGCATGGCGTCTTGGCTTTGTTCAACACCAATGCCGGACTGCTTCCAACCGGTGAAGGCAGTTTGTGGGAAGGTGATCGGGTATTCATTGATGGAGACCATACCGCTTTC
>CALKDX010000073.1 GCA_938084455.1 Candidatus Poseidoniaceae archaeon
GTGTGGTTGGCAGACAATTCACCTGAGCCGAGCAGCTTGCCTGGTACGAGGATGGTTGCACCTTCGGGGGCGTAGCGGCTCACACGGCTCAAGTTCGGCTGCGCCCAATTTTTGCGACTCTTTGAGAGTCGCATGGCCACATCTCGCCAAACAGCTGCTCCGGTGTCACGCGACTGGGCCTTCAACTGGTTGATGACATCAACCAGTCGTGCGTTTGTCTTTCGTGTCGGATTGCTCATTTGACTCCCTCGATGCTTTGAAGCAATTCGCCGACTCGCCATCCCATTATCAATGCACCGACGCGGTTGGTCGGTGCGACGCGTCGCAGTGGCCCGATTCTTCGGGTTCGGAGGACGCGTTCATCTTTGGGCGAATTAGGTCACTCGAGGAGGATGTCCCCTTGAGCATCAAGCAGTTCAACGGTGAGTCCAGCGGCTCGCCCTTGAATGATAATTTCATCGTGAAGGGTATCAGAAAAAGCATCCATTGCGCCCAATTCAGTACCGCCAGTGATGTCGGTGAGTTTGTCAATCAAATGGTTGAGCACGCACGATACGCCGTAAGCTTGTCCGGCTCGGAAAGCATGGTCGACACCTCCGATTTCTGGATCTTCTGCCTTCATTCGTAGCATAACCGTCTGTGAATAAGCAACCAAGGCTCCATAAATGGCCTCGATGATTTGTGCAGCTTCTACGTCGTCCAGTAAATTCTGTGCTGTTGAAAGGCCAGCAAAGACTGCTCGTTCATAGATTTTGAACGCTGCAATCGTATCTGTTGTCTCAATTTGCATAGCCTCGCCGATAAGTTGCTTCCAATCGTCCATGGTACTACCACACGGCACCTGCTCCTTGAAGGTTAAGGCGACCAAGAAGGCCAAGGGGCCTCAAAAGAGGCCCCTTAGATTTCAAGGATGGCTTCAAATTTTGAAGTCCGAGCCTTCGCCTTCGACAATTCCGGCTTGACGCACTGTGCCATCTGCTGCAACAAACTCGCCTGCCTTGGTTTGCTTTTCATACAAGCCAACCAATTCCTTTCGAGTCACTGAGCCTTCTTCGCCAAGGGCGACAGTTAGAGATTGGACGATGGCATTGAGCGTTTGCAGTGCACGGTCGCGGTGGGATGCGTCAATGGTGTGATCCGAGTAGCGAGCCTCTTCAAAGATGGAGAGGAAGGCGCTGAGTTGATCCGCTGGCACCATGTTGAACGCTGCACGAACTGCTGATTCGAATTCACGTGTGGTTTCGTAGACCTTCTTCATGAAGCCGTATCGCTTGAAGTGCTTCACCAAGCTCTTGTAACAATCGAAGATTGCAGCGATGTATTCGTTGCTTGCTTCTAATTGCATCATCGTGTCGGTCAAGATACCCTTGAGTGCTTGCACCTGTCGGCGTTCTTGAGCTCGTTGATAGTAGATCAGACCACCGATGAGCAAGGCCATCAGGAGAACACCCAAGGCCATACTGCGCCCGGGTGTAAAGAAGCCAGATGCGGCATCGATGGTTTGTGGCATCTCATAGACCAACTCGTGTGTGATGTTGTCTTGGGATTCGGCAAAGTTGGTCGAACCTGGGTAGTAGGCGATGATGCGCCAGAGGCCTTCACACGGCTCTCCATCGCAGGAAGTACCGCCGAAAGCCCATTCGAACTCTGCCACACCTTGCTCGTTTGTCTTCGATTTGTTCGTACCTTCAACAACCCACTCTGAGTTTTCTGCAGACCAGTATTGTCGGACAAACCAGACCTCTTGGTTCTCGACCGCCAAGTCAAGGCGATCTCGAAGCAATGCAATCGAGCCAATGACCGGTTCGTCGTTATCCAAACCGTTGCCAGGGAGGTGGCTCCAAGTCTGCTTGACTTGCAAATCCACTCGGGAGCGCACAAGGATGTCCATGTCAACGAACGAGCCGTTGAGAACATTGGATGAATCCTTATCACAGCCTCCGGGGACGTTGACGTCTGGTTCAAACGCAATTCGGAGGGTCCTGAACCCTTCCAATTTACCGCCAGTGGTTTCAACGCCCTTCAGGGTCGGGTTTTGGCTTGGATCACCGCTGAACCATTCGATTGTACCATCGATTTCGCTGGTTCGGATGGTCGAAACAGGGCGGATGTTTTGCTCTGGATCGAGGTAGATGTTCAAGCACTTACCACCAACAAATTGTCCGTTAGATTGAGTGAGCTTAGCATCGATGTGGTACGATTCCTTCAGATAGAGCACCGGGTAGTTGGACCCGTTAGGTGCAGTCCACGATTCAACGCTGGACTTGAATGGTCCAACTTCGCTGATAGCCAAAGTGGAGTTCGAGAACACGTCAAACTCAGTTTGAACGGTCTTGTTCTCGTAACGGTAAGCATCGTTGTTGTCGTACGAAGAGTACGTGACGCTGACCTTAGCCTTGCCAGCCATAACGTCCGACAGTGGGCACAGAATCGAGTATTGTCCGTTCATGTCCGTCATGCCTGTCTGGCAAGATGTCGGGTTCGATTGTCCGTTGATCATCTCGTAGGTGACCCGAATGTTTCGGTTGGTCAAGTTGGTGCCAAGTTCATCTTGGAGTTGTCCTGTGACAATCATTGGCTTTGGTACAACTTCTCCCGTCACCGGGTTGATTTCGCTGGTGTAGACAATTTGATCGTCGACGGTTAGCGATGTTCGCCCAATGAGAGAGAACCCGTTTGCGTTGTTGGTCATCTTCAGTCTGAAGTGGTCGTTTCCAGGCACGCTTGTGCACGGGTCCCATGCCCCTTGAATGGTCAAAGCACTTGGCTGGAGTTCTTGGCAACCCTCGTTTGGAAGGTTTTCCTCAAACCGCAGAATGACGTTCACAGGCCCGAATCCATCTGGAAGGAACGATTCTGGATCCTCACGCAAGAGTTGTGGGTTCAGAGGGCTGATGTTGGACTTCAAACACCCAACCGTTTCATTTCGGTCAAGAATTCCATCTTGGTTGAAATCACGGTCCGGGATAGAGTCGCCGTTGCCATCGTAGAAGCACAGGTGAGAATTGTCAGGCTGTGGCTCTGGCAGGGAAATCAGTCCAGCGGACGGAGCAAGGGTTGCGACCACCTGTCGGTGGAACACGCCATTGAAATCCGTACCTTCGAAGATCACGTCCACCAATCCTGAGTTCGCCCCGTCAAGGGCTGCCCCACCAGAATCTCGGATTGAGGTCTTATTGTCATCAACAACCTGCGCTGTGAAATCCCATCGATCGCCTGATTGTCGTAAGTTCGGATCCGCCGACACGACAGAAAGGTAGGTCCTCGAAACAACCCATACTTCCTGCACCATCGTGTTGCCCTTGAGCAACGGTGTGCCAGCAAACTCGAACTGCAACGTGAAATCACCGAGTGCGTCTTGCGCTGAAATATTGAACGGTATCTCGAAGAAACCGTTTTCATCCGTGTAATTCACGCCACTCCTACCATCTGCAGACCATGTGTAGTTCACAGGTACATTGCGTACAGGTTGTAGCGAATTGTCGACAAGCTTTGCCTGAATGGTTGTGCTGCTGTTGCGGTACAAACGTGGTAGGGAGGTCGTTTGGAAATCTGTTGTACCAACCACAGTGACGTTGATGTACGCACCGGTAGCGGAAAGGGTTGAGCTGTTGCCTGTGAAGTAGTATGCAGAGTTGGTGAAGTCCACACGCATTCCATAGGTTCCCGAACCGTATTGGCTGTACCAAGACCAGTTGTAATCAAATTCAGCAACACCGTTGCTCATGACTGGTCTTTGGGTGTATGCCGTTTCACCAGCACCCAAGAATTGGCCGTTTCCGTCCACGTCGACCTGGAGAGCGACAGGGTCTGCGTCCCATGGATCGTTTGTTCGGTTGGTGACTGATCCGATGATTTGGAGGGAATCTCCAGTGTTCAATTCTGGAACAATTTCACATCGCACCTCGCTGTTTGGATCGGTCGGGTCAACCGCACCACAAGGGGGTAAGTCGCCGTCGCCGCCGTTCACCAAATTGATGAACCAATGTGTGGAGTTCGTGCTGATGAAGTCGCGGAGATTTGCCGCTTCGCCTATCAAACTCTCAGGGGCGCCATCCCAGTTTGTTGGGTAAGGCTTGGCCCGCGAAATGTCGTTGAACACAAGTCCTGCCCCGTTCAGTGCTTCTTGGTGGAACAGGGTCGCCCAGTTCCCGAAGGTTCCATCTCCGTTGTTGATGGTTGCATCGAAATAGTAGACCGGGTTGGTGCCTTCGAAGATCATCTGTGCTTCTATGTTCATGCGATGCATGACACGGATTGATTGTGGTTCTGTATCATCACCATGGAGGTACGGGAATGGCCATTCGGCCCCGAGGTCAGGGCGAACGCTTGCGGTCACTTCGTAGTCGCCTGCGGGTAAACTCGTATTGGTGTAATCATACTCGATGATGTCGCCGTTGCTATCGAGAAGAGGTTCGAGCATGTTGGTGTTGGAGTTCCATGCCACTTCCTCATACCCTCCAGGGACCTTGCCTTGTCCATTGTCGCGGGTTGAGTTCCATTGGATTTGCTTCCAAATTCCGTTGATGCCTACGTCTTGAACGAACGTCACAGAGACCAAACCGGAAGCGCCGCTGCGGTATCCGTCGCCGCCCAATCCGGTGAAGTTGGTTGGGGAAGTGAGGTTACCAAAGATGCCCCCTCGGACAGAGAAGGTCATTGGAACGCTTGGAATCAAATTGTTGAAAACTCCACGTTGGACGTCTGCAGAGTAGTAGGACCACATGTCGACCCAGAACGGTTGTTCGTCGCTTCGGAAGTAATCGTTCATGAAGATGTCAGCGGTAAGATTTGCTTCGGCGCCAACGTAGTATGACTGTGACTGATTGCCGTTGAAAGCAAACATTTCTGTCACTTCAGCATAGACTCTGTAGGTCGTATTATCGCCGACGGTCAAATCTTCAGGGTAGAGGAATTGCCCCACGCTGAAGTTCCCTGAAGCGGTGGTGAGCACGTCAATCGTTTCGATGGCTGTTGTGTTGTTGCCGGTCCACTCGATGTGAACTTGAACTGGTAAGCCTGGTGCTGGTTCGAATTGTTGTGTGGTCGGGTTGACCCAATCAACATGGCCGCTGAAAATTGCTGGTGTTTGAGCGTCCAACCAAAGTTCATTCGGGAGGTTCAGCGTGATGAACGTGGGAGCTTTGTCTTCACTATCGAGTTTGCAATCGTTGTCGCTGTCCCAATCACTGGTTTCGCCACCATTGTAACATGGCAGAGTGCTGGTGTAAGTTTCTTCGAGATGGTCGAAGTCCAAATCCGCTCGTGTGTCATTGTCGTCGTCTTCATCGATTGCATCAGGCCCTGTGTTGCTGTCGAGAGGGTTTGCGATTCCCTCGCCGTTCCCAAAGTCGTCGTGATCCCATGGGTTGGTTGAATTGCGGTCGAAGCGAGTTGGCCAAAGAAGCACTTCGTCTTCATCTTTCATGCCGTCTTCGTCATCGTCTTCATCAATGTCGTCACGGGCTCCATCGTTGTCGTGGTCAAACGCTTGGGTAATGCTGATGGTGAGTTCAACTGCATTGATGATTCCATCGCCGTCCCAATCGTTGTCTGCCCAGTTGACGATACCATCGTTATCGTGGTCAAACGGTGATTCTTCTTCGCCCCAGAAGCAACCGGGGAGCAATGCTTGGTCGACATCAAGAATACCGTTGTTGTCGTCATCGGTGTCTTCAGCATCTGGAACGCCGTCGTTGTCGTTGTCAACGTCATAAAGCGAGGGTTCTCGCAGGCCTTGTGACATGATTCCACGGTCCCAAACTGCTTGGAAGAATCCGTCTTCGTCAACGTCGGCATCGTTACCGTCATCGTCGTTGTCATCGCAGTTTGTACCGCTGAAGAAATTGCCGTTTTCTTGGCCTGCATCGTTGTCCCAATCGTCATCGCTGTCGATTTCAAAATAATCCCAAATTCCGTCGTTGTCGTCGTCGACGTCATACCAGTCATACACTGCGTCGTAATCGTTGTCAAGATCAACGGTCATGTTGGTGAAATCGCCATCAACATCGCCATCAACATCGTTCTTGAGCAAGTCAGCGCCTAATTCATCTGGGAAGTCTGCAATTGGGCCATTGTCAGAAGTCCACTGCCAAAGCCCTGTCAAGAGTCCGACCCAGGTGACGAAAGCGTCCCGATTATCGGTCATTTGAAGATGTGAGATTCCCGACTCGATGGTGCCGTCTCCACCGAAATCGTAGTGATAACAACCACCTTGAGCGCCCGGAGTGCAGCTCCAGTTGTTCGAAGGGCCGCCGGCCGTTGCACCCTGATCGACAAAGGCGTCTGGGCGGGTTGAATATGGTGAACCAAATTGAGCATTGACGCCATTCAGTGGCATGTGATATGCGACTGCGTACTGGTAACCGCACACATATCCGCCGCCAAGGTTTCCAGCCGTCCAACCACATTGTGTGAGGTTGAATGAACCGCCCATTTTCGGGTCGTCAACGTCCATTTGGCCGTCGTTTCCTTCATCTTGGTCCCACCAATCTGGCAAACCATCGGCATCTTGGTCCGTATCAAGGCCGTTTGTGAGTGAATCTCCATCTGCGTCAATGTCCCACTCGTTACCGCCATTGTAAGGTGACCAACGAGCAAACATGAACCAGTAAAATTCTGGGACAGTTCCGGGAGTTGCAGGTGAAGTTGTGGCGTCGTAGCCGTTGTAATTGAGCATCACATCAGCGAACGGGTTGTGCCAGAAGAGGAGGTTCCAGTGGTCTGTTGCGTTGTCAGTGTATGGTGTGCTGTCTTGGGCGCCAGTGAGGGAGCCGCCGTCATCTAATGGGTAATATGGGCGGGCGAATGAATCGCTTGGATCATAGTCGACCGTTCCACAGTTTCCGTCATCTGGGTCGTAAATGTCAGCGATTCCGTCGTTGTCATCGTCCCAATCAATGTCGTTTTCAAGTCCGTCGCCGTCAATGTCAGAGTCAACTGAATTTGGACCATCGTCCCGGTACAAAGCACCGTTGATGGCGTGGAGGTCTGCGTCGTTGTCAAGATCACAATCCCAATCAATGTCCAGCACGTCGATGATTCCATCGCCGTCATCATCAACGTCATCCCAGTTGGAGATACCGTCGCCGTCCCAATCGTTGAACTGAGAGAAAGATGCGCGGCGAGATGTGCACCTCGGATCAGGGTTGACCGGGTTAGGAGTTGACGCTGTTGGGCAGTTCCATGTGGCAACATCTGATGTCTTGTCCAATGGGAACGAATCGTTTTCATTTTGGATTTGATCGTCGTCAAGATCGTACTCAAAGTTGCTAGCGTCACCGCTCACGGTGATGTCGCCAAGGTTGTCGGGTGTTGGCGTCCCGCCCATGTCAGGGTCGAGCCAGTCATAGATGGAGTTGTAATTTTGATCGAAAGGTCGAAGCCTGTCGTCATCGAGATCTTGGTCGTAATCAATTTCACAATCGGTGTTTCCATCGTTGTCACCGTCTGCACCTGGAATTTCAAAGTCAACTGTGTTGACGCTTGCTACAGCAATTGATGCACCGGAATTGCCCCCATTGATCGACACCTGTGTGCCAACGGAATAACCGTATCCTGGGTTGTTGATGGTCACCGAAGTGATTGTGCCGCCAGATGCTGCGTCTGCAACAATATCGACGGTCATGCCAATGCCTGATTGCGCCGAGGTACCGACGCCAGAGGAAGTCACGTATGCTTGGCCACCAGCGAGCGTTGATGCATCCAAGGCTGTTGGTTCTCCGTTCAGAAGGCCGTTGTAATCTCCCTTGTTGTCACCATTGACGTCAATGTTGACACAGACATCGTGGATTCCGTCGTTGTCGTCATCAGGATCGGACATATCGAGGATTCCGTCGTTGTCGTCATCTGTATCAGCGCTGTCAGGGGTTCCGTCGTTGTCGTTGTCTGGGTCAAGGAAGTTCGGAATCAGATCGCCATCCAAATCACCGTCGATGATTGTAGTGAAGGCTGGGATGCCGTTTGGAGCGTTTGAGGTCACCGAAGGGGCGTTTACCGCGTTCACACGGTTCAATTCAGCGTTGAGGTAATTGACACCGCCGGAGTAAATTCGATAGGAGTTGAAATCCCAGGAAACTGCTTCGTCAAACAAGTTTCCTGCCGCGGTGTGAGAAATTGTGATTGAAGCATCGTATGGGTGTGAGTCTTCGACATCGTCAACGCCATCGCCGTCATCATCGTTGTCAAAGTAATCTTGAATGCCGTCGTTGTCAAGATCGCAAGGCCACTTGAATTGGTCAATTCGTGCGTCGTTGTCGTCGTCCTCATCGTAACGACCTGGGCCTGCACCGTCGGAGTCTTCGTCGGTCACGCCATCGTTGTCGTGATCCATTGGGTTCTGGTCGGCGAGATAGAATGAGCCAACTGCTGCACCAGTCCATGGGTGGACGATGTTTGCATCGAGGTAACGGTCTGTTGAAACGTTTCGTGGATCGAGTCCTTCAGCCTCGAGAGCGACATAGTCAATTGGTCCTTCGAGAATTCCGTCGTTGTCGTCGTCCCAATCTTCAGCATCAAGGATGCCATCGTTGTCGTGATCGAATGGATGGGTTCCGTAGCAACCATCGAATCGCTCAAGCAAATCGTAAATTCCATCGTTGTCGTCATCAAGATCGTTCAAATCGTTGATTCCATCGTTGTCATGGTCGTCTTTGGCTGATTCCTCAAGGAGTCCAGCATACATTGGAGCGAGGGCTTCTATGGCGCTCAGATCGGTGATGATTCCAGACATCACACCGGGGTCAGCCCACATCAAATCAGTGATTGAAGGGTGGCTGGTTTCATGCCATGGGTCTTGGAAGCCGGTCCATTCGCCTTGTCCGCTTTGAGCGGTCGATTGCGCTATGCTTTGGCCGATTCGTTGACCTTCTTGGAATCCGTTTGCTTCAGATGGTTCATCAGCGCTGAAGTCTTGGACAACAGCAAGAAGAGTGCTGGTGAGCATCAAGAACACAATTGTCAACGACATACTGAGCTTTTGTCGGTTTTGCAGGGTTTCATTTTGTATGTTTGAGAGCATGTGGGCACCTCTGGAATCAACTTGCCACCGTCATACCCTATTTGAAAGGGATGGCGCGCATGCGGGCGTTGGTATCACTGAACACGATGAGTATCATCGCCAAATGATAAGAGAAAGAATCCTCTAAATTAGATCTGAAATTGTCGAAGAATAGAAGGAGGGAAAAGGGATTCTCGGGGGGCGAACCCCCCGAGAATCCGGCTCACCCGATGCCTCAGCATCGGTGGTGTCGATGTTCAATCAGTTGAACTTCAAGCCTCGAATTCATCGAGAATGCCGTCGTCATCGTCGTCGTCATCTTCGTTGTCATCGAGACCATCGTTGTCGTGATCAAATTGACCGGTCTTGGAGTTACCGTCATTTTGCTCGAACCAGTCGAGCAATCCGTCGTTATCATCGTCGTTGTCGGTTGCGTCCCAAATACCGTCGTTGTCATGGTCGTAGCGGTAGGTGCCGGTGGCGCCGTTGATTTCATCGACGTCAAGAATGTCGTCGTTGTCGTCATCGGTGTCTTCAGCGTCATCCATGCCATCGTTGTCGTGGTCACGGGAGAGGTCTACGCCGTTTTCGTCCATGTCGTTTCGGTTGTCAATGCCATCGTTGTCGATGTCGAGGTCAACAGCATCGGAGATGCCGTCGTTGTCGTGGTCGTAGATGTTGGTGTTCGGGTCGCCGTCCTGAACTTCTTCAGAATCGTCGATTCCGTCACCGTCATCGTCGGAGTCTTCTGCATCATCAAGTCCATCGTTGTCGTGATCCATTGGGTTCTCGTCAACGCTGTCAGGAATGCCGTCGTTGTCATCGTCGTTGTCAACATCGTTAGGGATGCCGTCACCGTCGTTGTCATTTTCGCCATTTTCAGCTTGGTTGTCAAGTTGTTGACCTTGCTGCTGCTCGGTTTGTTGACCCTGTTGGCCTTGTTGACCGTTTTGGGTTTGTCCTTGCTGCTGCTCGCTCTGACCGTTCTGGTTTTGTCCGTTCTGATCTTCGCTTTGTTGGTCACCTTGCTGGCCGCCTTGTTCGCCGCCTTGCTGTTGTTGACCTTGGCCGTTGTCTTGTTGCTGACCTTGCTGACCTTGCTGACCTTGCTGACCTTGCTGACCTTGTTGGCCCTGCTGTCCTTGCTGTCCTTGCTGTCCTTGCTGGCCCTGCTGACCTTGCTGTCCTTGTTGTCCTTGCTGACCTTGTTGACCTTGTTGACCCTGTTGTCCTTGACCCTGGCCTTGTTGTTGACCTTGGCCTTGACCTTGGCCTTGGCCTTGGCCTTGACCTTGTCCTTGTCCTTGGCCTTGACCCTGTCCTTGGCCTTGACCTTGTCCTTGGCCTTGACCCTGTCCTTGACCTTGGCCTTGACCTTGGCCTTGACCTTGGCCTTGACCTTGGCCTTGACCAGGTTGTGGGTTTTGGGCTCCGGCATCGGAGTCGCCGCCGCCTTCGGTGCCGCCGTCACCAGCGCCTGCGTCAGATTCCGTGAAATCTGGGTCGTAAGCGTCTGGGATACCGTCACCGTCG
>CALKDX010000074.1 GCA_938084455.1 Candidatus Poseidoniaceae archaeon
CAAGGAATGCCACCAAACCAAATGGGTCAATTTCCTCCCCAAAATCAGCCCAATGTGGTCGGTGGAGGGCGCTCGGATCTACCGCAACAAACCAGAGGACCAAGTCTGTCCAGCGGAGCGATACCTCAGAAGAACCCTGCCAATGTTACACCGTTCAACCCAGGAGGCACCATGGTGGCCAACAACCCATCTGCCTCACCCACTGATGCAATGGTGAATCGACTTGCAGAAGCCGAACGTGCAATGAAAGACGAGCGAAGAAGTCAATGGCTCAATATGAATCAAACACCAGCAACAAATGTGCTGGCTTCACTCGGCGCAGAACTACCATCTCACCTCAGAGGTGATGCAGCTAATCCAGCAAAGGAAGTCATGGCTGGAGCCCTCGGTCAAGGCCCGTCAAACGCACCTGATGAAGCACTCCTCCGAAGAATGTGCGAGGTCGCTGTACGACGAGTCGCTCGAAAGCGAGGGGTCGCGGTCGAAACCCCACAGGCTAAGAGCGATGGTTCGGAATTAACAGTCAACGTCACCTATGTTGACGACGGACGTGTTCTCGACACGCCAGAAGACCTCAAGCAGGCCTTTGAGCATGCCATTCAAACCGAATTGGCGCTCAAAGGATTCGACCTCACACCAGTGCTTACCATCTTCCGGTCGAAGGATGGTGAAGTCGAAAATCTAGGCGACGATGCTGAAGACGATGAAGAAATGTTTGCATGCGAAATTTGCGACGGCTTGGTCAAAGAAAGCGACAATGAATGCCCACACTGCGGAGCAATGTTCGAAGATGAAGAAGAAGTTGCAGAATCTCCTAAGAAAGGCGGACCACCGGGCCGTTCTTCAGGACCTCCCGGACCAAGCAAATCCGGTGGGCCTCCAAAGAAGAGCGGCGGACCTCCCGGGCCAAGCAAATCCGGTGGGCCTCCTAAGAAGAGCGGCGGACCTCCCGGACCAAGCAAATCCGGCGGACCTCCAAAAAAGAGTAGCGGACCCTCTGGACCAAGCAAGTCCGGTGGACCTCCAAAGAAAAGTGGCGGGCCTCCTGGACCAAGCAAATCCGGTGGACCTCCAAAGAAGAGTGGCGGGCCTCCTGGACCAAGCAAATCCGGTGGGCCCCCAAAGAAAAGCGGTGGACCTCCTGGCCCAAGCAAATCTGGAGGACCTCCAAAGCGTTCCGGCCCTCCAAAGGGTGGGCCTGGCGGCGGACCGCCCGGACCAAAACGTGGCCCTCGTTGAAATGCATGGGTGATGATCCATGGCAACTCAACTCCCAGAGTTCGGTAACATCAGATTCACCGGAACATTGCGTCCTTCACAAGCGGCAGCCACTTCAATCATTCAACCTCAACTCGACAATGGCGAGAAGAGGCTTCACATCGTCGCTCCACCGGGCTCTGGAAAAACCATTCTTGGCCTCTATGTGTGGGCTGACCTGATCAAAAAGCCCGCATTGGTGCTTTCTCCCAATTCTGCGATTCAAGCACAATGGGCAGCTCGGACCTCGTTGTTCGATCTCGATGGAAAGGATGCGCACATCAGCACCGATCCAAAAAAACCCGGATTGCTGACTTCATTAACCTATCAAGCAGTGACCATGCCCCGCAAAGGTGGAGAAGACCTCGACCATGTTGCTCTTCAATTGTGGGCTGAAAAACTGATGACAGACGGCCAGGCAGATGACCACGAATCTGCCCTTGCTTGGCAAAAAGGCCTTGAGGAGTCAAACAAGAAGTATTACACCTCTCGCTTGAAGACATACCGCAAAAAAGTCCGGGATGATTTTGCCAAAAATGGCAATGCTATGTGGACCTTACACGAAAGTGCCAAAGCGAATTTAATGCGTCTGAAAGAGGTGGGCATTGGCCTCATCATACTGGATGAATGCCATCACCTCATGCACCATTGGGGTCGGATTTTGGCGGAAGTGAAGGAGTACTTTGACGATCCAGTGGTGCTTGGATTAACTGCAACCCCGCCCGACACTGAGGAAATCGATAATGAGGATTCTCAGAGGTATGAAGCGTTTTTTGGACCAGTTGATTATGAAGTCCCAGTTCCGGCATTAGTGAGGCACGAAAATCTAGCACCTTACCAAGACTTGTGCTACTTTGTTCGTCCCGCCTCACATGAACTGAAGTACATTGCTGGAGTTGATGAGGAATTCGAAACATTGCTCAACGACTTGCGAAAACCCCATGAATCCACCTCGAAAAATCGAGTTCCAACCCTTGATGATTGGATATACAATAGCCTAGACAAGCGCACAAACCACAAAGGAGAATCCCTGTCTTGGCAGAATTTTCGATCCAAGAATGAAAAATTCGCTGACAATGCAAGGCGATTTCTGATCGGTCATGGTCAAGCACTTCCAGTCGGTGTACCACCAATTGCTATGCGACCGAACGATGAATCATGGTCTCGAATGAGCATGCTTCGCTCGGTGCTGGACCGCTATGTTCGCTATGGATTACGCCTATCAAAGAGCAAAGAAGATCACAAATTGGCTGAATCTGTGATCGCTCGACTCCGCATGTTGGGCATCCAAATCACAGAAACTGGCTCAAGACCATGCGCCTCCCCAGTTGGTCGAGTCATGGCCTATGCCTCTTCGAAAGTGGGGGCCCTTACAGAAATCATCAACGTCGAGATGCAAGCGCTCGGGCCAAACATCCGTGCTGTCGTGGTCACTGATTTCGAAAAGACATCCGCCACCGCTCTTGTGGAAGGGGTCCTTGACAAGGAAGCTGGTGGCGCCATCGCCGTGTTCCGCGCACTGGTAAAGAATGCTGCAGGCGATTACTTGGACCCGATCCTGATGACGGGCAGCACCGTGCTTGTGGACGATGATCTTGCCCCCAAATTCATCGAACGTGCCGAACAATGGGTCAAAGAGCGATCGTTGGAGGTCACATTCAGTGACCAAATTCATGACGGATATCATGAAATTCATGGAAAAGGAAAGCATTGGGTGCCACGGTATTATTCATTAATGATCACCGAATTCTTCCAAGAAGGATTCACTCGATGCCTTGTTGGCACTCGAGGACTGCTTGGTGAAGGATGGGACGCTTCCAGAATTAACGTTCTGGTTGACATGACAACCGTCACAACCAGCATGAGCATCAATCAGTTGCGAGGACGTTCAATACGATTGGATAAGCAATGGAAGGAAAAGGTGGCGAACAACTGGGACATCGTTTGCGTTGCAGACGAGTTCACCAAAGGATTCGATGACTATCAACGCTTCAAGCAAAAGCACAAGCAATTGTATGGCGTTTGCGATGATGGAGCAATCGAAAAGGGCGTTGGCCATGTCCATGCAGCCTTCAACGACGTTCGTCCGGAAGGCATCAGCGAAGGAATGGCGATGTTCAATGAAGAGATGCTACGCCGAGCACGAACCCGTGAACATACCCGTGAACTTTGGGGCATTGGTCAACCGTTTGCCGCTGAAGCAAAACCTGCAGTCGAAGCAAAAGCATCAAGCGGTTTTTCCAATGGATTCAAATTTGGACCCGAAAAGAAGGTGTGGACCGACGCATCATTGACTCAGGCCATTGCCCAAGCCATTGTCGATTCACTTTGTGAACTAGGAGAAATGACCCATATCGCAAGGCCTTCAGGAGGCGATCGGGGAGGCGGATGGATTCGTTATCACCTGCAAAATTCGACCCCTGATGAAGCCAAGATGTTCAGCGATGCTCTTGCAGAAGTCCTCGGCCCACTCGATAAGCCAAGGTATGTAATTCAACGTTCATCCAAATTTTTTGATGAAACTTGGCTCTCGAAACTCATGCCGGAGGTGCTCGCAGTGTTCCTTCGCAAGCAGAGAGTTTCCGTCATGATGTACCACACAGTCCCTTCATGCCTAGCCAATACAAAGGAGAGGGCTGCGGTCTTTGAGAAGCACTGGAATGTCCATGTGAGCCCGGGAGTCGTCACGTATGCAAGGAGTGGCAATGGACGCCAATTGGTTGAATACGCCCAATTGCAGGGGCTTGTTCCTGACGTGGGTATCCACGAAAAGTTGGTCCACCAGTGACTTCAATTTGCACAATCGCTGCATTGGAATGTCATGCCTTTGTGTGCACTGCAGAACCTTCGGCGGCAATCAAAGCAGCGGAAATCAAAGGATGTGACTCCAGTGTCGCATGAGGGGTGGGCGCATTGATTGGACTCATCTTCTCCAACCGGCCTTGAAGTGGCTGTGGCAACTTTTGGCTGAATTGGTTTTGCAGATTCAAAGAATGCTGCTGCTTCATCTTGCATTTGCTGCAAACGCTCCTCGCTGGATCCTGCTGGTCGTAAATTGGTGTTTGCGTCAGATGGGGCTGGTACATTTCTGCTCAGCATGCCCCCCGAATTTGATGCCGCAGTGGCTGCTTTAGCCCCACTGACAGCTGCTGCCCCAGCTGCAAAACCAAGACTTTGCATCACAAATGGATGAGCCATGAATTTGTTCGCATCAGCAGCGTTCATGAAACCACTCGAGCGAAGCATGTTCTCTGCATCGTAGACATTTGAGGCATTTTTGCTTAGATTCAATGTATCGATAACCCGCTTGTAACCACTGATCCTCGAAGGGGACATGTTGTTTTTAGATTTACGAGAAGGACCTCTTCTTTGCTGAGTCTGCCGGCCGACTGAATGGCCGACTGCACCGCCAGCCATTCCGGGAATCACCATCATTCCACCGCCGCCAAAGCCGCCTCCACCTCTGCCAGCGCCAGCGTTCTGAGAAGGCACAGGGTATCCCCCTGAACCACCCGGAACGAAGGTATCGTACTGTGCTTGCCCGGTCGGAGGAGATACATCGATTCGTTGAGGGCGGAGCCCTTTGAGCATACCACCGGTCTTCATTGATACGCCCGGGGATTTGGAGGTAAGCATAATCACAAGTGCTGGTACAGATAACACAGCGAAACAAAAGGCGCAACAAAAGTAGATGCCTCCAGGATCAAGGGGTTTTGAAAGGCTCGCTTTCTGGATGTCATCCGATGGATAGTAGACAATAATTTTGCCCCCAACCGGGTACGAGTTTTGAATGTCCTCAAGGCAACTGGAGGAACTTTCACCCCAAGTGATTGTATCGCTGGATTCATAGAGAGTGCCATTAGGTTCTTCAAAACTTGTGTAATTGAAGTTGATGTTAGAAGAACATACGAAAAAGTAGACGGTTTTGTATTCTTCACATTCTTCGTATTCATCCCCATACTCGTCATAGTAGTAGCCCATTTGGGTGCATTCTTCCCTCGAACCTTCACGTTCGTCCCATGTGGTGCCTTCCATAATCTGGCCTTCAACCTGCATGATTTCAACGGTATCAGTTAAAGCTAGAATTGCAAAAATGCCCGCGCCACCAGCCAAGATCAGAAAGAGAACGGTCCCGTAAATATTCATATCATCAAATCCTTAGACACGAAAACGGACCGCAAAAGAATGTTGGATAACGATTGCGAACCTCTTTTCACAGCAGGAGGTTTTCCCTTGAGCACATAATCTTTCAGTCTTTGACTGCGGGAAGAGGCCGGATTGCGACATAAAATGAGTGGCTGTGGCGCTGTTCCCATGCGCCACAGCCGGTGTGTGTTCTGGTCAATCGATGACATGTCATCATAGGTCATCGCCTTTCGGCTCTCTTAGGAACAGATATTGCTCAGGGTGGTGGCATATAATCTATGCCCGTTAGTTTCGGCGAACAACGCGTATCATCGGATCGTTTGAGCCAGCACGGTCGCCTTCTACGGCCTCAAGAACGAGATTCAATCGCTGAGCCAATTCTAAATGAGCAGAGGACCATGGTGCTAAAGTCGAATGATTCGATTCATGCTCCCGGACACCAAGTGGTTCGAAATCATCCTCCCAACCCGAAACTTCCCATTGCCGGGGTGAAAAACGCACCCAGTTATGATCGTTTGATTCCATAGAAAGTGCCGTATGAAGGAGTCCAATCTTGCGGCACATTTTGGCTGCTTGAACTCGAGGAAATGCTCGAGGGATCATCATCAGTACTGCCTCTTGATCGGTCCAAAACAAAACTGGGCCCACCCGCAATTCTCTTGTTTTTTCAACCGCCGCTTCCACCGTTTCCTCAACCGTGCCCCAAGTTCGGGGCAACCATGCAAAAATTGCACTCCTGTCTTTGGTGCCAGGGACATGTGTGCTGGCTTCCAGCGAGGTGGATGATTCTGATGCAATCTCTTGTGGCTCCGGCGTCGTCTTTGCCTTCGTCTTTGCTGTTTTCTTCTTGATCGATCTGGCATACCACGGCATCTTCATCGCATCAGTATGGCGTGCTAAACCCTTGGCCCATGTGCGAAATGGTGCCCTCAATTGTTGCTCAGGCACAATGCTGCAAAACCAGCCTGTGGAACCGTGCAAAGAACCGGGCAACCTAATGATTCGACGCGTATCAGCAGTGATGCCTTTGTCCACAGGATGCCCAGCCGCCAACGCCTCTTTGAGAAGGCTTTGACGTGCTTTTCGTACCGCTTGTTCACGTTGACGAGGGTCCGGAATCCCGAACAGGCTTCGGTCTTTGTCCCTGAAAATAAGATGGAAACCCTTGCTTCCAGAAAAAACGAGGTGAACCCGCTCAAAATCATGGTGTTCTTCGACCCAATCAAGCAGGCCAACCGCTGCCTTCCTTGCCCGTTCCATGTTTCGTTTCGAAAAGGGAGGAATGTCGATATCGAAGACAATCAGGTGGTCAATCATCACTGGAGAAGGTGTTTTTTTATCCTTGATTTTTGGTAAATTTACAGGGTTAAGCCACGCACTTGTAGAGACATACATGTCCCTAGGCGTGTTGTGCTTTGTGACTTTTGCGAGAGCTTCACCGCTTCGAATTTGCCGTCCTGCTGTGTGCCATCTGTTTCTTGTGCAGCGCCATCGAAATTGATGGCGGGATGGTTTTCCAAGCCAGGTCAAATCGAGCGGTTGTGATTGAGAATAATGCTCGTGCAAAACCTCGGGGTCGAAGGTTCGCACTTTGGGCATGCCCTCACATGCGAAAGCAGGTTATTGGCTTCATCGCAAACCGGCACTCTTGAGTGATTCCAAGAGAACCTTACCAAGTTCGGATGGGTCCATAGCGCAGGCAATTCCTGCCGCCTTGAACGCCTCGAACTTCTCTTCAGCGGTTCCTTTACCGCCAGAAATGATAGCGCCTGCGTGACCCATGCGCTTGCCAGGTGGAGCGGTTGCACCAGCAACGAATCCAACAATGGGTTTGGTCACGTTATCAGCGGCCCATGCAGCGGCTTCTTGCTCGGCATTTCCACCAATCTCGCCAATCATGATGATCGCTTCTGTTTGAGGATCGCTCTCAAAGGCTGCAAGGCATTCGATGAATCCTGTTCCATTGACTGGATCACCGCCAATTCCGATGCAGGTGGATTGGCCTTCATCGATGCTCATGGTTTGGGCAACGGCTTCATAGGTCAAGGTTCCTGATTTGGAAACGATACCGATGCGGCCTTTTGCGTGAATGTGACCGGGCATGATTCCAATTTTGGCGCCTCCAGTTTCACCAGGCGTGATGATACCGGGGCAGTTTGGACCAATTAAGCGAACACCAGGACGGTTGTTGACGTAAGCGACTGCCTTGACCATGTCAAGGGTTGGGATGCCTTCAGTGATGCACACAATCACGCCTTCACCTTTGATTGAATCAAAGGCTTCTGCCGCTTCCATGATCGCTTCTCCAGCAAACGGTGGGGGGACGTAGATGACGGTTGCATCTGCATCAGTTGCCTTGATGGCTTCAGTCATGCTGTGCCAAACTGGGAATGCTTTTCCTTGCAACTCAACAGTTTGCCCACCCTTTCCAGGTGTGCATCCTCCAACGATTTGAGTGCCGTATTCGACCATCTTATCAGCATGGAACATACCTTGCTTGCCCGTAATTCCTTGAACCAGAACCTTTGCATCTTCTTCGATCCAAATCGCCATCAAGCCTCACCTCCAATCAAAGTCACAATCTTTTGAGCGCCTTCAGCCAAATCATCCGCTGGATGAATGTTCAGGGTTGAGGCGGCAAGGATTGCTTTTCCTTCATCGACGTTTGTTCCAGCAAGACGGACCACCAACGGCACTTGAAGCGACAGGGCTTCTGTTGCTGCAATCACGCCACGTGCAATAATGTCACAGCGCATGATGCCACCGAAGATGTTGACCAAGATGCCTTTGACATTCGGATCTTCGAGAATGATTGAGAAAGCAGTTTTGACTTGTTCTTCATTTGCTCCACCACCAACATCCAAGAAATTGGCTGGTTCGCCACCGTACAGTTTGATGACGTCCATCGTCGCCATAGCCAGACCTGCCCCGTTGACAAGGCAGCCAATGTTACCATCGAGCTTGACATAGGAAAGGCCTGTCTCTTTGGCTCGGATTTCCGTGTCTTCTTCCTCAGACAAGTCACGAAGATCGTCCCAGTTTTTATGTCGGAATTCTGCATTTTCATCAAACGAGACCTTTGCATCCAAAGCGACGATTTCATCAGCGCCGGTTCGCACAAGTGGATTGATTTCGACCATAGCGCAATCCTCTGCACAGAACATGGAATACATGGAAGAGAGCATCTTTCCGAAGGACTTCAACGCAGCTCCGTTCAAGCCAAGGGCCATGCCTAAGTCTCGCTTTTGGAAGCCAAGAAGACCAACGTTAGCGTCAACAATGACCTTGTGGATTAGTTCAGGGGTGTGTTCTGCCACTTCTTCAATGTCCATTCCACCTTCGGTTGATGCCATAATGAGCACGGATTTGTTATCACGATCGACCAGTAGGGCGAGGTAATACTCATGGGCTATATCGCAACCTGCCTCGATGTAGAGGTTGTTGACAATTTTCCCTTCATCTCCGGTTTGAATGGTCACGAGGAGATTTCCAAGAATGTTGGATGAGTAGGTTTGCACTTCCTCTTTCGAGAATGCGATTTTCACCCCGCCCTCCATGACGACGTCACGAGAGGATGGATTCATCACAGTACCCTTGCCACGACCGCCAGCATGAATCTGAGACTTGACGGCAACAACCTTGCTTCCAAGAGCGTCGTATGCGTTCAATGCCTGCTCAACGGTTGTGCAGTGCACCCCTTCAAGCACCGGCACGCCGGCTGCTTTTAGCAACATTTTTCCTTGGTATTCATGGATGTTCATAGGTCTCTCCAAACCTCCCAAAGAACGACCGTCTTTGAACACTTTGCTTCCCTTGTATGAGCCATCTGTCCCATGATAAAAGCACCACGCCATGCAAGAGGTGCCTTCATAGGATGGGCGGGTTTGGCAGGGCCATGCAAGTCGTGGTGCTCGCTGGTGGGGTCGGTTCGAGGCTTCGCCCGTGGACACAGAGCATTCCAAAGCCACTTTTGCCAATGTTGGATTTAACGCTGCTTGAGCGGGTTGTTGAAGCCATTCCAACCGACATGATTGACGAAGTTATAGTCGCTGGAGGCTACAAAGTCGACATGATTGAAGCCTACTTCAAGAGTAAGGATATTGATTTTGATGTCCGAATTGTCCCCGAAGATGAACCGCTAGGAACCGGTGGGGCACTTGGCAACTGCAGAGACGTCGTCAGCGGAACATTTGCTTGCTTTAACGGCGACATTGTCTCCTCATTGAGCATCGAACCGATGCTTGAACTCCATCGAAGCAACGGTGGCATAGGAACGCTCGCCTTGTGGGAAGTGGAAGATCCGACCCGGTTCGGAATTGTTGGAGTTAACGATGAACATCGTATTGAACGGTTCATGGAAAAGCCAAAACCAGAACAGGTGTTTTCCAACCTGATCAATGCTGGGTCCTACATTTTCGAAGACGATGTTTTCGATTGGATGCCACATGGCCGCCATTCTATAGAACGAGATGTATTTCCCAAACTTGCTGAAGCAAACCTGCTCAATGGGAAACAATTCGAGGGGTACTTCATCGATGCAGGCACACCCTCGGCATGGATGGAAGGGGTTCAGCGTTGCATTCGAGAAGAGCGGTTCAACACCGGTCGTGCTGTCGATGGTACATGGTACGCCAAACAAAGCGATTACCCATCAGCCACCATTCGCGGTTCGATGATTGAGGCTGATGTCCTCATCGAGCAAGCATCCATCGAATCTTCAACCCTCCTTGCCCACACTAAGGTGGGATTAAACGCTCAAGTTAGCAACAGTCTCGTTGGTCGAAGTGCGACGATCGGGCGCGATGTCATCCTCGATGGTGTCGTGGTGGATCATGACAGCATCATCCCCGATGGAACCGTTCAAGAGGGCGGACAATGGCCAAAAGTGGACACTGCGGCGTGAAAACAACGGAAGATGTCAAATGGTGCTCATCGCTGGGCGATGCATGACCAAACCATTGATTGTCGTCAATTTCAAGACGTACGCCACCGCCAGTGGCCCAACTGCTGAAACGCTTGCAGTCGCCATGGAGCGTCACGCAGACGGTCCTGCCAGGATGGTTGCGGTGGTTTCTGCTTTCGATTTAGCCATGGTTCGCAAAGCAGCTCCCAGCCTGGAGGTATGGGCACAACACCTCGATCCTGTCGGCCAAGGAAGTTTCACTGGTTGGTTGGAACCAAAAACAGCGATTCACCATGGAGCACAGGGGACCATCATCAACCACGCTGAACACAAGGTCGAAATGGATCATGTCAAGCGACTTATGGATCAACTTCCGGATGGTTTTCCGATGTGTGGCTGTGCTGCAGATTTGGATGAGGCGAAGAGCCTCGCAATGATGGGGCCGACCTTCATTGCGGTGGAACCTCCTGAATTGATTGGGGGGGACACATCGGTAACAACCGCTGACCCATCAATCGTCACTGACACTGTTGCTGTGGTAAAAGCGACCAATGCAGAGGTCAGAGTCTTGTGTGGCGCTGGGGTCAAAAACGGTCGTGATGTAGCAAAAGCCATCGAACTTGGTGCAGAAGGCGTTCTTCTTGCGAGCGGTGTGACCAAATCAAACGATGTTGAAGCCGTTCTTTCTGATCTCGTCTCCCTGCTTGATTAATCGCCTTGTTCAAACATCCGGAGTCGTTGTTTTTTGGTGAAGGCCAGAGAACGACCATCCAAGCAACGCGCCTTGAACGGGCAGGTTTTGCATGTCGATTCGTGGACTGCCAGAGGGACACAATCCAAAGCATATCTTGACACTTCAACGCACTGCTTCATCGCAGAGACATCTCTGGAAAGTAAGATCCTTGCCGCATCGATTTCCTTTCTGTCCACCCCAAACGAATGAACAACCCAACTTCCTTTCCGCCATCCAATCGTCTGAATATGGAACTGCTCCTTCACTTGGGGCAATCCGTCTCGTTTCATGGCCCATAGCACCATTGCAAGTGATTCGAGTCGCTCACTGTCTGACATTTTTGAACCCTGCATGTCCAATCGCACAAGGTGCCATGTTCCGCCGCAACGGTAGGCGAGATCGGGTGAAGCAAACAAATCATAGCCGTCGATGTGTTCTGATTCACGGCGATTAAGCAATGTCCAATGACGGATTGTACCTTTGTTGATTCTCAGGAAGGTGTCCGTTCGCCAGAGCAACTTCATCCGATGCTCAGCAAAAAGCATCAATGCTTCAGACTTGACAGGACTTATGGCTCTTTTTTGAGCCCGAAATCCCCCCCGCAAATGTTCCTTGAGAGCAAAAGAGGCGATTGATTCACTCCATTCAGTGCCCAGTCGAAGGGCTTCAAGGCGATCCACAATGGTTGATTTCAAGGCCCTTAGCATCAGATTCCAATCGCTTGCTGGTGCAGGGCTGAGCCTACGCCCGGAGTGCCGAGGCTGTGCATATCGCATCACCCAAGCAGATGGGCATTTGAAAAATAAATCTCGTTGAGTGCGGCTCCAGCTTTGGCAATACCAGTCCATAGACCCAGAGTCGACCGTCAAGGGTTGTCAATGCTCCGTTCAGAACAGGCCAAGTTCGAGAGCAGAGAGGGTTGCATCGATGGTGACCCAGATTGCGATCGGCAACAGGCACCAGCCAATAAATTGGGCAAAGACTTCGGCACCGTATTCACCAAACAGCCTCGAAATGGACCCACCCCAAGATGCGATGAAGCGGATGAAGAGCACAACAACCCCTGCAAACAGAGCGAGCCAAATCATGTAAAAGGAGCCAAACCCAATTCCAAGCACTCCACTGAGCATTGTGGCGGCTACGCCTTGAGGGAAGAGGGCTGGGAAGGCAAGCCACCCAAACCATCCCAACCATACGCCAAGAACAACATCACGCTGTAGGTCTTCCATTTCTCGCCAATCTCTGAACGCCTTAGGACTGATGCGGTGGAGGAATTTACCGAGCAATTGTGCTTCAATTGGGGCGCCTTTACGTGCTGTAACAAGGCACATCTCAATCATCCACAGCAACATGACAATGTCGGCCCAGAACAAGAGCTTGCTTTGGATGGGCGCCAAGGTCAATAGGATCATTGGCAAGTTTACAATCAACACACCAAGACCACCTGCGATGGTGATGGATGCCCAGAGCGTGCCCGGTGGAAGAGGCGTTTCCGGCTCAACCCACCCTTGGCGGGGAAGGGCCATGAACAACAAAAACAGACCCGGGCCAAACAGGAGAGAGAAGTATTGAGTGAACGATTGACCGCCTCCGAAGGAGATTCCATCAACTGCGGATTCAATGTGCTCCTTAGGAGCGTATGGACCCTCTGCATGGGTCACTCGCATGCTCGGGTCGAGCACCAGCACTGCGTCTGCAACACCGGTTGTGAGGCTGTTCGTAAATTGCCCGTCCATGTCAAGCAGAATTGGCCAAGACACATTGAGGGTTTCTTTGAGTGCGACAACATCCGTTGTTTTTGCATCCATTCCAGCTATCACCTGAATGACAGCAATTTCATCTGCTCTCGTGTCGAGGGTTTTGTTGAGTTCTAGCGCTTGCTGGAATGCATTTTCAGAGCCGGGAAGCGTTACGGCAACCACAACAGCCTTGTTTCCGTCCAAGAAATCTGAAACCATCACTGGATTCATCAATTCGTCATACAACTCACCATCATAGGCGCGAGCGTTTTCGCCAAGGCTTGCATCAGAACCGAGGTTGGCCTGCCCCCATGCTGTCGGGATGACAAACAAAGCGAGCAGAATTAACGCACCTAGGATTGGAAGGGGCGGTAAGTTGTCGGTTTGGACGAGCATAACAACGAAACCAATCAAGGCCCCGAATGTAGCGAGCGTCAGGAACAATGGTGCGCTTGCAAAGCCTTCATCTGCAGGCTCCACCTCAAACCGAACGATGCCAAAAGCATGACAATCGCTGTTGAGATCGCCTGAAACTGTTTGGATGCACACCTGAAGATTCGCATCTCCGAGGGTTAACTGCTCGATTCCGGACCATGCCCAACTTGTTTGGTTGCCCGGCATAAGCCGGTCAATTTGAATGCGACCGGTTGAGTCTTCCATCATCCCTTCAGGACTCTTGATTTGTTTCTCATCTGATCGCAAGGGACCCCATAATTCCCATTTGATGGTCTTGACATCATCAGCACCCCAAGGGAACAGAGGCTCGACTTCAATGTGGGCTCTGCGCTCGTCATCGATGTTGATTCGGGCAACAGGTTCGTACAAGCGCCCTGTCATGATGATGCCACCACTGTTTTGTTCAAAGGCACCCCATTG
>CALKDX010000075.1 GCA_938084455.1 Candidatus Poseidoniaceae archaeon
CCGTGGCACCCGTCAACGAAACGCACCGTACAAGTGGCCGCTGAAGGTTGTCGGGGGGAAACTCAAGATGCGAGTTCGGACCAAAAAAGGGACAACGATGTACACCAATGTCCCAGACGATCCCAAAACATGGGCTCTTCTCCTCTCAATGAGTCTCTCCCCTTTGACCTCGCATGTTGGTGAGACGTTGTTTTCAATTCAACGGAACTGGACCTCGATTGAAGACTCAACAACCAAAATTTCCGCACCGCTTCAACGCTCGATTGTATTGCTCAATGACATCATTGACGGCGCAAAGGGTCGCGTTTTTGTCCATGACAAATACATCCTTGTCGTAGGACGTTTGGGGCATTTCTACGAGGTTCAAATCGGCCCTGGCGCACACGGCGCGCCCTTTATGATCCGGTTGGTGGATTCCCTCAAGCCTCGGAGAACAACTTCCATCTGCATTCATTCAGGCACCTTTCATTCCCATGTGCCTCTCGGTGATACTCTTGCGACGGTGGTTCTCACGTTGCTCGACGATGTTGGAGCATCAAAGGAGGTCGACTCTCTGTTGAACCAAATTGCTCATCACTCACCTCTCGGTTTCCCAGGACTTCTCGATAAGGATCATCTTGCATTGCTTGACAGTCAATCCGTGGAACAGATTCAGGTCATCCTCAAGCGAGGGCGATTAGCGATGGTGGCTCCGTATTGGATGGAAGCATTCCGCGACCAAATTCTAGGTGGGCGCCCAAACGCTCGTGGGAGGAGGGGGGATGCCTACTTCCAATACATGGAAAGAAGAAACCGCCGTCACATGAATTATGATTTTGATTATGTTCCCGTTGACGGCCACATTGGTGAAGCCACCATTCTCGTATCGCATGCATTGGCAGCAAAACGACCGGTCCCTATCGAAGCCATGGCCAAATTGTGGCAAGATTCTCTATCCGAGATTGATCAACAAGAACCAGAAAGGGCTCGTCGCGGGGGAGAACATGAACTGGTTAATCGTCGCTTTGACCTTGCCGACTACATCCAACCGCACCAACGAAACGATTGGATGTTCATCCGAAACCAAGGGCAAGCAGAACAGGATGCTCCTATTGGCGATATTCGTAATGGTGAACGCAGGTATTGTGAAGTGTTCCCAAGGGTTTGGGAGGCTATGCTCCTGCAACCGATTGGTTCAACCCTGAGAATAGCAACACGCGATGGAGGTGACCTTTCTTTCCAACATTGCATGCTTCGTGTTACGTTGCGGGCGGGCGCAGAACGCCGGTTAGCTCGTCAGTTTGCCAGGGAAGCAGGATACGTCGAGAACGGACGGGAAGGTGCAGCGCTTCTGTTTCGGCGACGGGATCACCCGCGACAATGGGCTCGAAGGAACTTGAGTGAACACCTCACCCGAATCCAAGAACGCTTTGGGTTCCGAGGTGCTCCACCATGGTGGTGGCACTTCATGGAGGCTCAACAAGCACCAGACGAGGTTCCAGTGTTTCGGTGGGAACTTGAAGCAGACCTTCGCGACGACAATGGCAATCAGCGGGCCATGGGCGGAGATTATCAGCCCTGATCCGGGCGTCTTAGGGCGGCTGCAACACCAATCATCGACAGGGTTGCCAAGCTTGGGAGAAACGGAAGTGACTCGTCTTCTTCAACATCGGTTACAACGACAGGCTCTTCTTCAGCAGGCGCAGTGAATTGGTAGACGAGGTGCACAGAGAGGTCAGCATCATCAAAAGCAGCAGGTAGAACGACTTCAACCGTACCTTGAGATTCATTGCCAAGAAGGATCATGTCGCGGACGATGTGTGGGTAATTCTCTAAGCCGTTTGTCCCTTCTTTGAAGTATGCAGAATCCTCGACAACCCATAGATATGCACCAAGCGTACCTTCGCCGAATTGACTCCTATCGATGTCAAGAGCCCATGTCGCCGTACCTTGTGACTCGCCGGTGGCGGTCCAGACAAAACTGCTGGAACCAATGCCGAGGTCCAAAGGTTGCTCAATAATCGTCGAAAAATCCTGTTGTAGGCTATCGGACTGTGCCACACTGCCCCTGACCATTGTTGTGCCGTTGAACACAACGGCCGGCGGCGAGTAACGGCCGTAGCGGTCATGGAACCGTGCATCCAGCACGTCGGTACCAAACGGGTCCTGCATTTCAGAAATGGATCGGTGGATGTGATACTGGTGCATTGAAGCGTTCGCTTCTACATCGTCAAGTGCATGCTCGACATCAACGCAATTGGAACACCATGTCGCGGTGTAGACTTCGACAATGGTTGGCAGGTCGCTCAAGTTGTGCGCACTTGTGAAAGAGGTATTTGCTTCAGTGGATTGGCCACCAAAGACTACACCGGCTTCAACCGCTTCAGCGGGTCCAGCGCTCACCGTCTGGGTGCTTAGCAACAGGGTAATCAAGAGGATGATGGCTCTTTTCCGAGGTTCCATAGGCCTTCCAGGCCGGCCCTTTGTATCAAGGTGTGGTCTGGATGCAGCGCCATTAGAAGTTCAAGGCAACTCTTCTCCGTATCGAGGAAGGCTCCGTTGTAGTTCATCTCTCCAGCGCGCTCAGCAGCAACCAAGGCCTCGTAACGAGAGCGGATTCCGCTACCAGTCAACCCGAACACAGCTCCTAACTTGTCAGCCATACCTGACTGGAGTCCCAAACGCACTAAGCTGGCGTAGAATGTGACGCAAACAGCCATGCGGACCTCCGTGTTTCCGGTAAGCGCATCAGCGGTACCTTCGTTCAAAAGTGCAAGCCGAGCCTCAACATCTTGGTTCAGTTCAAGGTGGTCCCCTTCGGTTAACTCATCACTGAGCATGTCGTGAATGTGGTGGACGGCTTGATCAACACCATCTTCTCTGATTTCGCCAGGGGTCTTCTTCCGTGGAGCGGTTTCCCAGCCCATTCGGACGCGTGCCTTGTAGTGGTTCATAATCGTCTTGACGGCGCTGACAAGTTGCTTACTGGTGATGCCATGTTGCTCCATGCCACTTCGACGGTCCATCTTCGACAGCTGGTCTAGGCGACCAGCAACCTCGACAACAGCCATGGCAAGCAAGATAATGTTCAACTCAGAGGTCTCGCCTCGGACACCTTCACCCTTCCGACAAATGCTCTGCTTCGGCATGCCAAGGGCCTTCTTCAAGGCCTTGTCCTTTCCTTCAAGGGCGCTTCGTTGCTCTTCAAGCTCACCCTTGAGGGGCTTGCAGGCCATCTTGATGTATGGCTCAACAGCACGAGACGCGTAATCGCCATACATTTCCTTGACCTTCTTTCGCACAGCAACGGAAAGCGGGTGCTTGATTCTCGAGGTGCTTCGGTTCACCTTGCGGCGACGGGCCCAGTCTCGACGTTGGTTCGCGGGGACTCCACTTAGGTCCATGAATGCGCCTTGGGTGCCAACCTGGTCGTTCGAGTCGCAGTTTGTTTGGACTCCATGGTGAGTGGCGGAATCTCCACCGTATGTTGTCTTTCCAGCATCGCCATCAAAGAGGTCTTGAGATGCAGCGACGATACCGCATTCACTGCAGATCAACTCGCCCTTGTGCGCGTCGATTTCCATTGTTCCAGCAAAGCATTCTTCGCAAGTTTCGTTTTCCTTCATGTTTTTGTTGTACATTCATATCACCATTCCTTCTCGGTTGTATTGAGCCGATAAAACCTTCATTGGGAGATTTCGGACGCCCGAAAAACTGCCCATGCCCGCTCTATTCGCATCTGCTACGTGTTATAGTAGACGACCTCAGATTTAACACTTTCGGCAACAAGAGCCAATAATAGCAAACAAGAACCGAACATGTTTATTTTTACGACCCACCACTAATACAGCATTCCACATTATTTAAACAAGAAAATTACAGGGTAATGTGCGTTGAGTGAAAACCACCGAGTTCCTCAAAAACCCTCGACCATATTGGAGAAGGAGAGGCCGAATTGTGAGCACTGACCAACCTGCTATAACCATCGAAGTGCAACCCATCAGTTCGCACTTTCCCGGTTGGTTGGAGGAGGCTTTCTTACAAAGAAAGGCAGATGGTTTACTTGTCCT
>CALKDX010000076.1 GCA_938084455.1 Candidatus Poseidoniaceae archaeon
ACAAGAATCGTCGTTACCTTCCAAGTGATTGCTGGCATGAATGCAGAAATGCAGCCGTATGAATTGCAACATGAGGCGTTGATTATTGTAGACCAGCAACGGCACGTTGAGGCTGAACTCAGCGCCCCAAGTTCCATGAGCCATACCACCGGAACTGGTGCACCACTCTACGTCAACATGACGAGCGTATCCAGCCAATCAGAACATGTGCTTTTCAAGGCCAATATCCCTGAAGGTTGGCAACTCGTTTGCAATGGAGTGTTGATGGATGCTAATGGGCAGAACCTCACGTTTGGTGCTGGACACATCACCCCGCAATTGCAAGATGTCCCGTGCACGCTTCACAGGTTAAGTGGTCCATTGGAGGGTAAAATTACCTTCATGATCGCATCGCATGATGGGGTAACGACCTGGGAAGGTGCGCAAGTGTACCAGTTTGAAGAGCGTCCGGTGGATGATGCAAGCATCTCCGTTGAAGTGGTCGCAGGCGGGATTGCGGTCTTGCTCGCCTTCTCCTTGCTCATGGTGCTTGTGTTGCGGTCGCGTTCGAATGAGGAAGTGGATTTCATCTTAGAAAAGGAAATTCCAGAAGAAATTCAAGCTGGCCCACCTACCTCAAGCGGCCCACCTGTATCCACCAGCGGAGAGCAGGCGACTGTTGTCCCAGTTGAACCCGAACAAACAACTGAACCCTCTCATCCACCTCTACCGGAAGGTGGTTTGCCTACAGGTTGGACAATGGACCAATGGGTCCACTATGGCCAGCAATACCTTGACCGAAATCAAGGACAACCATGATACATGAACCTCGCCAGCGAGGCACATGACCACCTATCCTGCCTCTTGGTATGCGCTTTGGGTGTTGGTCATGGTGTTTGGTGTAACAACGTGGTATTTACGAAACTTCTCCGAACGAGTAGAGGCAACAAGGTTATCTGCGCTTCTCGGTGTTGCATCGATGCTCACCTTGCTGCTTTGGACGCTAATAGAATTTTGAGGTGTTGATGTGGAAGTCGCCGACAAAGGAAAGCACACCTACTCGGGAACATATCCGTGTCGAGTTCCAGTGTGGTGGGGTCGCTATGGCGAGGCAGAAAAACACCCAGATATTCCCGGTGTGACAGGACGGAGGGTCATTCTGCGCATCCCAAAAAAATTCACACGCCTTGAACGATTCTTGGCGCGGCTGTTTAGAGCCCCAAGGGAAGTTCGAAGACCTCTTGATCAGATGAACAGCATGCTATGGGAGTTGTCCAATGGTCAACGAACATTCGAGGAAGTATGCGAGCACATGAACGCAGCCTTCCAAGAAGATATTGCACCCGTCGTCGATCGGACCGCTGCTGGCATCGATGCGCTCAAACGCCGAAACCTAATGACGACATTGAATGAGGAATTCAGCCAAAAATGGTCCATCCAACCCGGCCAAGTGCCACCCCACCAAACATTGGGCGAATTAGGTCAGGAATTCACGATTGATTCTCAACCGATTGATGGCGATGGCGAATTCAGAGAAGTTGATTCAAATTCTCAACGGGCCGGCCAATGACGGCAGTTGTTCCATCATCAAGCAATGGACGTTCCATGAGATGTCCGTGCAAAAATAGGAATTCAGCAATTGACTCAACCTGTTCGAGGTTCAGCATTGTGGAATCAACCGTTTTGAATTTCGAATCCTTCGTGCGTATGATTTTAGAAATCGGTCCGTTAAGGCGTGATAGAATGCCGTTGAGTTCCCTTTTGTTAAGCGGCTCTTTGAGGTACAACCGAACATTGACTTCTCGATTTGAAGCCTGACACATGGCAAGTGCAGCCCGTGATTTTGAGCATCTAGGGTTGTGATACAGGGTCGGCATTGCTCTTGGCACCTTCTGGTTCTACATTGGCCTTTTGGGGCGCCCAAACGAGTCTCAAACCAATCCCATCGCTTCGAGTTGTTCTGTTTGCAGATGCGCGTGCCCTACTGCGGGTGGAGTCCGATTCTGTAAACCAAGATCCACCTCGGTGCACCTTGCGGTTGCTTTCTTCCGAAGTGTGAGGGGCTTGTGTACCGTCGTGGTCGGCATAATTATTGCTGTAATCATCCTGACACCATTCACCAGTTTGACCATACAGGTCAAGAAAACCCCATGGATTGGCTTTCTTTTGCCCGACTTCTCGTGTCGTTGCTCCGGCATTGCCGGCATGCCAGCCGTAGTCATTAAGGTCGGAATCTCGATCGCCAAAGGCCCAACGGGAATCAGTGCCTGCCCGAGCTGCATATTCCCATTCAGATTCAGTTGGTAGACGCCATGAACCCGTAAAACCGAGTCGAACGGTTCCTTCCTCTGTGGAATTTAAGCGGGCGATGAACACATGAACATCATCCCATGAAACGCTTTCAACCGGCCTCAAACCCGCCGCCCAACCTTCTTGGAATTTGGAGGGGTTGACCTCCATGATCGCTTGCCAGTGAGCCTGGGTGACAGGACGTTCACCAAAGAAAAAAGGTTGTTCAATTTCCACCTCATGCCCTGGACGCTCATTTTTGTTGCCACGCAAAGCAGCATCCCCCATTACATAGGCGCCGGGTTCAACCAAAATGTAACGGCCGCCGAATGCGTCATCAAACGAAGGGCGTGTTGAAGACATGCTTCTCACTGGCTGTTTTTGAGCAAGGTGGCTGTGCGAACAACCGAGGTCACAAGGCCTTCAAGTCGTTCAATGGTGGCTTCGTGGGCCAGATCACCATGTTCATCAAATGCTTCTTTCACATGACCGACGGCAAGTTGTTCGGGTACGGGCCATGCATGAAGCCAGCGCAGCATAATTCGCATGTGGTTAAGGGTGTTCGAATTTTCGATCCCCCCTAATGTGCACATGAGACCAAAGGCCTTCCCACCAACATGCTTGTCGTAAAGCCAGTCAAATGTGTTTTTCATAACACCAGACATTGTCCCGTGGTATTCGGGGGAGCACACCAAGAAACCGTCACAAGAGGCTGCTAAGGCTTGAAATTCTTTGACATTGGCATTGTCCCAACACCCGTCTTCACCAACAAAAGGTAAGGGCTTTTCGTTGCAATCCCAGAAGAACACTTCCGCACCCATTCCTTCAGCAAAAATCAATGCTTGATTGACCATCATTCCACTTTTGGAAGATGGACGGTACTCGCCAGACAGGCCGAGAATGCGGAGGTTCGTTTCGCTCATACCACCGCCTCGACGCCAAGGCATTTCAATTTAAGGTCGTGAACTCAACACATACAGAAGGAATCCTTATCCCTCTTCCTTTGCCCCTTTGAAGCGGGGAAGCCGAAATGGACACCGATGAGAACCAAGTCAACGCCTCATCTACAAACCAAGGCGATGATACCGTTTCCGATTCGGTCTTGGATTCAATGGCTGCTGCACTTGAATCTGCAGGTATCTCTCTATCTCCTGATGCGCCACAACCAACCCCCGAAAAGCGCTATTCAGATGAAGTGATTCACCAAGTGATGGAAACCATGGGCGTCTCAGATCGTGAAGGATTCATCGAATTTGCACGAAGCATGGACGGGGATGACAATGGGTACCTCAACAAACAAGAATTGGTTGACGCCGCAGAAGCATGGCTCCACATGAATGAATCCGAACCAACGAGTGAAGAATTATCCATTGAGGAAGAGGTCAACACGCTGTTACAACAGGGTGAAGAAAGTTCACGCCGAGATGATGCTAAATCAGCCCTCGCTGCATTCAACAAGGCAATTTCCCTCGACCCTTCATGCGACATGGCATGGTTTAATCGCGGTGTTTTGCTCGAGGCGCAACAAGATGCACGTGGTGCGCGACAGGCCTTCCAAATCTGTTTAGATCTCAATGATGAGCACGCCCCCGCTACCGCAAACTTGGCTATTCTCTTGGAACGTATCGGTGACGAATCTGGTGCCTACGACATGGCTAAGCGGGCCCTCACCTTCTTCCCAGGACATCCAACCCTCTCCGAATTGATGGAGCGATGCAAGGGGAGCACTGAATCCGTAGAAATGGAATCCATGCCGGTTGTCGAACCAACGCAATCCTACAGTGAAGCGCAGGTTCAGAAGGTGATGGAGGAAACTGGGGCTACCAGCCGAGAAGCAGTGTTAGCTGAAGCAATTCACCATGACGATGGGAATGAGAATTTGGAATTCAGTGAACTCATGTCTGCTGCAGAAGTCGTGGCAGCAACAGAAGTTGCAGAAGTAACGATTCAGGGTCAGCCTAGCCTTCTTCACGATGAGGTTGCTGAACTTCCAACCATAGCGGACGAACCGGTGTCAAGCGAACCAGCACCTGTTGCAGAGCTTCCAGTTGCCGCACCCGCAGTGGTGTCCAATGAGCCAACACCGGTTGCTGCACTTCAAACTGAAGCGCCTGTGTCCACGCCCACCCCCCAGGCTGCAGAAGAAACCGGAATCGATTTGGATGCACTTGTCGAGCAGGCAACAGACCTCATTCGCAGTGGTTCACCCACTGAAGCTTTGAGTCTGCTCAAGCCTCACTTGAAAACCATCGGAGCACAACACGCAGGCGCATGGAGAATTGCCGGAGGCGCCATGGCTCGTTTGGACCTGGATGACCATGCAATAGCGGCGCTTACTCATGCTCAGACCTTGGACCCAAACCAAGCCAGCGGATGGTTCAATCTTGGCTCAATTTATCAGAGAAAAGGATTGAATGCAGAGGCCATTGATGCATACGCAAAAGCCATTTCAGCCAAACCCGATTATCTCAAAGCAGCCCTCAAAAGCAGTTTGTTGTGTTATGAAATTGGTGATATCGAACAATACCTCACTGCTACGAAGACGGTCCTTTCAATCGATCCAACCAACGAAATTAAACACCAGTATGTCGAAGTCCTCATTGGATTGGCTGAGGGTGAAGCAACGGTCATGGAAGCGGCACAAGGGCTCCCACCAACCCTACCTGAAGGCCCTCACATGGCGAACGAAGCATTGCAATTGTTGGGCGAGGGGTCGACCTCGCTGCACGCAAGGGCCCACTCCGCTGCAAACGATCACGTTCAAGCCGTCACCCTTTGGAAAACTCTGATTCAAACGGATGGGGAAAACCATCTCAATTGGCGTGGTCTTGCCAAAGCATTGGAAAACGCTGGAGATTTGGATACTGCACAAAAGTGTCATGCAAAAGCAAACGGCTTAGAGCACGCTGCACCAGAACCATCACCAGCTTTTGCCCAACCAACACCAGCACCTGTTGAGGGGATCACGCCTGAGGCCCAAGTACCGGTTGGACAGCCACCTCACCCAGATGATGCCGCTGCAGATTACTACATGGGCGCCTTGGGATTGAATACCGAGCCGCAGGCCTCAGAATTCGCACCATCAGTTGCTGCTCCAGAACCAACGCCAGCATACGACCCAGCAAATGACCCTCTCATGCAGCCCCTGCCGCCGCAACAACCGGTCCGGCAACCAGAAGTTCAACCAGAGGTGGATTTAGCCAAGGCCGCACTCGACGCTGCTGCTCGAGTGAGTGTACAGTCACAAGGTGAAGTCAATTCTATGTCCATTGCAAACCAAGACATCGCTTGGTACAATCAAGGTGTTCAGTTAATTGAAGACGGTAAGTATGACAAGGCACTCTCATCCTTTGACCGTGCAATGCCTTCCTTTGCCCACGATGATGATATGTTGATTCGCATCCTCAACGGAAAAGGAAATGCATACTACTACCTCGAACAGTATCCAAAATGTGTGGAAGCCTACCATCAAGCAATGCTGATTCGACCAGCAGAGGTGCGGGGTAAAACACTCTACAACATGGGGAGCGCATACGCCGAGATGGAACGATACCCTGACGCAATCAAGTGCTTTGAACAATCCATTCCACGTGGCTTGCAACCAGACGAAGTAGCCCGTGCACGGGACCAAATTCGTCGTTGTTCTATCCTTCAAAAGGAACGGGACAGGAAGCGAAAAAGGGCATGAGTAGGTATGAATTAAGATGACGGTTGATTCACAATTGGATATTATTGCTCGGCTCGTGGAATGCGGCCTTGATGAGAAGCACGCAACCATTGTCATGGATTTAGCGACCCACCCACCATCAAAAGCAAGTGAGGTAGGGAAACGCATAGGCATTTCAAGAATGGATGCTTACAATACCTTGAGAAAAATGCAAGATATGGGCCTCACAAAGTCGACACTGAACAAACCAATGCGGTTTTTGGGCATCAAGATCGAGGAAGTTTTTGATTTGCTGATTCAAAAATCTGAAATGGACCTTCGAAGGATGCAGGAACATCTTCATGAAATGAAAGAAGGCTCACACCTCGCCTTACTTTCTCACCAAAGTTCAGTTACCGAACCAAATTTCACAGTTCTAAAAGATCGACACGCCATCATGGCTAACCTTCAGTCAATGTTAAGCGAAGCAGAGAATTCTGTTTGGATGCTTCTCGGCAACTGGGGTATTTTCCATCTGCGACGTTCTGGTGCATTTGATGCCTTGATGGACGCAGTCAACCGTGGAGTCCAAGTTCGTGTTTCCAGTTCACTTAATGAAAAAACGATAAAGTTCTTTGATGACCTTGATGATCGGATTGAAGTACGCCACCATGAGAATTTCAGCATGCAAGGCGTCTATGTCGATGAGGAAGTTGGCCTTCAGTTCATCAACATTGAAACGAATCCCACAGGGCGAGGAAAGCAAGACACTGCATTGCTTATTGAATCAGGAGCATTCATGACAGCACAGTTGGAATTAATGGACATCCAATGGGGTGCAGGGACTTCTTATTCGGCTGCAAAAGCCAGGCTCACAGAAGGTAAAATCATTGAACCACTCAAACTTACGCTCGGTGAAGGCTCTTACTACGAAAAGTTACGAACTTCATTCATGGAAAACATCGAAATGGAGCCAATAATCAATGGCGCGAACGCAGTGCTTCTAAAAGATGGAAAACCAGTTTTAACCCAATTGAATCAACAAGAAGACGCTTTTGCAAGGCTTGGTATCGATCTTGATGAGGTGCTCAATGGTGTTGGGCAACGAATCGGTCAAGAACTTGCAAGCAAGTGGAAAGGTGTCGAAAGCCATGATGAGTTTTGGACGCACTTGGCCAATGAATGGAGTCAATTGGGAATGGGAGAAATCGTGACTGAAGGGATGCCACCCCGATACCTGCTGGTCCACAATGGTGGTGCATGTGATGGAAAACCAAACATTGGCGGTATGTTTTGCCATTTGGATGAAGGCATTTTACAAGGAATCATGATGGAACGCCATAATGGACAAGTCATTCTGAAAGAACGTATTTGCACAACCGATGGTGACGACACATGTCATTTCCAAGTTGGATTTGCAAAGGACATTGTTGAACACAAAGCCTGAGCGCAGGTTCTTATGGCGTCGCCGTGTGGGATAGACATGGACTGCGGAACATGCGAAACTGCTGGACCTATTCAGGTCATGCAACCAGAAGTGGTTGATGTATCACTCTCAATTTCAGAAAAAGCCCAAACTATGCTCGCTGATGCGTTCGGTGACGACCGCTCAATGGCTCTTCTTGTGGGTGTGCTTTCGGGAGGCTGCTCAGGGTACATGTACGATTTACAAATTGTCGAAGAAACCGATCAATCTTGCCAAGAAGTCGTTATTGAAGGGTTCAGAGTTCTTGTCCCAAATGCTTCGAGTCATCTCCTCGATGGTATTGAAATCGATTATGTGGACCGACTCATGGGTGGCGGTTTCAAGATCAACAACCCCAACGCTGAGTCTTCTTGCGGATGCGGCGAATCCTTTGCTTGAGGCGATTGAATGCCAACTGCTCCCTACAAAGAGGGAAATTTGAGTGTCTGGCGCGGGAAAGATGTACTCCAATTTATTGACGGCCTGTCAACAAACCATGTCCTTGACTTGAAGCAAGGTCAGTTTCGCACGACGACCTTCACGACCTCGAAAGCCAAGATCGTGGACCGTGTGGGACTGTTTCACATGGGTGAGTTCATCGCCATGGTGAGCCATGCCCCATATTGGCCCATGCTCACAGAACATTTCTTGCCACGGATCTTAGGCCAAGATGTTCAAGTAACAACCGCGACGGAAAACAATGAATTCTTCTTGAAATTTAACGAAAATGGTCCAGATCTAGGTTCATTTCATTCATCACAAGGCGTCACATCAGGGCGAACCAATGAAGGCATCACTATGCTGATCGCCGGAAAAGGGATGAATGTGTTCGTGGATGCCAGCATAGAAGAATTCCACGAGTGGCGAACCAAAAACGGCGTACCATGGCAAGGCCACGAAATTACCAACAAGTTCCATCCTTTGGCTTGTGGGCTCGAAAACGACGTTCATGCCGCCAAGGGATGTTACATCGGTCAAGAAGTTCTTACCCGAATGCGCAGTCGAGGTCGGACTGGCCGCAAACTCACCAGGATTGCCAACGGAGAGGAGGTCAACGGCACAATCACCACCAAAGGAGATTCTGTATCGTTGGCCATTGTTCGCTATTAATCAGTAACCGAGCAATTCCGATAGTTGTGATTTGTAAAAATTACCAGAACCTTGGAGGGAAGACAGTTCTTCTTCCGATAATTCCAGTTCGAGGATACGTTCAATGCCGCCTGCACCAAGAATCACTGGAACGCCGATGTAGACATCATCCAATCCATACTGTCCGGTGAGATGAGCTGATGCAGGGATCAGTCGCTTGCGGTCGTTGAGCACTGCTTCAGCCATAATGGCAGCTGCAGACCCTGGGGCATAGAACGCAGAACCACGCTCGAGGAGTTTCACAATTTCGCCTCCACCTGATGCTGTCCGCTTGCAGATTGCATCAATGGTTTCTGCATCGAGCAAATGTGTGATGGCAATACCACCAACGGTTGTGAATCGAGGAAGAGGTACCATGGTGTCGCCATGCCCGCCAAGAACCATTGCTTGGACGTCTTCTTCCGAGCAACCAACAGCTTGTGCGACAAAATGCGTCATTCGAGCGCTGTCGAGAACACCGGCTTGGCCGCACACTCGGTTCGATGGGAAACCCGTCACTTTCTGCATGTGGTAGGTCATCAAATCCAGAGGGTTGGTCACCATGACGATGGTTGAATCGGGCGCATGGTCACGGATGCCTTCTCCGACTTGTTTGACGATGCTTGCGTTCTTTGCAATGAGATCTTCCCGTGTCATTCCAGGTTGGCGTGGGAACCCAGAAGTGACGACAACAACTTCTGCACCTGCAATGTCTTCGTAATTGGAAGTGCCAGTGATGGCCCCGTCGTAATTGAGCACTTGTCCGTTTTGTGACATATCGAGCGCTTTTCCTTTCGCAAAACCTTCGTAAATATCGAGCAACACAATGTCTGCAATCTTCATTTGGGCCAGGACAAAAGCGCATGTTGCACCGACATTCCCTGCTCCAATTACTGCGATTTTTCTTCGATTCCGTCCCATAGATGTCACTTCGGTAAAAGTTTCCACACGGAGGACCTCCATAAGGAACATGGTGGTTCATTCCTAAAAAAAACAGTCCGATTATGTCGTGAAAGGATTCGGTTAGGATTTTTGTGACAAGACTATCAAGCGTGTTGTCTAAAAACCCCCTTCCGTTGGTTCGTTTTGACCCAGCCTCGCGTTTGAGGCAAATGGGTGTGAGGAATCAATATGAAACTCGGCGTACCAATGGAACCAAAGGGCGAAACACGCGTTGGAATCGTCCCCACAAGCATGAAAAAATTGCTCAAGGCCGGCTTTGAAGTCGTCGTTGAAAAAGGGGCTGGAGTCGCTGCGAACTATCACGACAGCGCTTACGAAGATGCAGGTGCCACGATTGGCTCTCGAAAAGAGGTCCTCGCCTGCGAGAACATTGTTTGCATTCGCTTCCCGGGTATCGAAGGTATTTCCAAAGGCGCCAATCTGGCTTGTGTCTCCGATCCGTTTCGAAATCCTGAGAACGTGAAGGCTTGCATGGATGCAGGAATCACGTTGCTTTCTATGGATATGATCCCTCGCCGATTGTCCCGAGCGCAATCAATGGACGTCAACTCTTCCCAAGACAACCTTGCTGGATACAAGGCTGTCCTTTTGGGCGCATCACATGTTCCAAAGGGCATCCCAATGATGACCACATCAGCTGGAACAATTCGACCAGCAAAAGTCGTGATTATGGGAAGTGGTGTCGCAGGATTACAAGCGATTGCGACCGCAAAGCGTCTTGGCGCTGTTGTGTACGCATCTGATGTCCGTAAAACTGCTGCTGAACAGATTGAATCTGTTGGTGGTCGTTTCATCGAAGTGGATGGAATGGACGACTTTGAGGATGAATCCGGATATGCTAAGCCATTGACGCCGGAATTCATCCAGAAGGTCAACGACACAGTTTGTGGCGTTGCTGCTGATGCAGACATCATTGTCACAACTGCCCGTATCTTCGGGCGGCCTGCACCAATCACTGTTCCTTCAAGCGCTGTTGCAAATTTCAAATCAGGTGCCGTGATTGTGGACATGAACGCTGATGTCGGTGGAAACTGCGAAGACACTGTTGCAGGGAAGGTCACCACAACATCCAACGGCGTGATCATTGTTGGCACATCCAACCTGCCCGGAACAATCGCAACCACTGCAAGCATGCTTTACTCGAACAACCTGACCACCTTCATGACATCCCTCGTTGATGAGGGAGCAGTTGTCATTTCTGAAGACGACGATATTCTCGTTGGTGCACCAGAAGACAGTGATTTTTATGTCAATGGAATGGGTGGCGTCTTGATTTGTAAAGACGGTGAAATTCATCCAAAACAAACTCGCCTTGGAGGTGTGCTCTGATGACCCCTGAATTTTTAATTGCCAACATAACATTGTTTTTGCTCGCTATTTTCCTCGGTTTCGAATTGATTACGAAGGTACCAGCAACGCTTCATACACCTTTGATGAGTGGCGCCAATGCTATTTCTGGAATCTCCATTATAGGTGCCTTAATTGGTTCCAATGTGGCGTATGAAGGTGGAAGCACTGCTTTGTCAGGTCTGCTTGCTTTTGTCGCAGTGGTGTTGGCTATGATCAACGTCGTTGGTGGCTTTGCAGTGACCAATAGAATGCTTAACATGATAGCTGGAAAGAAGCGAGGAGGTGCTTGAAATGGAAGACTGGATTTCAATCGGCTATTTGCTGTCTGCTGCTTTGTTCATATTTGGATTGAAAAAACTCGGGCATCCACGCACCGCCCCGTTTGGAAACCAACTCGGCGCGTTGGGAATGCTCGTTGCAGTTCTGACCACCGTGGTCAGCATGCAACTTGCTGGCAACGCACAATGGGAACTGATCATTGCAGGCATCGTCGTTGGGTCACTCATCGGGTACTGGATGGCCGTCAAGGTCGAAATGACTGGTATGCCCGAACTTGTTGCTATGTTCAACGGATTTGGCGGTGCTGCATCAGCCCTTGTCGCCCTTTCTGAAATTCAGAAGTACATCAGCAACGCTGACCTTATTCCTGAAGGTTTGGAACTCACTGTGACGATGATAGCTGCCGGTCTATCGGCACTCGTCGGGTGGATGACCCTCACCGGTTCACTGCTGGCCATGTACAAACTCAAGGGCGGAATCGAAGTCTTCGGAAAGTGGATTCGAACACCAACTTGGGGACCATCTTGGCTCAATCCGGTTAAGGTTCTGCTCCTATTGAGCGTGTTTGTGATGATTTTCCTGAGCATCGAAGAACCAACAAACCAAAATTACCTTTGGGGAATCATCGGTGTATCTTGTCTCCTTGGTATTGTGCTTGTATTGCCAATCGGCGGTGCGGACATGCCGGTGGTGGTTTCCTTGCTCAATTCCCTCTCCGGTATTGCCGCTGCCTTCACAGGGTTCATCATCGGGAATTCTGTCCTGATCATCGCTGGTTCTCTCGTCGGTGCATCAGGCCTAATCTTGACCTTCATCATGTGCAAGGCAATGAACAGAACCTTGCTCGATGTGTTGTTCAAATCCTTTGGCGGAGATGGCGAGAAACAAGCCTTGACTCGAACCAAGGTGGGTTCAGATCCGGATGAAGTAGCAATGATGCTTGATGGCGCGCAAAAAGTCATTATCGTTCCGGGCTACGGAATGGCTGTATCTCAATGCCAACACGCTGTGAAGGAATTCGCAGATTTGATGAAGGAGAAATTCGATACTGAAATCAAATACGCTATTCACCCGGTTGCAGGGCGAATGCCTGGACACATGAACGTGCTCTTGGCCGAGGCAAATGTGCCGTATGAGCAACTCATTGAAATGGACGAAATCAACTCCGAATTCCCAGAATGTGATGTTGCTTTGGTGATTGGAGCAAACGACACAACCAACCCCGCTGCACGCAGCGGAGAAGGTCCACTCGCTGGAATGCCAATCATCGATGCTGATGCTGCCCGAACTGTTGTCATCATCAAGCGTTCCCTCTCCGTTGGATACGCCGGCGTTGACAACGATCTATTCTACATGGACAAAACCATGATGCTGTTTGGCGATGGAAAGGCTATGATGGCGGGATTAAACACAGCTGTCAAGGAAATTTGAAAGGGCTAAAAAAGCCCTACGACTAAGGGTTTGGCTCATGGACGAAAAGGAACGTTCAAAGGGCTGGGTCAAGTGGCCACAGCAAGGTGAGTCTATGCTGTCGCGCAATACCCGTCTCCTCTTGGTTGGCCTTCTGGCGCTCCTCTTCGCAGCACCCGCTTTAGGGATGCCCGGTGGACCTCCGTGGAAGAACGGAGATTCCCTCGTCGTTGAGAGCGGTTGTTCCTGCCACGGTGATGGCGTTCCATCCACCGAAGTCGTTGTGTCCATCTCTGGTGTGCCTCGGTCGTACACGCTTGATGAAACATACACTTTCACTGTCACGCTGCAGCATGCGTCGAATGCTGAAGGTGGTTTCATGATATGGGATTACAACATGGGAACCCTCACGCCAGGTGAGGGCTCTGCGGTGATTCCAGACGAACCCGGAGCAATCGGTCAAAACGCAGTTGGTAACAACTGGGTGTTCACATGGACGGCACCAAGCGAAGACGTAGGTGTCGTTCCCTTCCAACTCGTTGGCAATGCGGTGAACGGGAACGGGAATTTCGATGCAGGTGATGCTTGGAACATCCTTTCCTTTTCCATCTCCGAACCCGGATCAACGACCAATGAAGGTGCTGAAGAAGAAGCGGTTCGCACCATCAGTGTTGGTGATTACGACAGCCTCTTTGTAGCCGATGTCGATCCAGCAGTTGCAGAAGCAGAGCGTCAAGAGAAAATCGCAGACCAATTCTTCGAAGAAGGGAACATCTACTACTATGCCACCTTCTGTATCTTGCTGGTTGCAGCCGTCATCCAAGGCGAGTTCTATCAACGAAAGTTTGGTGGAGGTCATGAACACCTCGACAAGAGTTTGGCCATCCCACAAGGCATCCGACGAGGAGCGTTGAGTGCTGGTTTACTTGTGTTGTTTGCCTACCTCATGGACAATGATTTCGACTGGCAAGTTCGATTGACCGTCGGCATGTGCACATTGTGGGCCATGTATGGTGTCTATCGAACGGTTGCCCAAGCACGAGCGGAACCTCAAGCGAAAGACCTCGTTTGATCCACATCACATTCCCCTACGGGTCGAGTGTCCACCATGTCGTTGCAACTAGAACGTGATTCTCGGACTCATGTTCAATCTCACTTGGATGAACTCACAAGTCGAGTGACCCTTGTTTTTGCACTCATTGCCGCAACCACGCTCCTTTTTTCTACTCAAATAGATGGATGGCTTGATGCCCTATTGGCAGCAATTGACCCCTGTGAAACCGAGTGCTTGAACCTCTATGATCCAGCGCGTTGGAGTGCTGTGCGGTGGTTGAGTTCCACGCTGGCCGCTACGCTAGCTTGTATGCCGGTCCTCTTGCAGCAAGCATGGTCCTTCTCGAACAAGGGCCTGCTTCCCTCAGAGCGTTCATGGATGGTCCGTTGGATGATTGGAGGAACGATTGCCTCAATCATGATTATTGCACTTACTCTGCTGTGGTTTTTGCCATTTGTCTTTGACTCTGGTCACACCATACAGACTGACATGGGGCTTGTGGCAAGATATGATGCAGTGTTGATGCTTTCGATTTCGGTAGCGGTCATCTGGACTCAGATGGTCGTAACGGTTGCCATCTTGGGCATGGCAATAGCGGGTCAACTTGGCGTCCTTAATGCACAAACTGCTGATTGGTGGAGAATACGTTGCTATGGACTCGTTTTGATGTTGCTTTATGCCTCATTGCCAGAATTTGGATCTCTTGCCTTCCTCCTTATGCTTGGCTCAGTTTTTGCAATCGAGACTGTATGCAAATCATGGTTAGGACAAACTGCACCACAAGTCCTCAACTCAGTCACAGTCATGGACGAAGAAGGGGGCGCTCGTCGACCTGTATTGATTGAATGCCAATGTTCAGGGGCAGCAGTGCCATTGCCATCCCCAATTGACCTCAATATGCCGAATTTAGTCTACCACAGTCTATGCAATTCCAACAGCGAAAGGGAGCAAGTGTATGATGCATTGAGGGCCAGTCGAACAACGGATGCCTTCATCACAGGTTGCGATGTCAGCCCTCTCGGCGTCCATTTCAAATCGAATTGTACCTCCCTTGGTGTGAACACGAGTGGGCTCGACCTTCTGGTTCGTCAATCCTATCGAACTCGCCCTGCAAAGAACCCAGAATTGGAATTCCAAATTATGGCTGCGCAACTTGGCTCACCGTGGCCTGAATCTCAACAAATCAACCGTATCACCAGCCTGATTGATCAAAATCCAAACGACCAATTCGTCTACACAGCCAAGGCTACAGATGCCTTGTGGGGACTCCAACTCAAACCCGACCAAGTGTTGATTCGATTGCAGCCAGATCAACTCAAGGTGTTCGCCAATGAGATAGGAACAACCTATGCAAATGTCTCACCTCTGTGATGCATCTGTTCTTCAACCGCAAAGAACATTCACAAAGCACACAAGGATTGAAACCCAATGGGTATGAGGTCGTTGTATGAACCCAAAGGTTGGCGTCCCTGTGGTGATAGCCCTCCTCTTGGTGAGCAGTTGGGCGTTCACAAACGGTGAGCAAATTGATGATTGGGTCCGGGACAATCAGTTGTCAACAGATGAAACTCCTGAAACTTTGCTTCCAATTCAAGAGGAAGAACGATGGTTGGTTCTAGTCGCAGATTTCCCATCACAGCGGGCGAGTGAAGCGTGGGGTGTAAATCAAGCCCAAAACATGCTCGATGACATTGCCCGTTCCTATATTGAACAATTAACCGACGGTCAAACGAACCTCACCATTGTCGTTCACCAAGAAGTGGCAACTGCCTCGGAAGATGTGGGGCGTTACGGCTCAGATTTTGAGGGAAACCGTGACACCGATTCCGCAGGAGAGTTTCTCCCGCTCGACCTTGCAGAAGAGGTCGTCTTAGATGTGGCATCGAGCGTCAATTGGTCGCAGTTTGATTTGAACGGTGACGATGAAGTCGATCGTTTGCTCATTCTTCACACAACAAAAGGTCAAGAAGAAACTCCGGCCCAAAGCGAAAAGATTTGGAGTCACTTTACCCACTTTGAAACCCCCCTTGATGTGGGAGACGGACTATCAGTGGGGCATTACACCATGGCGAGCTTACGCACCGGTTCCAGTGGAATGGGGACCGTTCTTCACGAAATGCTTCACCAAATGGGCGCCTTAGACCTCTACCCAGTTCACGATTCTAGCCTAGATACAGATTGGCACGGTGTGGGAAATTGGGACATTATGGCCAGCGGCAATTGGAATGGGGGGGGAGCATGGCCTGCTCTACCTACTTCCCCAACAATGGAATTGATAGGATTAGAGCGGGTTGTCGAGATGGATTTGGAATGGCCAGAATCATCGATTGCTCCCTGCATTGGGCCGACGGTCGAAATGGAAGGTATGAGCGAAGGCGGTATGGCATTGAAAATTCCTCTCAACGATCAAGAACACGTTTGGATAGAACGGCATACTGATGTGGGCTTCAGTGGCCACTTGCCAGGGGCCGGGATTTTGGTGATGATTCAAGATCGCAGTGTGGGTGACGAGGAAAGAAATGAGCTGAACAGGGATCCCGAACAGCCTTGGTTGGCTGTCGTTGAGGCAGATGGCGAAGATGATATGCGTCGTGGCCTCAATGATGGTGAGGAGGAAGATTTGTTCCGAAATGGCTCCACATTTGGAGCGAGTGGAATTCAAATTCGAAACCATGATGGGTTCCTTGTACCATGGACGGCAACAGTTCAAGGAACGACGAATATGAGCATCGCATTCACCTCGGAATCATGCACTCCAGGATTAACTGCCGACGGACCAGATTTCGGCGCCGTCCTGCTCCCGGACCAACCTTACAACATCACAGTGGAAACTTCGCAACCATGTAATTTAACTCAAAACTTAACCCTCAGTGATGGGCGCGGTATTGAGGCATTTCCAACACAGTTGAGCGTGGGAAGCACAGAGGTTCAATTGGTGTTTGCTTGGAATGGAACCGCAAATTCAGAATCCATTCTTGAGGGTGTGATTGAGTGTGGCATCGGTAAACTCGACTTGTCAACTTCGTTGCTTACACTGGCACGAATTCCAACCCCTACCGCTGTTTCTGGAACGATGCCCGTCGATGATGCATCTCAGGTGGTGATTCCTATCGCATCAATTGGTGAAGGTGAGCAGTCCTTCACACTGGACTTAGACGGACCAATGTCGAGGGTTGGTACAGTTGACAGCCGTTTTGTGCTTGATGGTGAAGATGACCTCATCATTGACATCAACCCGAATGACTTGCTCCTTGA
>CALKDX010000077.1 GCA_938084455.1 Candidatus Poseidoniaceae archaeon
TGCTCCACTTCCGATCACGGTCTTTGAGCCAAGAGCGCCATTGTCCGACCACACCATTGGAGCGCCTTGGGTTGAACATCCCAAATCCCCATCAGCAGGGAGCGAGACAAACGGACAAGTGATGTATGAGGAGCGCACCATTCCCTGCAATTGAAGGACCACGGACCAGCCATTCGTTTTGACATAGGTCGCAGCGTCAGACACGCCCAAGGGGGAGAAATCGAAGGTGCTGCTGACTTCAACCCATTCGGTTGACGGCACGAATGTATCGCTGACGTTGCTCACTTGAATGGAAACTGGTTCGACTGAACTTTGGGTCGTGAGTTGGTCCACAGTGATCGACAAGGCACCTGTTGATGCCATGCGGATGGGCATGGTGAGCGTTTTGACTCCACCAATGGCGGTTGCGGCTTGCAGTTGACTGTTGAGGGCGACCACCAGAGGATCACTGGCGGTGAAGGCCATGCTGAGGGCCCCATCGTATGGTGCGAACAGACCGCCTGCAACGAGGGTTGATGTGGAGGAGGAGGTTTCTATAGAAAGTTGTACAGATACCATTGGAAGCCCCTTTGGACCGTGGGTTGCTGCGGCTTGAGACAAAGCACTGTTAAGGCTCGAAAGTTCAGGGGTGGTCAAGGTGATAATGGTGAGGTCTTGTACTGTTTGAAGGCTCTTTGAAAGGACTTCTTGGCCCGAGATCAACATCCGGATGGTTGGTGAGATGCTCGGGTTGGCAGGCGAAGCAACAGCAAATTCCAGACCCGATACTCCGTCGAGGGGAAGCGCCATCTCATACATTGCTGGCGCACCGGGGCTGGCTGTTCGCGTTTGCCATAGCGAACCATCGATGAGGCGGTCTTGAACGCCAAGGCGCCCAACTTCAGGCAAGGCCATCGACCAGTCGCTAACACCATCGAGGCCAACATCAAAGCGCAAGCCATCAACAATGCTGCTTCGTACCATCTCGACATCGAAGGTTTGGAGGTTCCATGTACCGCCCGAAGAGGAGATACGGAACTGGGCTGAGAATTCTGGAGCGTCAAACCAATGGTAAACACCAGGCGAGAGGGTCACCCAACTTGCACCATTGTCCACACTTGCTTCAATCACCGCCGGTCCAGTGAAGACGCTGTTCGAGATGATGCCACCAAATCCGCTTCGAACATTGTAGGTCGGCGAAAGAAGGGTGCCACTCCCTGTGATCGCACCGAGCGACCAAGTTTGGCCTTGCAGTTGCCAGCCTGCAGCTGTCGGATCTTGATCAAAATCTTCGAACAACACTCCGTTGAAGTGGAATCCATGAATGGTAGGAATGCCAGAGGCCCCAGTTTGCATGTGGATGTCGATGCGAACCAAGGGGTGCGTTGACCAATCCACCATACCGAGGTCCACGCTGGTGTGCGTCATGTGCTCAAAACCAATCACCGGTTGATTGGTGACAGCGTCCAGTAATCGCCATTCAAAAACTGCCCCGTTTGGAATAACTGCATCCATGTGAAGGTAGCCAAAGGCTTTGTTTTCGCCTTGGCCAAAGAGGCTGGGTCCAAAGGCTGCTGAGGTCCAATTGCCTTCACCAGACGAGACACCTGTGCTTGTTGGGAGAACGGATACGTCGTCGATGTTCCACCCGGTGTAGGTCACGGAACTATCCGTGGTACCGATGCCAAAGCGGACTTGGAAATTTGGGTTTGATGCAACGTAATTGGTGATCGAAATGGTTTGTGGGACCATGGATCCATCGGATACAGAGCCTGAGTTCGAGTAAACATTCGCCCAGTTCCCATTCGAGCCCTTGACCGACACATAGGCGTGGTCCCAAGTTGAACTCTCGACGCCCAGACGCTTCATGAAGTCCAGTTCCCAAGCGCCTGAGCACGAAGAGCAATCCATAACCGGCGATGTTGCCCAGATTGTTGACCCCATGTTGTTGGGGTAATTTCCGTTGTAGGTGTAGAGCGCTTTGGTTCCACTGCTGGTGCCGCCTGCTTGACCAATGACGGTGTCAAAGCCCCACAACCATGCTGGTGATCCGAGCGTCCAACCATGGTTAGCGCTCTCAAAGTCCCACTCCCAACCTTGTGGAAGGATGGTTAATGAAGAACCGTTGACGTCCATTCCGTCATAGGTTGCGCCTGTTGAGAAATCACTCGACTCGGTCCATGACTGAGCCATTGAGGATTGGAGGCGAGCCGGCTCGACATCAACATCGATGCCTTGAATGGCCTTTCCATCTGGAATTTCGATTTCGATTTTGGTGCTTGCACCGTCGGGGAATGAGCCAATGGTGATCGATTCGGCTTGGCCGAGGGTAACGGCCTGCTGCGCCACAGAATCGCCCTCGAGCACCGAGGTATCTGTTGGGGTGTAGCCTTGGAGAAGGGTCGACAGCAGGAACAAGGTCACCATCGCGACCGAGCGGAAACGCATGCTCCCAGTCAACCCCATGAGTGGAAGGACGCACCACGACAGGTGAAAAGACTTCGGCCAACCATTCAGGCATCATCCCTACGGGATGTGGGAGCATATCGGCAGCATGTCGAGGCGCAAAGGCTCAAGGACTCTCCTCAGTGAAACGGTGACATGAGCGATGTAGAAGCCCTGAAAAAAGAGGCTGGGATTGCTGCTTGCCGTTTTGTAAAAACCGGAATGAAGGTCGGCCTTGGAACGGGTTCCACCGTCAAGCATACGGTCGTTGAACTCGGCCGAAGAATGGCCGAAGAAGGGCTCGAAATTGTCGGCGTCCCAACCTCTCTTGCGACTGAACAACTTGCCAATAAAGTCGGTATTCCACTTGTGGAACTCTCTTCGATTGATGGCTTGGACATCGTGATTGATGGTGCTGATGAATACGACCCTAACTTTCAGTTAATCAAAGGTGGAGGGGCGGCTTTGTTGCGAGAAAAAGTTGTGGCTCAGGAATCTGCAGCCATGGTGGTTGTGGCGGATGACCGAAAGCGAGTTAGCCACCTTGGAGCGTTCCCCCTTCCCATTGAAGTCACCCCGTTTGAACATCAAGCCACCATTCGTGCGCTTGGCCGTTTGCTGGATTGCAGGGTGAACTGCCGAATGGCTGGTGACAACCCAGTGGTCACCGACAATGGCAACATGATCGCTGATGCACACATGGGGCCCACCATCACCAATCCAGTGGAATTGGAATCTTTGATTTTGCATGTTGCCGGCGTTGTTCAGGTCGGCCTGTTCAACGGCATGTGCGATGCTGTCGTGCTCGCAGGCGCAAACGGCGTTGAAACCATCATCAACCCACACGGACGCTTGAACTGAGTCGCCTTGAGTTGATGTCCGTCAATCATTAAATACGGGCGCAAGGACGGCGGGGTGGGCCTGTAGCTTAGTCAGGTAGAGCGATGGACTCTTAATCCATCGGTCGCGGGTTCGAACCCCGTCAGGCCCGCCACCAAACAACCTCAGTCTTCTTTTTCAACCACGACACCCAGAATGCTGGAGCGAGCGATACGTCCGAAATTATGCGAGTCATTTGACGATGTTGGATCTGGATTGTCTCCTTCGACGAACATCCAATCGCCCTCGATCTTTGACACCCGCTTGACAGCGTTGAGGTTGGCTCTGAGTGGATGTTTGAACACAACCACTGAACCGACGTCGATGGTGGCGGTTGCGCTGCAAATTAAACGTTCACCATCATGGTAGGTTGGCCACATGCTGTCGCCAGAAAGAACGGCGATGAAGCGCTCCATAGTTGCGCCTCAACTGGCACGAATCCAAGGGACTTCTCGGCCTTTAATGGCCCAGAACATGGTGTGAATGGCTTCGATAGCGTCCATCAATTCTTGTGCGTGTGCAGCGGAAACTTCGACCTTACAAGCGCTGCACAACTTGGCTGCGTTCCAGAAGGTGGTGTGAAGTTCAGGGTGTGCCTCAAGGTGGACTGGCTTGAAGAAATCCGTCCAAAGAACAAGAAGTTCATGCTTGCACTTTTGCGCTTCTTCGTCTTTGATGGCTGCATAGCGGCTCATGGTGTTGAGGTAGGAAGCCATGGATTCAGAACTGAACACCTTTGGGTATTCGAGGGCGAGCATTTTCTTGGTCATGGATTGAACGGCTTCTCCAGCAATTCGAGCGCTGGCAGGGTCATAGACACCGCATGGTCCGTCGCAGTGTGCAGAGGCTTCAATCTCGGGCAGGATGTTGTCATTCGACATGATTTGCTGGAGGCCGCCCTAGTACATGAACATGCGCTCACAGAGGCATCAAACGACAATGGTCGTGCCCGCTTTACCGCGCAGCGCTTCAAGGGCATCACCGGGTTGGCAAAGGATTGCTTGCAGGCCAGGTTGGTGAAGGGCCGCCTCCATCAAACTGCCAATTTTAGGAGCCATTGAGCCAGCGGGGAATTCGCCCGCTTCCATGTGCATTTCGCACTCGTCAAGCGTTAATGTCCTGTGGGATTTTTCTCCATCAGTTCCAAACCCGGTCCGCACTGCGTCGATGGCCGTTGAAATGATGAGGGCTTCAGCTTGCAATTTAATGGCCAGCAACGCAGAGACTCGATCTTTGTCTATCACGGCAGGAACCCCGATGAAATGTTGGCCTTTTTTCGCAATGGGAATGCCACCACCACCGCCACAAATCACCACAGCGTGGAGGTCAACCAGTTTCTGAATCACTGGTAAATCAATAATTTCCATCGGCAAAGGGCTTGCAACCACGCGTCGCGGACCGATTTTCGTTTCGGCAATGTCCCAGTCGGCCTCCATGACCGTTTGAGCGTTCAACACAGGCCCAACCGGTTTTGTGGGTTTGGAAAATCCAGGATCGTTTCCATCCACAAGCACCCTTGTCACGATGGTTGCTGTCCGTTCCGGCCTTTGGCGCTTTGAAAGAATCGAATCCAAATTGAGGGCTAGCCCATGGCCAATCATGCCTTGTGTTGCAGAGACCCAAGCATCCATTGGTTGAGTGAGATCGGTATCAAGGGCCATCAAATGGCCGACCTGTGGCCCGTTGCCATGGGTGAGAACCACCCCCCATCCCGATTCGAGAAGATCCACAACGTCCGACATAACGTGCGCCAAGATTCGCTCGCTCTGCCCGTCATCCCCACCGGTTGGTGATGCCAACGCATTGCCGCCAATTGCATACACTGCGACCCTTGCCACGAAAAACCAACGGCGCACAGATGGTTTGAGGCTTGCCCCAGTATGACCCACTGTGCGAGCCATTTGCGATTGAGTTCAACGTTACGGATGAAGGGTGACATTGAATTAGACAATGGCCTACCCGAGCATAGGTGCGAAGATGGTGAAGACGATTTGGATTGGAGATGTGCAATCTGGAATGTACGACAACCAAGTTGTTGAGTTGAAAGGATGGGTTAAGCGAACCCGTGGCTCGAATAAAATCCGCTTCGTGGTGCTTCGTGACTCGACAGGGGTCATTCAGTGCGTTGCCAAGAGGGATGCTCTTGGCGATGAGGCCTTTGACCAAGTCAAAGCCGCCTTAATTGAATCAAGCATCATCATCACTGGAACCGTCAATGTTGACGAACGATCTGAAGGGGGGCATGAATTGGTCGTCTCTTCGGTTGAGATTGTCGGCCAAGTGAACCCAGAACGACCGTTTCCAATCACTGAATCCGCTATGGCAGCCGCCGATGGAGGCGAGACTGAGTTCTTGTTGGACAATCGCCACCTGTACCTTAGAACCTCCCGCATGACCACCATGCTCCAACTTCGAAGCAGCGTCTTTGGAGCGATTCATGGTTACTTCCGAGACTTGGATTTCGTTGAATACCAAGCGCCCAACTTTGTCGCCGGAGCCGTCGAAGGCGGCTCAACTCTGTTCGAAGTGCCCTACTTTGGGCGAACTGCCTACTTGACTCAGTCATGGCAACTCTATGCCGAAGCAGCCATGCCTGCGCTCGAACGGTTGTACACCATCGCACCGTCGTTCAGGGCCGAAAAATCACGAACTCGCCGTCACTTGACTGAGTTTTGGCATGCTGAAATGGAAGTCGCTTGGGCCAGCAATGAAGAGATCATGACCCATGGCGAAGGTGTCGTTCGAAAGATTGCTTCGACGCTCTTGGATGAGCGAAGCACCGAACTTGAATCGTTGGGCAGAGACTTGGATCTAGTGGCACGCTACGCTGACAGCCCATACCCAAGGATGCGCTATGACGAAGCGATTGAAACGCTCCAGGGAATGGGTGTCGATGTCGAGTGGGGCCAAGATTTAGACTACTCAAAAGAGAAAGTCCTGACCCAAGATTTCGATGTTCCTCACTTCCTGACCCACTATCCAAAAGTCGCAAAACCATTCTATCACCGAGTTGACCCGGAGGATGAAAAATATGTCTTATGCCACGATTTATTGGCTCCAGAAGGCTATGGTGAAATCATTGGCGGTGGCGAGCGAACATGGTCCGAAGAAGAAATTCTCAGGCGACTCGATGAAGAGGGAACCCCTCACGAAGCCTACCAATTCTACATCGACACCCGCTCGTATGGTGGTGTGCCTCATGGCGGATTCGGCCTAGGCGTTGACCGAGTGTGCTCTTGGCTCACCGGAGCAGATCACATTCGGGAAGTCATTCCATTCCCACGTGATTCGAGAAGAGTCACACCCTGAGGCGAGGGCATGGCTTCAGTTGTGGCACTTGGCAGTGGTCTTGTTGGCCAGTTTGTCATTGAGCGCTTGCTCGAAGCAGACCACGATGTCATTGTCATTGATTTGCAGATTCCAGAAGCACTGCACCAACATCCACGGGTTGAAGCACGCCAAGGCGATGCCATCCAAGCGGTGTCTGGACTTCCGCCCCAACAAACGGTGATCAACATGCTTCCCGGACGGATTGGGGATATGGTGCGACCTGCTTTACTGAAAGCCGGTCATAATGTAGTTGATTTGGCGTTTACAGCAGAAGACCCTCACCGCCATGAAGCGCTCGCTGTTGAACACCAAGGAGTCTTGCTATGGGATGTTGGCATCGCACCGGGAATTTCAAACATGCTCGTTAAGCAAGCGTTTGACGAACTTGGGCCGTTGAATCATGTCTCAATCAAGGTTGGCGGAAATCCGACAGAAAAGGACGATGGGTGGTCCTACATGGCTCCTTTTTCGCCCTCTGACGTGATTGAAGAATACACACGGCCAGCCAGAATTCGAGTCGATGACACACTGCTGGAAGTGCCCGCACTCAGCGAGCGTCATAACATTCAAGTCGATGGCTATGGTACGATGGAGGCCTTCCTTACCGATGGATTGCGCAGCATTCTCGACACGATACCATGCACCACGATGAAGGAATACACCGTTCGTTGGCCCGGTCATATTGACCGATGGTTGAACGAAGGACGCGGTATGGATGAAGCCGAGTTGCTGAAGGCATGGACCTTTGATCCACAACGCAAGGAATTCACTTGGCTCGAAGTTGTTGCGGAAAACAGCAGGGGGGTTCGACACACCATCGTCCAAGACAGTGGATTGAACGGCGACGGGTCGATGGCCAGAACCACGGGATTGGTCACCGCAGCTTGTGCGCTGCTGTTTCTTGAACAAGGACCGCTCGAAGGATGCGGATTGAAGCCAGGGGTGCATCCGCCCGAAGGCTTGTCTGCTCAAGCCATTCAATCGATCATGGCTTACATGCAAGAGCAAGGTGTGAGTTTCGATTCAATCTAAAGCAAGGGTTCGCCGCACTGAGGGCATGGCATTCCTGGAATGAAGGCACCAAGCAGGAAGCCACACTCTGGGCAAATTGAAGTCAACAGGTCATCGCCGTTCATGACGTGTACTTCGCATGGTGGTTCATCAAGATGTTGGATGAACCTTGAAATGCTGAAGAATGAGGTCTTCGACGAGTGCGAGGTCCTTCTTTTCCACCACATGCGCAGCGTGGGCTTTGGGACGGTCGTCCCACGGATTGAAGCATATTGGCAAACCGGATTGCTGAAACATGCTGATGTCGCCCGCTGAATCACCAACTGAAGCGGTGTTCTCTTTGGTCACGCCAAGCCTTCGCTGTAGCATTTTGACGACCGAACCTTTCCCATCCATTTGGACTTGGTAGCGGCCAAAATCTGCGATCTCATGGTCGCCTTCTTTCGTTGCTTGGCCTTGAAGCCAACCGTTCGTAAAGACATGCAAGCGCGTGTCCATGCCGCCACCAAAGCGTTGTGCAGTGAATCGATCAATGCCTCCCCAGCGTCTGCGCCATGGTTGTGTGGAGGGGAATTGTGCTGCGATGTCTCGAGCCGTTTGTTGAAGTCCACCGCTGACGATGGCCACATGAAACTCGTTGTCCAGCAGAGCTTGAATCAATTCTTTCCAGTGGGTCATCATTGGCATGCCTTCCATTAGGCTGCGAAGTTCCCCATCGGTAACAGCAGGACCGTCTTTTCGACTTTCTTTAATGAGAGCAATGTCGAGTTTGATCCAATCCCATTCGTCGAGCAGACCCTGATTGTAGAGTTCAAACGACTCATCGTTTGAGATGCCTAAACGGTCGTAGACGAATTGCCATGTGGATAAATGGTCAACCAGCACTCGGTCCATATCAAGGCAAACTAAACGGGCGGGTGTCATAGATGTCATTCGAATCAACTCCACTATCAAACTCACGCTTCATGAACGTGAGGGCCAATCGTACTGCGACTGGATTTGTTCCACTTGCTTGCCCATGATGTAGAGAATAAGGGCAACCATGATGCTGAACAGCCCAATCAATGTCATGGCGATGGTGGCCAATGTGACACCAATTGAGGTGGAATTGATTTCTTCTAAGGCACCAACAATGTTGCCTGAAAGACGGTAGCCAAGGAAAAACAAAACAATACCAGGGATTCCAAACAACAGCAGTGGATGCTTTGATTCCAACATCCAATAGAAGAGTTGTGCGAATTTTGAGGCAGTTGCTAAGGATTCACGTTGGTGGATGTTGACGTTGGCTGAGGCTTTGACAATTCGTACTCGCAGTTTTTGGTCAAGGGATTGCTGTGTGCCATTAGAATCAAGTTGAGCCAGAGCAGCCATGCCAGATTCAGTCATGACCAGATGTCGAAGTTCGAGGGTCGAAAGGACCGGATCTTCGTCGCTTTCTTCGACTTCGCTGTCCTCAATGTGGGAAAGGTGGATGTCCCACAATTCCCTTGCTCGGTTGATGGAGAGAGATATGTCCTGCAACTTCCAAGCGTCAGTGACATGAATGGCGAGTGTGGTGTTGGCCGGATCCAAGGAGCAATCTCGCAGGAAAAGGGCGATTTGTTTTGGATTCAGTGATTCGGTGAAGTGGAGTGATGTGCAGCCCACTTCTTGAGCCAATTCCACGGTTGTATCGTTTGAACCAAGGTCAAGAAAGACCACCTCATCGGCGACTTCCCGAGCCCGAACAATCAGAGAAACGATGCGTAATTCAATGTCCCTTCCTACGAGGACAATGCGCAAAGGTATGTCTGCCACGCTTTGCAAGCCGTGCCTTCTCCCTATGAAACCTCTCAAACAAACCGTCACCTGAACCGTCTTTCTTGCATGCCGATGTTCAATGGGGAGAGAGGTCAGGTTCATGACCTGAGGAAGGCTGGAATCTTCATGGAGGAAGGATGGCACATCGGCGTCGTTGTTCCTGCCAAGAATGAAGCGCAGTTTATTCGCAAAGTCATTGAGACAATGCCTGAGGGTGTGGATTGCATTGTGGTGGTCAATGACGGCTCTACCGACGCGACATCGCAGGAGATCAAAGCGGCTCAGTGTCAAGCCAAACTGATCGAAATCAACCTCGACGGACAGGGCGTTGGGGCAGCGATTGACGCTGGCCATCAAGCCATGCTGGAGCAATTTGACGGTCCATTTGTCAGCGTGGTGATGGCTGGTGATGGACAGATGGATCCCGATGACCTGCGCACCATCATCGCCCCGGTGATCGCAGGTCAGGCCGATCATGTGAAGGGCAACAGATTCGCCCACAGCGCTGGGACCGACAACATGCCTGTTCAGCGGAAAATGGCCAGCAAGGTGCTCAGTATCGCCACCACGCTCGCAGCTGGACAACCAATCGTCGACCCACAATGTGGCTATACGGCGACCTCGCATGAGGTGCTCAAGGAATGGAATTGGAACCGGTCGTGGAAGGGCTATGGATACCCGAATTTCTGGTTGATTCAATTGGCCAAAGGTGGATGGAGGGTGCTTGAAGTCCCTGTGAAATCAGTGTATGGAGCAGAAACTTCAGGAATAAAGCGGTTCAAATTTTTCGCATCCGTTGGGACCATGATGGCCATCGAACATCATCGTCGAAATTTTGGATGGTTGTTCAACAGAAACGTCACCCCGCACACGCTGTTTGCGTTCATCGCCTACGCCATTGGATGGATTAGCCTCTTGCCGGGAATCAGCACCGATTTAGAACGGGAGTTGTTGAACAGGGGGTTGCACCCCGTGATGCTCACGCTTGTGGCTTGGATTGTAGCACACTTTTTTGACAGGACAGCGACAGCAATGGTACAGGAGTTGAAGTTGAATGCGAAGGCACGACAAGCGAAGGAAGCCTAGAAAGGCGCACGTGCGTCACATTCTGGTCGCTGCCAAGCCCGATGCCAGAAGCATTCTGGATGAGATACAAGCGGCGAAGAGGCCCCTAAAAGCATTCAAGAAACTTGCAAAGAAGCACTCAAATTGTTCAAGTGCCAGTAAAAAAGGCGACCTTGGAGAATTTGTCGAAGGACAAATGGTGCAGGATTTCGAAGACGCCGTGTGGGCAATGGAGCCTGAAACAGTGCCTCAGAATTTCATCAAAACGCAGTTTGGCTACCACATACTGTGGGTGCATGAAATCATCCTACCGGAGTGAATTGACACCATCGCTGGTGGGCGATCCAGGATTTGAACCTGGGTCCAAGCGTCCCAAACGCCCGAGTATAGGCCAAGCTAACCCAATCGCCCTTGCATTCCGTCCCACGACATCCTACCTATGAAGTTCACTCAAGAAGCATCCACCGTGCCTCGTCCACTCGAACGAGCATTCCTTGGACTTCAGCTTGTTCAATAACTTCGTTCGCATCCAAATTTGAATGGTTTTTGTGAAGGATGGTTCGAACCGATTGAACCGTGATGAACCCTTCATCGTTCTTCGAATCCTGAACCCATTTGCCCATTGTCCTCGAAGGAACCTCGTTATGGAAATCTGTGAGAGGGGTCTTGCTCACCATTCGCTCTCGGAGCGTTTCTCGCAGTTCCTCCGGTGTGTTGGCAAGCGCTACCTCAATGCGAAGGGCCTCTGCTGAGTTGACGCTTTTGATCACAATGCCATGCTCACCTAGGCGTTGGCCGCAATGAGGGCAAGAGGCCGAAACACCTCTGCGACCGTGGCATGTCATGCAGGCAGGGCAACGAATAACATTGAACCCTGCATTGGCCATAGTATGCGTTCAAGTCGAGGGTCTTTCAAGACTTCTTTCATAGTGAAAAGTCAGTGTTCTGTTTGCGTGAACCGGGCCGAAGGGCTGGAGCTGCTGGGGCCTTGACATCAACCCGCTTCTGTGGAACTTCTGCAGCCTTTCGAGTCAAGCCACCTCTGACCTTGCCTGTGCCAGTCTTGGCTCCAAGCGACAAGGAGTTGGGCAAGATCAATGCAGCCATTGCCACACCGTGATGGTCATTTGCTGCCGTGACTTCATCGACTGCCACATCGAATGATTTGACTTCGAGGTCTCGACTTGCCAAGCGGCGTTGTAAGTTTCTTCGCAGCAGGAGGGAGGTTTCTTCGTAATCCAAGTCGGTTGAAATGGTTGCGACAATAGCGCAGTCATCGCCTTCTGGCGTGGTGCAGGCTGCCCAAGCCACACCGGCACAAGCGGTGGAACCATTCCAAGCGTAGGCGGTCGCCAGATGGCATTCAACCAGCGAGCCCATTGGAAGCGGTTGAGGGGCTGTGGCCCCAAATCCAAGCGGCAACATAGCCCCTTTCATCTCGATTAAGCGGGCATCACCGAGGCCGAGTTCGACCAAACCTTGGTCGTATGCATCCTCTGCATTTTCTCCCCAAGGTGCGACGGCCGTCATCAACCAACCGGGGCAGGCCACGCTGTTGGAACGAGCGCCATCATTCGAGTACATGATGCATAGACAGACGCAACGGGTTCATGAACACCATGGTCATCGCACGACCATGGTGGTGAATTCGAGGGCGGTTTTAGCAACCGCCGCCGTCTTGGCTGTTCTCGCTGCCGTGATCAGCAACGTTCTGGGCGGTGGGACCACCTTCGGATTCATCGTGCTCGCATTGAGTTTGATCCTTGCAGTCTTCATCTGGCTGCTCTTTGATTCGGAAGAGGAAACGACCTCATCCGCATCGACAACCATCCCTGTTCAAAATTCTATAGGACGGATTTCTGCAAGCCAAAGTGCTGTTGAATCAACACCCGAACAAGATCTGCCTGACCCGTTGGATTCTGGCATCGATGTGCCATTGCTCTGATCACAGCAGGCGAACAGTTTCGAGGTTCTTTGGAGCGTATGTTCGACACTTGTACCGTTCACGGAGCGTGTGGCCCAGTTCGTTGCACTTGTGGTAATCACCGTGGTGGCAGATGATGTTCTTGGGCTTAGGCGACAATTGGTCGACGAAATCCAACAATTGGCGGCGGTCTGAGTGACCTGAGAATCCGTCAATAGTGACCATTTCACAGCCGATTTTGACGATCTCAGTCTTTCCATCGATGACCATTGGTACTTCGCCGAATCCTTTCTGAAGACGTCGTCCAAGGGTACCTTCTGCTTGGTAACCGACAAAGCACAGGGAGTTTCGGTCTTCGTGAGCCCAGTGACGGAAGTATTCCATCACAGGTCCACCGTTTAGCATGCCAGAGGTTGCAAGAACAATGCACGGTGAGTTGTCCATGATGATGCTTTCACGGAGTTCACGTCCTTTGACAGGTCGGAACCACTCGCTTGTGAATGGGTTCTCGCCGTCGTCCTTAAGCAAGGATTTCCTCAAGCTGCTGGTCAAGTAATCGGGGTGGGATGCGTGGATTGCTGTCGCTTCCTGAATCATACCGTCGAGCCACACTGGGACCGGCTTGACTTGGCCAGAACGGAACAACTCGTCAATGGCAATCATCACTTCTTGGCTTCGTCCAACGGCAAACACGGGGCAAATCAGTTTTCCACCACGGGAAATGGTGCGAGAAACGATGTCCTGCAGTTCTTGATTGGCTTCTTGCCTCGAAGGTTGGTAATCGCCTGATGCACCGTAGGTGGATTCAATGACCAATGTTTCCACACGAGGGAAACGGGTGTTTGCAGCATCGAAGAGCCAGGATTTCTCATACTTTTGATCGCCACTGAAGACGATGTTGTGCTTTCCATCTCCGATGTGGAGGTGAACGGCAGAGGATCCGAGGATGTGGCCTGCGTTTGAGAAGGTCAATTTGATGTCGGGTGCGATGTCTGTGGTGTCGCCCCAATCCACGTCCACCACGTGCTTCATGCATGTGCGGATGTCTTCCATATCGTAGGGTGCTCGCTTGCCTTCGGAACCACCAACTTTGAGGTAGTCTGTTTGCAAAAGCAGCATCAAGTCGCGTGTTGGGGGTGTGCAGTACACGGGCCCTCTGTATCCGTACTTGAACAGGACAGGAAGCATGCCTGCGTGGTCCAAGTGAGAGTGGGTCAAGACAACTGCATCGAGTTTCTCAAGAGGTAGGGCTTCTGGTGCAGTAAAGTAAGGCATTGGATCGGTGTCTGAAGCGATGTTGACGCCGACGTCGATCATAACCCTCGATTCGTTTGTGGTCACGAAGTGGCAAGCACGGCCGACTTCACGGTAGGAGCCAAGCGCAGTGACTCGGGCCCATGCGGAACCGGGGCGTTGTGGTCGGTGGATGTTGAGTCCGAAGTCCTTGAGGAGTTTTCTTCGTTCCTTGGCGTTCACTTGGCGGTAACCACGAATATCGTGAACCGTCTTGGAAACGATGGGTGAGGTGCGTTCCACCTTCACCAACCAACCGGTTTGGTCTCGAATAGCGTTCAAGTTGGCTCCACGGCGGCCAACAGCCTCACCGGGGTTTAGACATTGAATGATGATCTCTCGGTAGCATGAATCGAAGTAAATGTTTGAAATCTCAGCGGATTCTGGAACAATCTCTCGAATGAGGTTGGTTGCTTCCTCTTCGGTCTTCATGATTGATTCGTCAGGACGAAGGACAATCTTCCGCTTCACTCGCTTAGCGATTTTTCCAATCAAGCCGTCGCCACCGCCAAATTTGGCAGGGACAGGGGTTACGATCGCAATGTTTCCAGCTTCCAGTTCGACCGTGTATGGTACGTCCTTGGGGACGATTTTTGCAATTTGGTCTTTCAGTTCTTTAAATGTAAGGCGCATGTTGTTCACCGTTTACCCGCGCTCGCACAAAACAATGTGCACTCGCCCTCGTAAGAGGGAGCAGCGTTGAGCTGCGGGAATGGGAGAGCGAAGTCTCAAGCGAGAAGCTTCTCGATTTCGCTTTGTTCAATGGCGACGTACCCGTCTTTGGCCGTAATGACAGCCAAATCCATGCCGTTGCCGGAGGCGGCATCTCGCTGCCCCGATGCGTGAAGGGCACGGGCGGCAAGTTTCAATGCATCGGTCCGTGTCATGCCTTCGCTGAAGCCATCTTCGAGCACACCATACATGTATGGGGAACCTGAACCTGTGGCGCAGTAAGAGTCTGGGATGGATCCACCGGCGGAATCGATGGAATAGACGTGGCCGCCTTCATCATCGACACCGACGATGAGGAGTTGGACCCAGTGCGGGCGTCCCGAAAGGATGTTTGCGGTCAGTGTTGCCGCTCCCTTCACTGTCATTTGCTGTTGACGGCGAAGTTGGAACAGAGCAACCTCTGCTGCGAGGGTGCGGGACAAGGATTGAGCGTGACCGACCAAACCAGCGGTTGTGAGCGCGAGGTTGTCACCGATCTTGAACAACTTCTGAACGCTCTTGTTGGCGATGAAGTGGCCCATAGTAGCCCTGTGGTCCGCTCCTACAACGACGCCGCCGTTGAAGGTGATGCCAATTGTGCTTGTTCCAGTTTTCATTACGGTCGGTTGGTTCTCCATCATCATCAATCCCTTCTCCACGCCGACACCTCTTGAAGGTTGAGGCGCAAACTTGTGAAATTGGCGGGCCCTTATCAACCCGCCGAACCTTCCCGACGCAACCCTACTGCCTCGAAACGCTAGTCATGGAAGCGAAGGAATGCGAGTCTTCTTGAGGTGACGGTCTTGACCTTGACTCATGCGCCGGCGGAAAAAGGGGGAACGGGATGCAGCCCAGGCTTCGCTTGACGCGTTCACCCAAGCACCCAAGCCACCGGCTCCTGAGCCGAAGCCTGCCGCTGAACCGGCTGTGCCTTCCATGCCAGACCTCGATGTCTTGGCAGAGGCTGATGAACGACTCCGGCAAGGTGCGCCATCGCCACCTCCCCAAGAGTCAGCAGATGCACAACCGTTGAGGACCTTCGAAATGCCAAGCATGAGCCAAAAAGCCCCAGCACAATCACCAGCACCGACCACCATGTATCACGATCTTGGCAAGATGTACCCTCATCCACCCATCGCCCGTGAAGACGGGGGTCTTGTCCTCCATAGGGCTGTATTGAACGACCTCACAGGGTGCGGAACCCTGCTCAACTGGGTTGCTGACGGTCATGCCGTCATCGTTGAGATGAAGCGACTGATGAAGCGCACGGTGGAATTCAACGCTGCATTGAACCAGCTCAACGGATTCATCGGCGATGACCTTGGTGGTCAAATCCTCCAGATGACATCCACACGGTTGATGCTCTTACCAGCAAATTGCAGGGGCGTGAACGGCATTGAAATGGAGGCATTCGCAGTTGAACCCGGTGATTTCACTGAGGTGGGACGCTGATGCAAGAACAACCAGTCGACATACCCTGCCCGATTTGCAGCATCCCAGGCAAGGTATTCATGATCGCCCATGTCGAAGAAATCCCATACTTCGGAGAGCACACACAAGTCACGGTCATGTGCCATTCTTGTGGATGGAGGCAGACTGATTTTATTCCTGCAGAAGGAAAGAAACCGGGTGGTTGGATCTTGGCCATCAATTCACTTGAAACGCTGTCGGCGAGGGTGATTCGTTCATCCTCATGCACCATCAAAGTTCACGAGTTGGACCTCGAAGTGGCGCCCGGAAGCAACGCCACTGGCTACGTGAGCAACGTTGAAGGCGTGCTAAGCCGATTCAAGGACATCGTGTTTATGGTGCTGCGTGACATTGAATCCGAACTTCTTGGAATGGCAGAATCTGACGAGGCCGACGAGGCAGCCAAGGCCGAAGCGCTTGAAGCACTTGGGCGCCTCAATGAAATGGTTGAGCGCATCGAAACAGCCGGCAAAGAAGGATCTTTACCGCTCACCCTCGAACTTCTCGACCCCCATGGGCATTCGATGATCATGCATGATGATGCCACCCACCGTGATTTGACCGAAGAGGAGTTGTTGGCTTTGCCGGTTGGACCAGACCCAGCTGTGTTTTCCAAGGACGATGAAGGTTGATCATCGAGCATCTTCCGCAAGGAATTGTTCAACCAAGTGGGCTGTTTGATCCCGCATTTCGTGCAACTGACCGAGCCAGTCAACGGCTCGATCGATGCACAGTTGCTTCATTTCACCGGCAAGAATCTGACCAGACCGATACCCTGAATTGAGTTCTGCAAGGTAGGCATCGTCTTCTTCAAAGAAGTACATCATGTACTGGTAAGCAACATCGATGTCAGGGTTGCCACCTAAGCGCCGATGTTCTTCGATGGTGGATTGACCACCTGAAAACGCACGCTTGATTTTCTTTTCCACGGTCGCTAAATCATCGTTGAGGAAAAGGGTAGTTTTCGGCTTGCTGCTGCTCATTTTTTCGCCGGTCATACCGACTGCGAAGTGGTGGTAAGTCGAGGAAGGTGCCAACAGACCAAGGCCGCCGAGGCTGCGTTCGTATGCCAACAATTTCATTCGAATCATCGATTGATCTCGCTTGGTCGCACTCGCCACATTCACCGTTCCCTGCTTCGGGTTGGATTGAATGTCAGAATAGCCTAATTCGCTCATGCATCGGACGATGCCGGAAAACACCTCATTCAACTTCTGCTTATCCATTCGACCGTTTGGCAACTGTCCGAGCACAGAAGCGTTCTCATCGTGAACAGAAAGTGTGATTGTCACGCCAGAATTCTTCCCTTCATTGACGTTGAACCAGTTGGTTTTGGAAGCGAGTCCACGGGTTAACCTCAGATGGGGGTCTTGATCCACACCGACAGGAACCACAATCGGTCTTAACCCACCATAGTCTTCCGTCTGAGGATGTAAGATATCCCCTACTTGGACCATAGGAGCCTGTACATGCGCTAAGTTTGTTTCACCGCCAAAGCCGTAGATGGCTTCAAATTCATTGAGGTTCGTTCGCTTGCCCAATTGGAAACCAAGCCGTTGAACGATGGGTCTTGAGGATTGAAAGTAGACGTTCGTTTTCTCGACATCCAATCCCAGTGCTGCATAGTTGGCAATGTATTGCTGAAGGGCTATTTCACGGCCCTTTTCCAACGACACGCCACGAGTGGCTTGGCTTTCAAGGTCGGCAACCGCAATGGTCACATCACCGCCTTGTTGCTGGAACCACTTGACCTGGTCGATGACCATCGAGTGCCCCATGTGCATTTGCCCACTCGGCATGAGTCCCGTGAGAACACCAAATCCGTCGCCTCGGCGCTGAGCATCCACAACTTGGTTGAGATCTCGATGGGCAAAGACGATGCCACGGCGGTGAAGGCGTGAGGGGTTGTCCAGTGTCACACTCTCCATTGAGGAGAGGCCAAATTGGGAAATGATTCGGTCATAATCCGTGGACTGAGCGCTACCCCAAGGGTCGATTACCACATCATCATCTGCCATGCAACCACCTCGGATGCCTTTGGCTCCGTCCTTCCTTGCATCAAGCCTTCGCTTTGTTTGGAGGGTCAGGGGTGCTTTTGTTCAGTTGCTTGTCCCTTCCGGCGCTTCCAAGCAGCGAGCGGACCGAGGCCCTCCCTCTCGAGCACAACAAGCATGCCGACGACCGTAGCCACCGCAATGCTCGCCGCAACATAACCGAGCCATCCAGATTCTCCAAGCCCCTCACGCGGTTCGACAAGCCATGTGAACACCAAATGTTCATCGTCGACAAAGCGCTTTGACCACTTGAACAGATCGTGCGTTTCATGGGCTGCAATGGTGACAGCAGCGGAGTGGTTGTTGAAGAACTCACTGCGACCTACGACATCGTGAGATGTCGAGCCGTTGTATGTGATGTTGACCATGTGCCCGTTCACGACAGAGAGGAGGAGAAGTTCGCCGCCTTGCTGCGAGTAGCCTTCCTGACTTTTTCGAACCCCTGCGATGTTTTCTAGAGCGCCTTGCTCACCGATGACGCTGTCCACTGAGGCCCCTTCAAGGTCAATGATCCATGTGATTGGTACGTTCCAAGCCTCGCTGTTCATGGCGGTGCACTCTGGAGTGATGAGCGATTCAAAGGTAAGAACCGATTGTTCTCCTTGTGCCCTCACTTCGTTGGTGAATTCGTAGCAGTTGTTCACCGTCCAATACGACCAAGCTTGGCCCCAAGTGGTCAACCACACATCGGGGACATCAGCCAAGTAGGCACTGATGTCACGGTCATGACGAATGGTCGCATCGTTCACTCGCCCAACCCAATAGAGATTGACAAGTCCACCTTCTTCGACCGCAGATTGAACTTCCTCGACCGAGCCGATTAACTGCTCAAGAGAACCGCCTCTTCGACCCATGTTGTACCAGTCCCATTTGTCCGTCGGTGTGCCGTTCGCATCGTGCCAAGCAGAGACGCTCAAGCCGGTGTTATCGCCGTGCACCACAAAGCCTTGACCTGCTACGGTCGTGTGTTGGGCCATCGTGAGACCGTTCGGGGTGTAGGTGGAAATTGGTTCTGTGCCCCATGCGCTGGCGTGAACCCTTGACTCGATGTAATCACGGCATTCGAGCGCGACCGCTCCCGGGTCGGCTTGCCACGACAAGCCAGGAATCCCGTAGCAGCCAAACTCATCACCGAGGTCAAGACGGTCTTGGGCCAGCGTCGTGGTTAACCACCCGTCTTCCTCCCAAGCAGAATCAGCAAGGGCGACAGGACTCCAAGTGACGCTCACCAAGCAAGCGAGCACCATCACGGTGAGCGTTCGGTGCATGGACCGTGCGCTTGGGCTCATGCTTCTTGCTCGATGGCGAGTGCTTTGATTCTTCGCACGCTCACCGCTCCATCCGTTCACTGGTGGAACACGGAGTTCGGGGCTTTTTTTTCGGCAAGTGATAAATCTAAACAAACAGCGGAAGGAGCATGGACCATAACGAGGAAGTGCTCAATGCATGGTCCACACTCGAGGCCCATTGGCGAATTCCGATCAATGATACCCCGCTGGCACCTACGCCAAATTACAGCATCATTCGCTGGTTGATTTCACCGATATTGAGGCCAATTGTGAACACGAAACTCAACGGGATGCACCACATTCCTCGCAAAGGGGCAGTGATCTTGGCGGCAAACCACCTCTCGCACGTCGACCCAATCATGGTGATCGCCAGCGTTCGCCGATCGGTACGCTACCTAGCAAAGGATGGACATTTCAAGAACGCAGGCACTGCAATTGTGATGCGGGCAACCGGACAAATCGAAACCAAGCGTGGGGACGGTGGTAACGATGCACTTACCAATGCTGCGGATGTCCTTGAAAGTGGAGCAGCGCTCGGTATTTTCCCTGAAGGCACCCGTTCAAAACGCACAGAAGCACCGTTTTTACTGCCCGGTAAAACGGGTGTTGCCCGACTGGCAGCCAGTTATCCTCACGCCGTGGTTGTGCCGATTGCACTCATTGGCACGCGCACCATGATGGAACCACAAACGCATAAATTTCCCCGAATTTGGCGCCCTATCACCATGAACGCTGGCAAGGGCCTCACCTGGGCTGAATGGTTGGGTCACGAAAAAGGCGGGGCGATGACCAAGGATTCTCTGATGGCCATGAAGGACTTAGAAGACCATGAAATCCGCTCTCAACTGGCGCACCTCTATCGTAAATTTACCGACCAGTTGATGCAGAGCCTCGTGTCGCTTGGCGCCCCTTGAGATGGATGTTTAACTAGTGTTGAATGATTTTCTTGTGTGAAACCTATAGCGACTCCGCTCGGCAACCTGAACGTTCTAGAAGCTGCATGCCCAAAACAAATCGCAGCAGAACTCCGTGGGCTTGACTTGCTGATCAACCTCGTCAACAAATCACCCCGCTGGCACATCTCCCAAACTTCAACCATCCCGTTTCTGATGTCCGATGACGGCGCACCGGGGATTCAAGTCAACATCTTCGCCTCAATGAAGGCGAGAATTCACGGAGGCGATCCACACCTTGACATGATGATGGGGCAACGAAGTGTGTGCGTGCTTCGAAACAGATCTGATGTCATGACCCCCTCAACCGATGCCATGGTCAGTTTGGTTTTGCTCGGAAATATGGGATGGCCGATTCAACACACTCCTTCGACACTCAGCAAGAAAGCAATGGCGCAATTGGAAGAGCCATTTGAATGTCTAGAGAGGGACCTTCGGCTCAAGGAACTGGATTACCAAGCGATCGAATTTGCCGTGGATTGTTATCAGGCCGGGCAACACATGAATGCGATTGGCATCTTAGGGGAAATGGCTCGCAGTTGGTATGTTTGTCGCGCGTGGGAGTTGGAAGACATCCAGCCCATCATGGCGGAATTGCTCAATGAATTTGATCGTCAGCACGTCGAAGCCTACCTTGAAGATCCTCAATGTCCAGAAGATGTGATGTTCTTAGCTGTGTGAAGCGAGCCCATCAAGAACCCTCAAGTGCCTCCGTTCCAACGAAGGTGTGGTGAGTCCATGCAAGAGTACCATGAACTGATTCAAAGAATCCTCGATGAGGGTGAACTGAAGGGTGACCGAACAGGCACAGGAACCCTTTCTGTGTTTGGCCACCAAATGCGATTTGACCTCTCGAAGGGCTTCCCCATGGTGACAACCAAGAAGTTGCACCTGCGCTCGATTGTTCACGAACTGCTGTGGTTTTTGAAAGGCGACACCAACGTCGCTTACCTGCAAGAAAATGGCGTACGAATCTGGAACGAATGGGCCGATGAAAACGGTGACCTTGGACCCGTCTATGGCAAGCAATGGCGACGCTGGGAAGCAAAAGACGGTCGCATCATCGACCAAGTCGAACAAGCCATTGATATGATCAAGAACAATCCAAACAGCCGCAGAATCATTGTCTCTGCATGGAACGTTGGTGAACTGGACGAGATGGCCCTGATGCCATGTCACGCCTTTTTCCAATTCCATGTCGCCAATGGAAAACTCAATTGCCAATTGTACCAAAGGAGTGCCGATGTGTTTCTTGGCGTCCCGTTCAACATTGCATCCTATGCGTTGCTGACCGAAATGATGGCACAGGTCTGTGGCCTCAAGGCTGGGGCCTTCGTTCACACCATTGGCGATGCACACCTGTACAGCAACCACCTTGAGCAAGCCAACCTCCAAATCACCCGAGAACCAATGGCGCTACCCCGGCTCAGGCTCAATCCAGATGTGATGGACATCGACGGATTCACCTACGAGGATATCGAGGTCATCGGTTACGAACACCACCCACATATTTCCGCTCCGATTGCAGTGTGAGGTGTTGAGATGTTCACAATGATTTTTGCATGCGATGCCAAGGGCGCTATCGGGAAAGATGGCGACCTCCCTTGGAGGCAATCGAGTGATTTGCAACATTTCAAGCAAGTCACAATGTCAAAAACAATCGTCATGGGACGAAAAACCTGGGACAGCCTGCCTAAGGCTTTGCCGGGTCGGCGAAACATCGTCATGTCAAGAAGCGCCCGTGATGACGTCGAAGTGCTGGATTACGACTCAATCATCGCCCTGGGTGAAGACGAGGAATTGATGATCATTGGTGGTGGGGAAATTTACGCCCTATTTATGGAACACACCAAGGAGATTCACAAAACCATCATCCACACCACCGTCGAGGACGCAGACACCTATGCACCTTCCATGGAAGGCGAAGGCTTCCACCTGATTGGGGAGCGTCATGTTCCTGCTGGACCGAGGGACGAACATCCCATGACGTTCCAACACTGGATTCGCTGATCACTCATCGGGTGAGTACTCAGTGACCCGCAAACCGAGTCGACCTTGACGCGATGGGCGCTGCATGATTTTAGCGTACTTCGCCTCAAACGCTGCCTTCAAATCAACTTCCATGGCCACGGCATGGCCCATCATCAAGAGCAGGACATCGGCCATTTCTTCTGCACAATCTGCGAGGGGTTTTCCTTTGGTCACCGCCGCTGCGAATTCACCAAGTTCTTCCACGGTGAGAGCGATTCTATAGCCCATATCGTGACCGTTATTGGCTTCAAAATCATGCTTGTGATGAAAGGCAGCGACCTTCTTCATCATGACATCCCATTCATGTTCGGGTTCATGGGCCATCCACTCATCAACGCTCTTTCCTTGCATAGCATGGCGTTTCATCGAAGGAGGATAATGCCTTCGATGTTCATTCTGTGAGCAAATGAAGCATGCAGGCCCAGACAGGCGCCAGCCTTCGGTTGGCTTGGGAAGACACGCTGTGATGATCAAGGTCTTGACTCGCATTCCCAGGCTCACGACCAGCAGCCCAATTCGAAGAAATACACACGGCAGCGTATGGGAGGTTCACCTCTCGAGCCAGTTTGACCTCCCTTGGCATGGTCATGCCAACCATGTGGCCACCAAGCGTATCGATGGCGTCAATTTCTGCCTTCGTTTCAAAATGAGGGCCTTGGGCAAGCCAGTAGGTGTAGCGCATCCGTTCCTGTGCATCGAAGCCTTGAGAGGAGCGCAGCACATTTTCAAGCGCTTCGTTGAGGGTCGAATCAAAAGGGTCGGTGACCGATGTGAACACCGCTGCATCGTCGTGGAACGTGCTCTGATGCCCAGTGAAATCGATGTATTGGTCCGCTAAAGCAACTTTACCAGGCGGGAAATCTTCAGGAATTGCGCCAACAGAGCAGACCGCCATCACTGCTTCGCAACCAGCGTCGAGCAAGGCACGAATGTTCGCACGGTGTTCAATCATGTGCGGTGGGCGACTTGGAGCACCGTTGTTGTGATGGCGTTGAAGAAAGATCAGTTGCTTCTTCTCATCGCCTTTTGACAATTCAATGCATGTCAATGGCACTTCGCCGTATGGCGTCTCGACGGTGACCGCATCGCGCTGCACCAATGTGAGTCCGTGAGCAGACAGTTGTTCGCCCAAGGTCATGTCAATGAGTCCAGTACCACCAATCACACCGAGTCGTTGCATGTTCATTCCACCTCGTCTTTGTTGATATCAACCCTGTGGCCTCTCAGCCACGGGGACCTTGCTTTCGCTGGTCATGCAAACGAACCGAAGTTCGTGGGTTTCACTCGTTGAGGCGTGCGATCAAGTCTGCCTTCTTTCCAGAGACAGGCTTTCCTGCGGCCTTGAGCAATTCCTTCAACTCAGCAACGGTCATGCTGCTGTGGTCGACGTCGGAGGCAGGTGCTGCTTCTTCAGCAGGTGCTTCCTCAGGAGCGGCTTCTTCGGCTGGCTCCTCGGTCTTCTCAGACGCTGGTTCCATTGGGACGGCGGCGTCAAGGATGGATGGGGCGTCGTCGCCTTCTTCTTCCTCGTCTTCCATAGCCGATGCAAGAGCTGCGGCTTTCTTTGCCTTGAGTTCAGCATCGCTTCGAGCTTCTTCTGCGTGAATTTCATCCAGTGATTTTCCACTGTCTGCAACGACACCAGTTTGCAAGAGTTGGCTCTTGCGGATGGCGACGCTCTTTACAGGATAGATTGGCTTGACGGCCTTGCGCAGTTCTTCTTCAAGGGTTCCGTCCAAAATTTGGGTTTGGATCTTGGCGAAGGTGGACTTTGCTGCGAAAGCAACAATCAATTCACGAGCCTTGGCTCGCATTGCCTGCTTGATCGAAGTTTGGACACGCTTCTGCGTGATGATGAGTGGCTTCAATCGAACGAGGTACCCGTCGGTTGAAACGACATCGACGACATCGTCGACCTTTCCACGGTAGCGGCGGATTTGTCGGCGGATGTGGTCAGTTTGGTGGTGGTGACCGATGAATGTGGTCAAGGCGTCTTGGCCAACACATTCAGTGACACGGAATCGAAGGATCACGTGCATCTTGGTGAAATCACCGTTGAATTCTTGTTGCGTCATTTCATACACTCGTCCCATGATGTGTTCATCGGACTCCCCTATTGTCTCTCCAATTTTCTTGAATTCCCATGGATGGCGTGGTGCACGAATCGTGTACCAGCGCTTCATCTTCCACTTGTCTCGCTGCTTACGTGCTGCTGCACGTGCCTTTACACTTACTTTCTTTGCCATGGGATCAACTCTAGGGGGGTATGTATTGCGGGGGCTACCCCACTTGCAAACATGCGACAAACCTCCCCTATTTCAAGAACCCCCTTGAACAGGAGAGGAAGAACCTTGCAAAACCGAAGGGCTGAGGCACGACTTCCACCTCTAGAAACCGTTAATGAAACGACGGCGAGAACGGAAATAAACGCCTCAATCAGTGGTGTAAAGAATGGTCACCGACTGTTGGATATTCAAGAAATCTTGACCATCTTCGGGAACGATTCTCAGTTCATGCAGCAAGTACGTGTTGAAATGAATGGTGTTCCAAGTATCGTCACTGCCATCTTCTGCCTGACCGCTCTTGCTTTGACAGGTGTCGTCAAGCTCATCGACGATGTTCCACGAAAATTGCACCGTTTGTCCACCGCCACCAATACCGTCAATCAGGCTTGGATTTTCAACCGTCGAATTGATTTCGATGACCAGTGGATGCACCCCGCCGTTGTTTGGTGTCGGATTAAACGACAATGGCATTGGATCATTGGTCCCTTCTTCAGACCAGTCAATTCGCAAATCCACCGTAATCGGAACCGTTTGGTTTTGAGTTGCACCGGTTGCGTCAATGGCGAACACGGACACGTTGTGCACTCCATGTTCGCTGAAGGAATAAGAGATGCTGGACCCTTCACTGGCATCCATTGTAACAGCCTCGCCACCCTCCAATGAAAGGCCAAAGGTCGTGAGCGCTGAGGAGGAAGTGGTCTGTGAAAAATCGAAAACAATCACCACTGGGTCAAGCGAAACCAGGTTCCCGTCATCATATGTTTCGACGATCATGCCCTTATCTGAACCATGGCTGACCACCAAGTCAAACACTGATTCGCCCTCAGAGGATTCCAAGCACCCAGCTAACGGCGCACACATGAGCAACGCCAGCAACATGAGTGGTTTGCAATGCTGCATCGACATCCGCTCTCGCTCGATGTTTAAAATCCCAGCGACCTCGACATTAGAGACAGTACGAATGGTTAAGACCCAAAAACGCTGACATTCGAGCATGGCATCCGTCTTTCCTTCTGTCACCGGTAGGAACCTCCACAAGGAAATGAAAACGGTTCCAGATGATTTCACAGACAAGAACCTCGTCATCATCACCGCCTTTCAACAGTGGCATCAGTCTTTGGTCAACCAGTCAATGGCAGCATTGCAGGCAGCCGGTGTTGACCAAAGTCACCACGTGCTTGAGATGCCTGTCATCCGCACCTCTTCCAAATTTCGACAGATGCGACTTGACGGCATAATGAGGGCTGCGTTCAAAGATCCAGTCATTCGCTCAAGAACCATCACGGTCTACCTCGACAAGGATTTGTTTCGGCGTAGTTTGGAAATTCCAAACGAAGACACATTGCATTGGTTTGTGGTGGACCACGCAACAAAATCGATCCTCGAACGAGGTGAGGGGCCCATCACTGCGGATGATGTCAACAGGTGTTTTCGCTGATGACGATCAAAAATCATCCGGTGTTCATCAGACCAATGTGATACATTTCGTCCTGTTTTGGTGCATCACTTTCTGAACACACCACCAATCACGATATATACACCGTTGACGGGCTACAAAGTTGGTGACTCAATGACTGAAACCTGCGACCCTGTGTTTAGCCGCGTTGACGACCTCATCAGCCTCCTTGGAAAGTCCAAGTTGTTGCACATCCTCTTTCTTCTTAACACAAAGCAAGGACCTATGAGGTTTACAGAAATTAAGCAACGGGTTGATTCTTCTTCGACCACCGTTACTCGAAGGCTGGCCGAGTTAGAAAACAACGGCTTGGTGACAAGGGTCGTCCACAATACCGCTCCTGTTTCCGTTGAATACGAACTCACACAAGATGCACAAAACCTTGCACCAACCATCCAATCGATGTATGATTGGGTGGTCGACCGAGATGCAATGATGGCCTGAATCATAGATGGGAAGTGCCTTCGCCATCAACCATCAAATACTTCGCACCCAACCCTCAACCATGAGCCTTCACCACATCACATGGCGAGCCACTGCAAGTGGCCTTGCTGATGAAACGGTCGTCGCCGATGCCCTTGCATGGCTCATTGACGATGTTGAAGCGGTTGAAATTGAACGAACCACCTCCTACCATGGCTCCGAAATCCACATGATTGAGGCAAGGACATCTCGCAAGGGGCCCGCACTGAAAGCGCTTGCTCGGTTGGGTGCAGCCAATCTTCAGACCATCATTGATGAAATCGACCAGCGGCTCGATGAGGCCAACACCATCCACTTCAGGCTTGATTTCAACGCATTGATCAACGGGGAGGCACACCTTGCACCACCCGGAAACGGACCCACCGTCAAAGGGCAAACCAAAGTTCAAGTCTTCCCCGGTCAAGAAGGGCGAGGCGAGGCAATTGCATCGCTTCATGCAGCCATTGAAATCGCCAACCGAGGCGAACAATGAGAGATTCAACTTACGCAACTGCGGCCTCGAATTGGAGAAGTCTTGTTATAGATTGAACGAATAGGTATATTATGGAACCAGAGCCGATTGGGCACTATAAAACCCTTGACCAACACCAATCCCCTCCTCCACATCAATTGCAGGGCCAAGAACCCCAACAGCAGCCACAATCTCAACAGCAGCCGCAATTCCAACAGCAGCCGCAATTCCAACAGCAGCCGCAATTCCAACAGCAGCCGCAATTCCAACAGCAGCCACAATATCAACAGCAGCCGCAGTTTCAACAAAGCCATTACCAACAGATCGCAATAACGGCGCCCGAGACAAATGCAACCATAGCGCTGGTATTGTCAATCCTCGGCTTGGTTGGTAGTTTCATTTACGGTCTTGGAATTTGCTTGGCGATTCCAAGCCTCATTCTTGCGAATGGGGCCCTTGCAATCACAAATCAATACCCAAATCATCCAGATGCAGGAAGCGCAAAGGCTGCAAAAGTAATATCATGGATTACCATCATCTTCTTTGTGGTAGCAATCGTTACAGTCGTCTTAGCAGGCGTACTATACGTATGGGCTGCAAGTCTAGCAGAGACCCCCTAATTGAAATCGCCAACCGAGGCGAACAATGAGCGGTGCTCCACTAAACGTGCTTCCGAACACGACCCACTCATCAGCGTGGGATTGATATGAGATTGACCACGACATCAACCCATGGCCATCAAAACCAAAGCGCTGGTGTTGGCCACCATCATGCTGGCATCGCTTGTCCACGCTCAAGCGCTTGAAATCAACGCTCGAGCAGCAGATCCACCCGTTTGCAATGCAGATCGAAGCGCAAACTGGACCGTTGGAACGATTCAATGCAACGACAACATAAGCGAGGGGTACACCTTATTCTCGCCAATGCCAACCTCCACATCCTACCTGATTGACAATGAAGGAAGGTTGGTACACAACTGGACCTCACCGGGAGGCCATCGACCTGGTATGTCCGCCTACCTTTTGGATGATGGTTCCCTTCTGCGCACGGCCAACATTGCTCAAACAGCGGTTGGAAACTTTAGCGGCGGTGGAACTGCAGGCAAAGTCGAACGAATTTCTTGGGAAGGCGAGTTGTTGTGGTCGTTTGAATACTCATCGACCGAATACATCTCGCACCACGACATCGAACCAATGCCAAATGGCAACGTTTTGATGATTGCATGGGAATCAAAGAATGATTCTGAAGGGGCACAAGCTGGCAGAAATCCTGCCATTGCGTCCGATGCGCCCGGTGGCAGCAACGGCGTGTGGCCCGACAAGATCGTCGAGATACAGCCCAATGGAACAACGGGTGGAGACGTCGTTTGGAGTTGGCATGCATGGGATCATTTGGTGCAAGATTACGACCCTGTGATGGACAACTACGGCGTGGTTGCTGAGCACCCAGAATTGCTCGACATTAATTTTGTTGATGCATCAGGAGCACAATCTGGAAAGGCCGACTGGATGCATTGCAATGGCATTGATTACAACCCCATTCTGGACCAAATCGCACTGTCCTGCAAGAACACGAATGAAATCTATATTATCGACCATAGCACGACAACGGAAGAGGCTGCAAGCCACACTGGAGGCACCTATGGAAAAGGTGGCGACTTCCTTTACAGATGGGGCAACCCTGAGGCCTACGATGCAGGTACATACGAAGACAAACGCCTCTACAGCCAACACGATGTTCAATGGATTGAGCCGGGCAGACCCGGTGCTGGAAGCCTCATTCTTTACAACAACGGCGTCAACAGGATTGGCGATTATTCCTCGGTGGATGTCATCACACCGGTCACCGTCGATGGCGTATACCAGATGAACGATGAGAACAGGTTCTTGCCAAACGCCACCTCATGGTCGTGGGACATGGGCGCTGACATGTACGCACCCTTTGTCTCCGGGGCAGAACGATTGCCCAACGGCAACACGCTGATCGCTTACGGTACCCAAGGTACACTCTACGAAGTGACATTGGAAGGTGAAATTGTCTGGACCTACATCAGCCCCGTTTCGAATCAAGGCATTGTGGAACAAGGCGAACCAGTGCCTGACGGCAATCAAATCAACGCCAAAGCCAACCCTGTGTTCAAGGCGCGAAAGTACGCTGCTGACCACCCCGGTTTGGTTGGCCGAACCCTTTCGCCGGGCGATTACATCGAACCTTGGATTGATGCTTGCCCTAATGTGGAAGCTCTCCCATGGGACGCAGATGGCGACGGGTGCATCGATGACAGCGACCAAGATGGGGTGCTTGACCCGGCGGATGAATGCCCTGGGCATGACGACGCTGTCGATACCGATGACGACGGGATCATCGATGGCTGTGATGCTTTTGTTGACGCTGATGAAGACGGGGTCGAGGATGCAACCGATGCATGCCTCGGGTACGATGATGCGGTGGATATCGATGAAGATGGCACCCCTGATGGGTGCGATTCGCTGATTGCCAGCGACGCTGATGGCGTGGCTGATTCATTGGATGAATGCAACGGGTACGATGATGCGGTGGATATCGATGAAGATGGCACGCCTGATGGGTGCGACGAACTTGTTGACAGCGACGCTGATGGTGTGGCTGATTCATTGGATGCGTGCAATGGTCACGATGATGCAGTGGATGTCGATGAGGATGGCATTGTTGACGGCTGTGACGATAATGTGGTGATGCCTCAAACACCCGATTATACAATCGAGGTACGCCTTGGTTATGCTGCGCAGTTGAACGTCACCGTGCACACCAGCGGAATCAACGAATCGGTACCTTTGATGATCGAGTACACGGTGGACCATGAAATCATTTTCGACGATGAGCCCGAAAGAAACCTTGACAGTGCAGGTGAAATCCCTGCCATCAACAATCAATCCAACTTCAACCAGTCCTTTGGGTTGGACATTGACAGCGGGGCTGGTCTCTACTGCGTTCGCATCGACCTTCGTTTACCCGATGGCGACTGGATTCGTCCGACCGCAAATTCTCCTGGAGCACTCGATTGTGTGACTGTTGAAGCATCTCATTTCCCGTCTGACGGCGTTGCTTCAGCGAACAACAAAATCGATGCTCGAAACGTCGTTCTTTTCCTCGGTGTTCTGGCCGTTCTTTTACTGCTCGGCATGCTGGTGAGAAAAGGCAAAGCCGCTGATGAGGAACCCCATGAAACCGTCCCTCAACCGAGCAGCCAAGAGGCCCCAGAGTAAATCGATGAGAGCATCGTAATGGGTTCAAAGCCTTCATGTAGCCCCGGTGCTTGGGGTGACACGGAGAATACCACATGCCACACGTTGTCACCTCTACCTGCGTCGATCACAAGTACCAAGAATGCGTTGTCGTTTGCCCTGTTGAAGCCTTCAGGGAAGCCGAGACCTACCTCGTCATCGACCCAGACGAATGCATTGACTGTGGTGCTTGCATCCCAGAATGCCCTGTCGATGCAATCTTCGCAGACACAGATGTGCCTGAAGGCGAAGAAGCATGGATTGAGCGAAACGCTGTTGAATCAGTCGATGCTGAAATCGCAGAAGGCGACTCCCCTGTGCTGGCTGATTGAGCCGCACACTGCTCTTTTTATCCCATGGCCACGAACGAATGTTCTTGAAGGTCAAACAATGAATTAGGAATGATACATATGGTGCGAACAGACTTCACACAACTTCGAAACGGAAGCGACCTCTTGAAGCGAGGCTTCGCACGAATGCAACAAGGAGGCGTCATCATGGACGTCGTCGACCCAGACCAAGCGGCTGTTGCTGAAGACGCAGGAGCTGTGGCAGTCATGGCGCTCGAGCGAGTGCCAGCAGACATTCGCCGAGACGGTGGCGTGGCTCGTATGAGCCATCCCGACATGATTCAAGGCATCCTTGACTGCACCTCGATCCCTGTGATGGCAAAATCTCGCATCGGCCACGAAGGCGAAGCAAGAATCCTCGAATCGATGGGCGTGGACATGGTTGACGAATCTGAAGTGCTCACACCCGCTGACCCGTTCTTCCACATCAAAAAGAAAGACTACGACATTCCATTCGTCTGCGGTGCAACCGGGCTTGGGGAAGCCGTCCGCCGAATTTACGAAGGCGCAGCAATGATTCGAACAAAGGGCGAAGCAGGCACCGGCAACCTCGTTGCAGCCGTCACCCACGCTCGCCTCATCGACCAAGAAATCAAGCAAGTGCAAGGCCTCGATGACAACGGCATCGAATCCACTGCGAACATGATCATGGACCGATTCAAGGTCTTGGCCAACACTTCAGAACTCCCTGGTTCCCACCCGATGACACCATTCGGTGCAATCGACGACGTGATGCAACACGAAATTCAGTCAATCCTCAACGACGTAAGGGACATGGGGCGTTTGCCAGTGGTCACCTTTTCAGCGGGCGGTATTGCCACCCCAGCAGATGCATCCCACATGATGCGACTCGGCATGGATGGAATCTTTGTCGGCTCTGGAATTTTCAAGTCGAGCGATCCAAAGACAATGGCTGACGCAATCGTGTTGGCGACTGCCCACTATGATGACGCCGCAAAGGTCACAGAAGCCATGGCGATGACCCTTGGCGACCCCATGAAGGGCGATGAGTTGGAAACGCTCGAAGTCAGAATGGATCAGCGCGGCTGGTGAACCTCACCTTGGAACGCCTCCCTTGGCGGCGTTTTTGGAAGGGCTCAAAAGCACCAACCTATCATAAAAGGGTCTATATCCATGCCTTGAATGCTTAGCCCGAAGCACATGTCAGCAATTAGCGACGCCGTCGACACACTGAACGGACTGGACCCTTGGATGCAATGGGGCGTTGGACTTGTTTCGACCCTTCTTACCGTGGCGATTGTCCGCACCCTGATGCGGAAGGTGGTGCTTGACTTTGTCAAAGCAACATCATTCGATTGGGACGACAAACTGTACCGTCCAGTCACATCCAGAATGTATGGCTTCATTTTGTTCGGTGGCACGCAACTCACAATGAATTGGGTCTTGGGCAAAGAAGACGAACTCAACATCTCCCTTGAGCCAATTTTCCAAGCAGCTTACATTCTCTTTGCCACTTCACTGACCAGTGTTGCCATGAAAGTAATGATCCCCGTCATCATTGACCGGTTTTCCAACCCTGGAACCGTCACCGTTTCCGGCAGCAATTCATTGATCGTGTTCTTGCTTAGGGCGGCAGCTTGGTTCGGCGGTTTGTACCTCGCCTTCTCAGAACTTGGTATCGAGTTGGTTGGTGTGTTGGCATCATTGGCTGTGTTCTCCCTCATTATTGGGCTTGCCATGCAACAAACGCTTGGCAACATCATCAATTCATTCATGCTTGCACTCGATCAACCGTTTGAAGTCGGCGATCGAATCGAGGTTGACAACGAAATTGGGTCGGTCGTTTCGGTTGGAATCCTTTCAACAAAAGTGCTTACGAATGAAGAGAACCTGGTGGTCATTCCGAACAATCATCTTGTCAACTCCACTGTCATCAACCACGCACGTGGCGGTGGCGACGGCGTAGGACGGCGTATTTCTCTCGTCTTGGACATCGGTGTTGAGTACGATGAAGACATTGCCCACGTGAAGTACACCATTCTACAACTTATGCGTGAATGCCCCTATATTATCGATAAACCAGAGCCCCGTGTGCTTCTGAACGAACTTGGAGACTTTGCCAAGATCTTCCGTATGTACGGATGGGTCGAGGACTACTCGGATGAATTCGTAGCAAAGGATTGGTTGCTGAAGAACATTGATGAGCGGTTCGCCAAAGAAGGCATCGGCATCCCCTTCCCAACCGCAATTGAAATCGCTGCCGACACAAAATCATCGTACAACAAGCAACGCAAGGCCACAAACGTGCGAGCTGCAAGGCTCAAGATGATCAAGGAAGACAAAGCGTTGCTTCGAGAGCGCGCTGCTGCAAAAGAAGAAATTGAGGCTGTTAATGAACGGTTGAAGGATCCTGACTTGGATCGCTCGGAGCGAGCCGCATTGGAAGAATCGTTGCGTGAGTTGAACCGTGTGCTAAGCATGTTCGAAGCAGGCGATAATTGAACCAGCCGCAGTTTAATTGATGTATGAGGACCGTTCATGATAGGGTGTGACCACCCAGCACACACGGTACATGCAGATTTCTATCACCGCAGAACAGGGCAGCATGCTCTCCGGCCTCCCATTGCTTAGTGTGTACAAAAATGTCGAATTCTTGTACACCGTAGGCAAGTCAGCACGCGGCATCCATTGCTATGTATCGATTGATTATGATGATTCAAAGAGTTTGGAAGTTGGCGATACATCAATGGAAATCATCGAAGTCATCAAGAAGAGCAATACAAATGCAGTGTGCGAAGTATTGCTCACCGGAACCCTTGCAAAATTTTTCGCAGGGCAAAAGAATGTGTGGTGGGTCTCTCCGAGCCAGACCCACCCCCATGGAATGACCCTAACAATCCGTGGAACGCGAGACGCCCTTCGAGATGTACGGAACGCACTGGAAAATATTCTCTTCGATGGATATGATATGCGCCTCGGCTCGGAATCAGAATACCATCCCGAATTTTCGGACCTCTTGCCAGAACGTCAGACGGTTGTTTTGAACAAGGCGCTCTCGATGGGGTATTACGATCGCCCCCGCCAATGCACACAGCGAGACATTGCTGAATCGTTGCATGTCAAACAGGCCACTGTGAGCGAACACCTACAATCCGCAGAAGCAACCATCATCAAGAAATTCACATCAGAGTTTTGATGCGGACTTCAGTCCTATCATGAACGGTTAAACATCTATTCGCCTCATTGTTAGTGGAACCAATATGTCCAGCGCACGCCACGCGAATTTCAACCGAGCCGTCGTCCTCTCGCTCTTGATGATGATGATGACCCAAGTGGGGTATCTTGAATCCATGAACGCATGGACAAACGGCGAAGAAACGCTGGACGAGAGCAACGACGTTCTCGAAACGGGCGGCTCAGGCGGCGCAACTCAGAGCAATTTCACCGCCAGCATCGAAGGTGCGGATCTCATCATCGATGAGGCCATGACCAACATCACATTCCAATACAACGCCAGCGCGGCAAGCGGCTCGGGCAGCGGCGGCATGACCAACGTCACCGGTGCAACCTCTTGCGTTGCGACACCCAGTCTACCTGCTGGTTTGAACATCGACAGCAGCACGTGCACCATCAGTGGTACACCAACAGTCACGACAAGCAACACGACCTACACGGTCACCGCCAACATCAGCAACGTGACCTACCAGGGCAGCGTGTGGTTGTCCACCTCGACGTTCGGCACCATCACCTCAGCGGTGGAAGGTGCGGCGCTCAACTTGGGCGAAGCGATGACGCCGATCACGCTCAATTACACCTCATCAACCAACGCGAATGCTGCCTCCACAGTGTTTGGTAACCGCCAAATCTCAACTGGAATCAATAATGCTTGCATCATTCTACAGAACCAATCATTGATGTGTTGGGGCGCGAATAGCGACGGGCAACTTGGTCTTGGCAACACATCAAACACTTATTCACCCGTATGGGTTGACTTTGGATTTGATGTCGCCGTTTCAACTGTTTCAAATGGGCCGGTGCAGACATGCGCCAGTCTGACAAACGGTTCGCTGTATTGTTGGGGAAAAATACATGGTTCTACACCAACCTCAACAACACCGCAGCACATCGATTTACCTTCAGGACGAACAGTCATTGACGTTTCAGTCGGTGACCGAAATACTTGTCTGATATTAGATAACGGGTCAATCTCGTGCATAGGAAGTGGTAGCGATGGAGTGAATGGTGATGGCTCAACTGGTGGCTACGCAGGAGATGTGGGTGACTCTTACGTTCACCTCCCTACCGGACGAACTGCTGTTTCGGTTTCCATCGGGTACCGTCATAGCTGTGCTGTACTCGACAACGGCTCTGTGATGTGTTGGGGTATGGGGAACCGGGGTGAACTCGGTTATGGGGGCACTACTAGCTATACCTCCGTTCCCGTGTATGCGAATATGCCCACAGGCAGCACGACGCAAGCCATTTCGGCTGGTGACCTAAGTACATGCGCCATTCTCAGCAACGGTTCTGTGTATTGCTGGGGTTTGGGCCATAACGGCCAACTGGGTCAAGGTTATCTCGACCATAACAACAAAAACACACCTCAGTTTGTCGATCTTGGGGCAGGGCGCTCAGCCGTCGCCATTGATACTTCAATTGAGGCCGGGCCGAACGGTTACTATGGGCACACTTGCGCCGTGCTTGACAACGGCTCGACAAAATGCTGGGGTTCAAATGATGACTTCGGATACATAGAGAGGCCTTTACGTGCACCAAGCGGCAATGGTACTCCAATTGTGAGTAATCCATATGCCACAGAAGATGCCATCGCAGTGGGGACTGGAATGGGTTTCACCTGTACAGTTTACGCCTCCGGAACGATAGAATGCATAGGACTGTATTTGGGATTGGGCAGTGGTTTAGGATACGGATACGAGGACAGTCCGACTGGCCCTGTTGGAAATCCGAGCGCTGACACAACCACGGTATCGGTGACGTGGGAAACACACCCTGCTCTGCCAGCTGGCATGAGCATCTCGGGTGGCACCATTAGCGGCACACCGTCGGTCTACGCCAAGAATCAAACCTACACGATTTACGCCAATCAGAGCGGTTATTCGACCACGCACGAGTTGTACTTCAGTGTGGATACGGACAATGCGCATACGGTGGTTGAGAATCAGACCATCGATCCAATTGGCTTCCATCCGCCGTTCAACAACGGTACGACGGTGTGGAGTGTTTCACCTGCGCTCCTGGGCAACCTTTCCATCAACACCTCAACCGGCGAAATCACCGGCTCGGTCAACGGAACGCTGGCGAACACCACCTACACCGTGATCGCGACGCACAACGGCAGCGCCACCGAGACCTTCTCGTTCAACCTGCGGAGCCTTGCGGACTACGACGGCGACGGCCTGCCCAACGATTTGCCGGGCGATTACGATGCAGCCGAAGGCCCAACCTCGGGTCTTGCGGCCGACAGCGACGACGACGGCGACGGTCTGGACGACAGCGTTGAGACGGGCACCGGCAACTACGTCGACGGCACGGACACGGGCACGAACCCGCTCAACCCCGACACCGACGGTGACGGGATTTGTGACGGTCCACTCGCCGTTCCACCAATTTGCGTTGCTGGACCCGACGCCGACCCGAACGGGGTTGTTCCCCCGCCAACGTTGGTAGGCGTGAACAACACC
>CALKDX010000078.1 GCA_938084455.1 Candidatus Poseidoniaceae archaeon
CACCCAGGAGACGCTGTCACCATCGAAGCTGAACTTGGGTTCGAAGGCATTGAGCATTCACCCTCGCCTCGTTCAGGGAGCGTCGATGTCTGCTTCTATGTGGATGATGTTCAAAATCAATGCACTTCAGTTTACAACCGTGGTGTTGCTTCGTTCCCATGGAGCGTGCCAACCGGTAAGGAAAGCGTCACATTACGAATCGAACTCGTGCCACTCCAAGGCCAAGCCGTCTCCTATCCTGTATCAAATGAAGCAACCTTCAATTTCGACAATGTGGCGCCAGAACTTCTTGGTATGAACGTCGAAACTTACGATCACATGGACGCTGGCCCGAAAACGGCGCTGGAATTCCTCATCGCAGACCGTCCGATTCTCCCTTCCCATGCTGTTGTTCACATGTGGCGTTCGTGGGTGGACGATGCGAACCTCGATGGAGTCATGGATGTGGATGAAGTCTTCTCCGATTCACTCGAAGTTCCATTCAACCGGACCAACGTACAAGGCACCTACCTCTACGCCTTTGATTCATCTTCCTATCCCTCTGGAGCCTTGATGCAGGGATGGCTCGAAGTGGCGGATCCTGCAGGCAACCCGATGTTGAGTGGTGGGGACTTCGCAACGCCGCTGTTCAATTTGCAAATCGATAATGACGGTGCACCTCAACTCGGCTCCACGCCTTCTTCTTGGCACATAGACGGCGATGCATGGCTGCACCCAGGTGAAAACAACCTCCTCAGCATTCCCGTGTGGGACATGAATGGTGTCAGCGATATTGCAACCATCGAACTGGATTTGGCCAGCAACCACAACACACCAGTGCTCGTGCAGTGGAACGCAACAACGGACCAATGTGTGTCCAACAATGTGTTCGTTGAGATTGAATCCTGTCATATTGAACCATTGAGCCGTGAAAATGTCTTCTCAAATGAAGGAATGTTCCACGTTAATTTTTCACTTGAATGGGGCTTTGATCCTGACGTCAGCCTTATGCGAACACCCTCTATTCTTGTTTACGACCGCTCGGGCCAATCCAACATCGCTGCTCTTTCCACCCTCGACTGGAGGTTCTCCGGTGAGTTAGAAATCCCTCATAACAGCATGGCCTTCGATGTCGACGGTGCACCAATGGATGCCTTAGGCACATGGATTCAACCACGGGCAGGGGTTGGGGTGAACGGGACACTTGTGTGGCACCGTTCCCAAAATCCTGTGATGCAAACGGTCGATCTGCTGATTGACTTAGGCGGCATTGAAGCCACTGTCGAATCAGTGAACGGAACATTTGCCGGCCAAGTCATTGCCCCTCTTTCCCCAGGGACTTACGGACTTACAACTTCACTAAATGAGCCTCCAAACGGTGCTATTGACCGCACTGACTCCGCACCGTTTGCATACTTCATCGTCGACCATCAGGCACCATCGATTGTCGGTGTCGCATCGCCCCCTGTGAATGGCGTCATCGAAGAGGCAGCATGGTCGAACATCAAATTCGAGATTTTAGTGGACGAAGAAGACCGCTTGAATGAAGAGGATTTAACCCTCAATTGGGCAGTCCACCAAGCAGGTCTAGGCTTAACCAGTCCAATGGTCATCAGCGGAACGGAGCCCCTCCAGGTTGTTGGTGGTCGTGCGTATGGGTCGATGATCCCAACCGAGGCCACCCTTGACCTTGAGCAACAACTCACCACTTCAATGCGTTCCGAAGCGCTCGAACTCCGAATCTATGTGACTGGCTCAGACATCGCAGGTCATCCAGTTGCCGCTGTGTTCAATGACATCGATGCTCCTCTGTCCGTTTGGGTTCTGGAACAACGAGTGGCAGAATACTCATTCTTGCAGCCAAGCATGAAACCATCCAAAGACATCGCTGAGGGTGATGTTGTCAGCCTTGGTGTTGTCGTGGAAAACAACGGACGTGCCGATGGTGTGGCCCAGATGTTTGTGGAACGCGTTGAAAGCAACGGTGCTCGAACCCGCATTGACGCACGAGAGATTCAAGTTCCGGCTGGTGAGCAATTCGTCTACAGCAAGGAATGGATGCCAGACCGATCAGGCACCATGTGGATTGAGTACCACATCATCAATGGTCCAATGTCACAAACCAACACCGTCTTCGTCGATGAACCACGCACAGAGGGTGTGCTCGGCAGTGTTGCGGCGGTCAACCCTGTGTTGTTGGTCATCATCTTCTTGCTCAGCGTATCGCTCGTTGCTGTTCTCTTGTTCGGACTTCAATCGCCTCAACAGAAGAATTGGGACCAAGAAAAAGCACGCCAGGTTTCGAATTCACTGCCAGCCATTCCGGTGCAACAACAAGCAGCATCAGCACCAGAAACCGGGCCCTATGGCGCCCAAAATGAGGCTGCTTCACCCGGCAACAACCCGTACCAGTGAGCCTCTGCTAGAGGCGAAGGGTTTGAAACCTCGATGCTAAAGCGCACCTTGGAGGGAGTAGGAGGATCGCTGACAGAGTTCGACTCTGAGGAAAGTCCCCTCTCCACAGTGCAAACGGCTTGCAGAAGGAAGAGAACAGAAATGGTCTGGTCAATGCAGCAGAAACGAACGATGCAAGGTGTGTACAATGACGTTGAAAGACAGAGATTGCCTTGTTGTCGATGAGACGAGCAACCCCGTTGGAGCAAGTCCAAACAGTCCCGCCGACGCGGCACGCCGAGGGACAGGTAGGACGCTAAGTTGAATGCGGTCGCCGAAAGGTAACAGAAAGGGGCTTACTCCCTACTCCCTCCACTCAATGAAGATCGCTTTGAGGCTCGAAGCGATCTTTTCTATGCCCAAAATGAAACAGCGCATAGAACACAAAGAACGTTATTCCGATGCTGGAAAGAAAGCCCATCACTTCAGCTTGGAACCATGCGATAGGATCCTCTGGCTGATGGTCCTCTCCTGCATAATCACCTTGGCCACCATCAAAGCCTCCTCCTCCTTGCTGGTAGGCATACAGGGCGACACTGTTGAGCAAAGCAGGCCCAATCAGCAGCAAAACGGCTATCGAAACCAGGGTGGCAGTTCGCAAAGGATGAAGCAATCCGTTCAGGTATGCTTGGCGCATAAACGGGAGTGCGGAACACAACCCCACGAGGATCATTAGGGCGTTCATTGGATTTCCCTCATGGTTGAACCCCAATTGGACTCCGTTGTAATTGTAGGTCAGAAAACCAAGATACAGTGCAGAAAGAGTGACCACGCAGGCCATCCATATGAACCAACAACTTCGCCTGAAAGCGGTCAAGTTTGAATGCGTCAGCAACCAAGGCAGTCCGAGGATGAAAGCGATTGACGCCCATTGAATCCAAGAAACCAGCGGGTCGCTCGCTGTTAGGTTCAACAGCACACCTTAGCCCCCTAGTCCTCTAACACCGCATCGAGTGGCTTCATGGCAATTGGTGATGCAAGGGCAATGCCATCGCCATAATCCCGCCAACCCTCTTGGCCGAGCAATTGGGCGCGTACGGTGTGCTCGAGGGTAATCACAGCTGGAAGCAAGAAGGCGCTGGTGATGAATGCGAAGAAGATCAGCAGGCACATAATCATGAAGAAATTCTCCAACCCGGGGAAAGCCGCTAAAAATCCAGCAGCAATGCCTGAGATTGTTGTGATGGTGGTCTCGAAAATCGTTTGCCCGGTCTCCTCGATCGCATTCGCGATGCCGGTCGGCGTCTCACCTTCTTCCTGGATCCTGTGCATCACGTGAATCGAATCATCCACACCGATTCCAAAGACGATGGTTCCAATCATCGCTGTGAAGATATTGACGTTGACATCGCCGCTCTGCATCAACAAGGGTTGCCACAAAATCACAACAGCAACTGGGAGCATGGTGTAAATCCCCAATCGGGGTGAGCGGAATACGATGGAAAGAACAACGGTGAGCAGCAACAAAGTGACGATGGTCGTGAGGCTTTGTGTGTCGTGGATGCCGTCGTTAATGTCGAGCGATACTGGGAGGCCGCCCGTAAGTAAGGATGTGCTTGTTTTGGCCACAACAGGTTCCTGAGCGAGCAAGTCATCAATTTCTTCACGCAGTTCACCAGCCACATTGAGGTTCATGTATGGTTGAGTCACATAGACAATGGCTTTGGTTCCGGCTTCGTTCAAAAGCATTGAACGCACTTCCTCCGTGAGGGTGTCGAACACCACATTGACCATGTCCTTGCGCAATCCTTGGCGTCCTTCTGGGCCAGTCAGTTCAAGCCCCAGCCAGACGTTGCACTGGATCGGATCGTTGCTCTCCCAGCAAGGGTCATGGAGCAAATCCCAGAGGCTTCCCTCGTACAAGGTCACGCCATCAGTGAGGGAGATTGTGGCGGGGATGGTTCGCAAGAACGTAATGATGCTCGTCGTGTTGGTTTCATCGACCGCATCAATTTGTAATTCAAGAGCGTCGATTGCGTCCAACACCGGCAAGTCGCGAATGTTTTCGGTGTTGTTGGCTTGTGCTTCTGCTGTTCTATCTTCAGCATTGAAGATGAACAGCGAGGTTTGACCACCGCTGAATTCACGTGAATACTTCGCCAATGAATTAAGCGAATCAATGCCATCAGGTGCTTCGGATGACCCTGTAATTGGCTCGTTCATCTCATCGAGGTTGGCGACACCGTAGGCCGTCACGCTACCTGATACGAGTAAAATCACAACGAACCACTTGACAGGCCAGGTACCGATGTTCTTCCACATCGAAGGGTTGGTTCGTTTGCTGAACTTCAACAGCCACGCCAAGGTCGGCACTAAAATGATGCTGAAAATCAGCGTTGAGGTGATGCCGATAACGAGGGTAATACCGACGGAGCGGATTGGGGATACGGTGACGATCATTGGTGCGATAAGCACTGAGAATCCGATCACAGTGGTCATGGCAGAAAGGAACACTGCAACGCCAGTTGAGCGGGTCATTTCGAGGACACAATCGCGGTAGAAATTGACATCCCACAAGTCGGGCACGGGCTCGAGTGGTTCCCCCGAACGCCGCCGTCTCGCATTTTCGTCGTTCGCTTTGTCAATTTCTTTTCGCCGGACTTCCTCGATCCTATTGACCATGTGAAGGGCGTAATCTACGCCTAAACCAATTAAAATCGGGAATGTGGCCACGATCATCGGGGTGAGGGTGATGTCCAGCAGGACTGAACTACCAAAGGTGACAGCGAGAGCCATGACGATGGGTGTTCCAGTGATGACCACCACTTTCGCAGAGCGGTGAAGGGCTGTGATCACAATCACTGTGCAGAGCACGGACCAAGGCAGAATCATCAGCAAGTCTTCGTAAATCGCATCAGAGACGTCTTCCAGAACCTTGGTAAGTCCTGTGACGGTCATTTCAGTTTCACGGTATTCTGATGGACGCTCATCAATAACGGCTTGGAAGTGGTCGAGCAATTCTGAAAAGTCCTTGAAGTCCTTTGTTTCGGAGAGGTCGCTTTTCATGCCGACGAGAATAGCTGCTGTGTCCCATATACCATCGCCATCCATATCGTTGGTCGTGTTTCCATCTCCGTCGCTGTCGACGAAGGGGTCCATGTCGTTTGTGTCTTTGAACAGGGCGTCAAATCCACCATCTGATTCTTCGATGATTTGGTCAATGCGTTGTTGGTCCGGAATTGCATACGGTCCTCCACCTGGCAAATCACAATCCACATCCACTGGTATTCGGGTGTTGATCCCGTGAACACACAGCGATTGATTGAACCGCCCATCGGCTGAGTTCACCTCTTTGATGACCTGAGCAGGTGAGATGATCCATAGGACTCCATCGTCACGCCCGCGGTCTGTTTTAGCGTAATCGATACCCCGCTCCAACGTTGCGCCGTTTGCGTTGTCATCATCCCCTTCCACCCAACTAATTTCTTTGAGAATAAGCTCGTTGGTGATGTTGGTGGTAAATGAAGGGTTATTGGCGTTAGGTGTCTGTATATAGATGACAGCAATGTCGGTTGACCACTCTTCACGAACCTCGAGCAACAGTTCTGTGGAGGGTGCGCCATCGGGAAGGAAGATTTCGACATCATCATCGATTTGTTCCTGGAAACTTAGCCCTTGACTGCCAAATCCTCCAGCGATGATGATCAGAAGAACGACGACCATCAGTGGTGCGGCAAGGATGCTGTCATACATCTTGTCAATGCGGTCCATCGCCGTCTCTGTCACACGGTTTTGGAAATCAGTAAGAGGTTGAAGCCACCCGGCAAGGGAACCTCCATCCTCGCTTGCCATGCTACAGGCATGAGGTGCAGGGTCTTGAATGATGCTCATTCGAGCGTTCTAACAACGGGTTCTATCGACCCGTCAATCAAGGCCAAATTCTCGAACCAAAAGGTGTCTGAGGAATCCACGGGCGCTTTGTAAAACGAGTCCCGTAGCCATGAGTGCAAGGCCAAGAACCCCAATCCACACCGCTGACAAACCTGGGCCTACGATGCTGTCGAGTTGGGTTGTCACACCTTGAGCTGCGTTCATTCCCATCGCTGCTCCAGTGGCCAGCAATCCGACTCCAGGCAGACCAAGAACGAGAAGTGGTTTCTTTTGAGAAAGCGATAACAGGGCCCAAGTAAGGACCGTAAAACCGTGAGATACGGCTGTAAAGTTTGATCCCTTTGGTACGTCATATCGGATGACGGTCGGGACTTCGAGGATCTTCAGTTGCTTTTCTCGAGCGTCTTCAAGCATTTCCAGCGAAAGTTCCATTCCCTCTGAATCAAAGCGAAGACGCTCAAGTGCTGTGCTTGAAAAGGCACGGAATCCAGATTGTGTGTCCTTGATGCCCAAGTCACTGGACAGATTGCTTGCCGCAGTGATTACTTTGATGCCCAAACGCCGGTATGCTGGCATATCGGTGCCGCCGCCACCGTTAATGAATCGAGAACCTATGGCAAAATCTGCTTCTCCATCAAGGATTGGCTTCAACAACTTTGGAATATCGCTTGCTTCATGTTGCCCATCGCTATCAAGCACAACAAGGGCGCTGACATCCATTTCTCGGGCTTTGATGAACAAGGTCTTGAGGGCAGCCCCATAGCCTCGATTGGATCGGTGGCGGTAAACGATTGCGCCGCATGCTTCTGCAATACGAGCGCTGGAATCTGAGGAACCGTCGTCGATGCAAATGACGGCGTCAACATGACGCAAAGCGGTGGTAACGACCGTACCAATTGTCTCTTCCTCGTTGTACATCGGCATGCCGGCAACAACGAAAGAGGGAGGCAATTGCTCCTGCTTATCCATGGTTTTCACCGTTTCTCCGCTTGAGTATACCTATTTAGTCGTATAGATTCAATTGATGAAAGGAATATAGTTTACCTTTCACGGTTTTGGCCCCTCACGGCGCCGAAGCGCTGTGAGGGGCGGCTCCTGCACGAGGCAGTCGGTCATCGAGGATGAGGTGTTGGAGGCGAGTTGATTCAGTTCGCTTCAATCTTGAAGTTGGCTGAGGGTGGTGACTGCTCGTTCACCGCTCAGAACCTTTCCGAGGGCGTTCAACGAGATCACAAGGGGCACGTAGGCTTGTCCATCGCTTGTCACGTAGGTCGAACAATCGCTGAAAGCGCTTGTGTTGATGGACACCTTGAGGGCGGCACCAGCGTTGCTTTTTCGGACGTAGCCGACCAGCAGATTGTTGTTCATTTCTTGGGCTTCATTGGTTTGTTGGTTTTTTTTGCTCATGTTTTCACATCCATGCACCGTCTGTGGGTGCACAAAATGAACCAATTCCGTCTAACATCATAAGGCACATGGTGTCGACATGGCGAGCAAAGCCTCATACGGGGGGCTCGTCTGTTATGACCATGCGAGCATTGGTCACCGGTGGTGCAGGTTTCATCGGGTCACATCTCATTGACCGTCTTGTCGCCCGTGGCGACCACGTGGTTGTGCTTGACAACCTTTCATCAGGTCACCTTTCGTTTATTCAAGAGCATCTCGACAACGGCAATGCAACGCTTGTCCAAGCCGATATCACTCAATTTGACGAGGTTATGGTTGCCATGAAGGGCATTGATTGCGTGTATCATCTCGCTGCTAATCCAGACATCCGCTTGGGCACGCGCATCACGGACACGGATCTCAAGCAGGGCACCCTCGCGACGTACAACATTGTTGAAGCCATGCGCCTCAACAACGTCGGGACCATCGCCTTTGCCTCATCCTCTGTGGTGTACGGTGAAGATGCACCCCTTCCTACGCCCGAATCACACGGGCCTTGTATGCCCATTTCGCTCTACGGTGCGAGCAAGCAAGCCGGTGAGGGTTTGATCAGCAGTTGGGTCGGAACCTTCGGCATTAAAGCTTACATCTTTCGTTTTGCCAACATCATCGGGACGCGTGGCACCCACGGGGTCATCTTTGATTTCATTCACAAACTCAAGAAAGATCCATCCCGTCTAGAGGTGCTTGGCAATGGATTACAAGAAAAATCCTACATGGAAGTCGGTGACTGTGCCGACGCCATTTTGCATGTGATGTCCTGTTCGAACGATTCACTCAACCTCTACAACCTTGGTAGCCACGACACCGCTTCAGTGCGTCGGATTGCAGAAATCGTAGTCGAGACAACAGGCTGCCATGACGCAAACATCGAGTACACTGGCGGAGACCGAGGTTGGGCTGGCGATATTCCACGAGCCATGCTTGGCATAGAGAAGATGCTTTCAACAGGATTTGATGTGCGCTACAACAGCGAAGAGGCCATTCGGCACACCGCACTTGCTCTGATTGAAGAAATCGGTTTGAACACGGAGATGAACTCATGAAACAAATTTACGATGATGAAGCCAGCACCCTCACCGATGCTTTTTTGAAAATTTCAAGCCTCTTTTTCGTTGGTATTTTGATCATTGCCTTCACGACCAATGGCATCGCGACAGGCACAGAAGAAGGAGAGCGAGCACCAGTCCTCGAGGGAGCAGCCTACTCTGGCAACGGCTGGGCCTCATTTGACTTCAGTCAAGAATTCGACACCGCTTGGGACGGTAACGTTTCAAGCGATTGGGTCATGATTACATTCATGGACACCGATTGTCCTTACTGTGTGCGATCTGCAGATTTGTTCGGAGAAGCATCGGAGATTTTCCATGGCTCCAACCCTGAATGGAACGGAGCACAAGTGAATTTCTTCGCAAGCGCGACCCAACTTGACATCAAGGGTCACGATTCCTCACGAGATGAGATTGCCGCATTCAGGGACAAGTCCACTGGACAAGAATGCGCAGGTGCTGATTGCGCAAACCGTGGCGGCTCCGCACACAACCTCATCACCTACATTGATGACCTCGACCAAGAAAACATGGATGAGTGGGACATCAGAGGAACACCAACCTACTTCTTGATCCAACCAGATGGCATCATCGCATGGGTTTCAAACGGTGGAACAAACGTCGGTGATGTCAACCAAGACGGAGACGAGAACAATTACATCGACGCCATCATCACCCTTGTTACCCGCGAGAACGGTGGTGCTTGAAGTGTCAACCACTCTTTTGCTTGCAGCATACGCTCTTCCTGTCGTGCTTGGCTTAGCGTTGATCCTTCCTTGGACGGCACCTCTTTTCCTTGGAATGAGCGAAAAACTCCCGTTCTTGAAAACACGCCGCGACAGGATTTTTGCAGGATTAAACCTTACTTTGCTTGCGGGCTTGGCTATTTCCGTTCAGACACAATGGATTCATGCCAAGGTGAGTGAAGGGGCTAATTTTTGTGCCTCAAACACCATCTTTTCGTGTGACGATGTGATTGGTAATGCCAACTACAACACCATGCCGGTTCTCGATGTTTCATGGGGAATGGTTGGCATGTGCACCTTCGCATTCTTGCTGTTCCTCACCTATGCCTCATCGAAGGAACCGAACGCAACATGGGTCAAAACATGCATCGACCTGGGCACCCTGATGACCTTCGCTGGTCTTGGCGTCATCGGCTTGCTCGTTTCTTACGAAATTGAAATGGAAAAAATCTGTCAATTCTGCACCATGGCTCACATCGCAAACATCGTGGCATTAGGTGGATTCATTCAACTGCGCATGATGCATGGCGAAAAGGCGTGGAATGATTGATGGAAGGACTGAGTGAGTGGTAATTATGGCAAGCGAACGTTTCATTTGGGGCACCATCACCACAGGAGCAGTCATCGTATTGCTTGTCCTCCTCGGACAACAAGATGCACTGGAATCATCCAACGGACTGTGGTCCACAGCTGACGACCCGCACCCATTGGCACTCGAATGTTTAGATCACGGTAACCTGTTTCGACATGACCACGTCACGCTGAAAATTTTCATCGAGGATGAGCGATACACCATTCCAGAGAACCTGGGCATTAACACAGGTGTGTGCAATCAATCTGGAGAGAACATGCACACGGTCCACACGCATTCACCCGGCGAGCGACTTCATATCGAAATGGCAGAAGGAGATGACGTACCTCTTGGTGTATTCTTTGACATCTGGGGCGTCCACTTTGATGACACAGGGATTTTCGATTACCGTGTGAATTCCACTCACGGCATCACCATGCACGTGTTTCAAGATGGACAACAGGCATCGGAGTCAAACCAGGTCGCTTCCTTTGATGACTATGTTCTCCTAAACGGAGAAATCATCGAGATCTACTTCCAAGAAATTTGATCAAGGGGTAAAGCAGCCTTCGAAGTACAACGCATCGACATCGGTGTTGACTTCTTCCATTCGAAGCACAGTCACGTCGATTCGTTCGCTTCCGCTGTAGGTGCGCTTGAGTTCTGCTAGCAGGTGCTGTTGCACCCCCGCATGATCTTCGCCCCATAGCATGCTCAAATGATGATGTTGTTCACCGTTGATTGTCACGGTGTATTCAACAGCCCATTCTTTGAGAGGTTCATTATCCTCCCATGTCACGTCTTCCCATGTTTTTGCCATGGTGATATCTTGTTCTTGGAAGGTTATCAATGCATCGGATTGATGCTTCAACTTTTTACCGGTTTGCGGAAGTAAATGTCGTAATCAATGCGTTTTAAGGAGGCATTTCCGGTTTTTAATCACGCTTTTGCACAATAAGTAAGCCAGTGAATGCCGTGACACCCAGCACCACCCATACAGGATTCCATGCCTCGTCAGAACTTCGTTCTCGATAGGCAAATTCCAGTGCTCCATAGGTTCCAAGGTCATCTCGTGCTTCGATTGATTGGTAATCGTTTTCGTGAAGAAGCACAACACTGAATGAATCCAATGGTCCAAATTCAATGCTAAAATCTGTGGTGCAAGATGTCGGCGCTTCGGAATGAATCAAACCTATGCTCGTCGAAACGAAACCATCGCCAAGCCTGCATTCAGCCGTAGCGATGACCACTCGGTCCCGCGCAGGCTCGCCGGGGTTATCGAACCCTTTCGGCACCGTTTTCCCGTGTTCGAGCACTAAGAAGGTCAACTGCGATCCGTTCATGGCATGACCGTCGAAGGTTGTGATTGTAGCGTGAATTGATTCATTAATCCGTTGAACATTGAACTGGAGCTGCGTGAAGGATTGCCGAGCGACTTCAAGGTCCAATATGTCTCGTTGAACATCGACCCATGCATCTGTTCCTGTCCTGTACGCTCCACCTTCAACCATGAATGTCGGCGTACCAGGCAGGTTCGCATCGACCGCCCTCAACCGCTCAATGCGATGTTGGGCAGCCTCTGGGCCAAACGCATCAACACCGTCATCGGGATGGTAGGCCATCAGCGCGATGCGTGAGGCATGTGCGTCGGCCACGTTCATCAGGTAAGGATCGATTTCTGCGCATGAAACGCACCACGTTGTGGTTAATTCTTCAACGATTAAACTTCGACCTCCAAGGTTCGTTTCAATGCCCTCTTCAAGTGAGGTATTCAAATCCACAACCACAGCCTGTGCGAAGATTGGCGCCTGAAGCAAGCCAACGGCAAGAAGGAGGACCAACCATCCTCTCTTGTGCGGTCGAGATTGACCCTTCGCCATGCTTCGGCGACGAGGGCGACCTCCTTCATCCCTTTGTTCTGGGGGGTTTTGAGGCGAGGTTTCTTCAACAGGTCGAATTCCACTCGTGATGAGGAGGGAGTCAAGTGGCCGACCATTGGATTGAGAATCACAAGCGTGATTCATGGCGTCGACAAGCCAAGGCCAGCGGGTATCGCGCTCGCTCTGCTTTCAAACTGAAGCAAATCCAAGAGCGATTCAACCTCATCCGTGAGGGTGATGTCATCCTCGATGTTGGCTGCCACCCCGGTGGATGGGCGCAGGTTGGAATGGAACTCGTCGGCGAATCTGGATTCGTGCTCGGTGTCGACCTCGAACCTTGCCAGCCGGTTGAAGGAGCCCTCCTCCTTACAGGGGACATCACCGATCCACACACCCAAGAACGCATGCTCGCAGAACTCAAGGGGCGGCCATTGAATTCCATCGTTTCAGACATTTCGCCAAACATCACAGGGAAGTGGGATATGGATCAGGCCGTGGCGATGACCCTCGTTGCTCAAGTGTTTGATTTCTCATTGCCTTTGTTGTGTAAGGGCGGTTCGTTTGTCACCAAATTATTCCAAGGGGTTGGGGTGGAGGAATTAATCGTTGCAATAAAACCATATTTTTCGGATGTGCGTCGCTTTGCACCTCACGCAACCCGAAACTCTTCTTCTGAAGTCTACCTCATTTGTCGTAATTTCATGCCTTGGAAAGCCAAGAATTTCTCCATTCTTGACAGTTATGAGGCTGCATTGAATCTTAAGTTGGGCGGCGATGATGTGGATGAAGGACCTGAAATCATCAAATCCTCTTTCTCAGTTCGTCGGAAAAAAGCGGAATAGTTTGATGCCGGTTAAGGTGGAACTCACCTGGTATGGAACGAAACCCACAACGGCATCAACCAGCTAAAAATCAACCACGGCCCGCACGACAATTGTGCAGCAACCTGCGTCATGACGCTCCTGTACATCGAGTGGAATTGGTGGTCTTACGCATCTATCCGGTACGCAGAATTGCTTCTGAACGCTACACTGGGCCAGTGGCTGCTGCGTGTGGCCGGGATGAATCAGGTATCATCGGGTTGGTGTTATGGGGTGAACAAACGGACATGGTCCAAGTCGGCGACATCATTCGCATCACCAACGGTTGGTGCCGCCGCCGGAACGGCGAACTGGTCGTCAGCACAGGCAACGACGGGGCTCTGTCGATTCTTGATCGTTAATTGAGGGACAGTGGCCCGGTTTTGGGCAGCAGCGATTGACGAGTTTGATGCCATCCTCGAGGTTGTACAGCACGCAACCATAAAGAAGGGGAGGGCATGGGCGAAGTGTTCCTGAGGTCCCATTATGAGTGAGAGAGCAACCAACTGCACCGCATCCGGCGTTCCTTTGCAAGAAACCGGTTCAACAACATTCCCTTGCCCTGGGTGCTCAGCGCCTATTGGCCGCAGCCCACGCTGCCGAAACCAAGGCGTTCTGTACGTCTGTCCAGCTTGTGGATACCAGGGGCCCTGAGGTGATATCATGGGTATGGTAGTCATGACATACAAAATCAATCCTGACTCTGATGTCGAGGATGTCGATGCTGACGCAATCGCAACAACCATCACCTCAATGGCTGATGAAATCTATAACATTCAATCCGTTGAAGTCAAACCCCTTGCGTTTGGCCTCAAGTTTGTTCAAGTCCACGTGGTCATGAACGACGGTGAAGGTTTGGCTGATGCCTTGGAAGGACGCATGTCCGAAATCCATGGTGTTGGAGAGATCGAAGTGCTTTCGATGGGCCTCATTTGAGCCCAACGATGCTGTTGCTGAGCGCTCAATCCGCTCATGTATTTTCTTCAATGAAGGATAAGCGTAAGCCTCGCTATCAATGTGGGGCGCGAAGTCCAAGGGCCAAGTCAAAGTTGACTTAGTGGCCCCTGCATAAATTCACGGAGCAAGGTGGTGGCATAACTTCCACTCGAGAGCACAAATCGGAAACGGATGCAGGCGCCTTCAGGATGCCATCGACTGTCTGAGCCTGGGCCCGATTTCCATCGCTCGCCCATTGTTTCATCGTTTGCAATAGGTACGGTATCGATTGCAAGTTCATTGAATTCTGTAACGAGGGCTCTGCGGGTGCCTCGCGTCGATAGTCTTGGGATGGCACTGACGTTCCAATCTGCTTCATGGAGGTTCATTTGTTCGATGACCTTAGCCTCAATCGTTCCAGATGCACCCTCGCACGTGTTGATTTCGCTTCCCGGCAGTGGTCCGGTGGTTACGAGGCGTCCGAGTTGACAATTGCGAGCAATACGAGGGAGTGTTCGTTCTTCAACGACCACACAACTTGATGCCTCAAGTTGTCCCTTTTCATCGATTCGACCGACTAAATCTCCTGCGACGGGTCTGCTGATTGGCAAACCCTCCTCAATGCGAGCGTGCAATGATTTGTTGAACACCACGGATTGAAGGGCGTGCACCGTCATCAATTGCAAGTTTCCGGGCAGTTTCTTGAATGCACCTACAAAATCATCGGGGCGAGCAAGGAGATGCTCGACCATTCGCCGCTCAAAACCAAGCCATTGGGGGGCGAGTTCCAACCCTTCTTCAGTCGGACCATGTTCTCGCACGTGAGCTCGAAAGGCGTGAACATCCTCATTCTCCGACATGCCTTCCATCGCGATGTAGGTCATGACGGCCTTTTCCCAATCCTCTGCGATGACATGCTTGCCAACTTCTGCAGTGACCGGCCGGCCGGATCCGAACCGCTGTGGACCAATCCAATTTGGGAAGGTATTGTCCCCAAGGGTTGAGGCCATATCGGATTGAATGCGTTCAACTTCGCTCAGGGCATCTTCTGTGCTCATCGGTGTTCCATCGTTGTGGGCGCAACCTCGAACGACGATGGTGAACCGATTTCCACGGTGGTTACCAAACCCAATCTTCTGATGGGTCCGGCCAAGCACTTCAATTTCAACATCGGGCATGTCGACTTCTGCCACTTTCTTTTGCGGAGCATCGATGACAAACAATTGCTGGGTGACAGCCCGTTTGTCCTTCGTACCTGCAAAGAAGATTCGATTCCGTGGAATCTTGAGGGCTTTGGCCAGGTTGTTGCAAAACCTGTTTGTTTCCCAGTTGGTGAGTGTGATTTTGGCGACTGTAAACCGACCCTTGTTGTCCATGTGGATTGGGGTCGAGATTTCTTCGACTCGAAAATCGGTGACCCTCGCTTTGAGAACACCGCCGATGCCGTCGGTTTTTGTCGCGTAGCCATCCAATCCAATGGCTTCTGCCAATGAATCAGTCCACGCAGTCATGAAAGCACCCCGTTCACAGGGTGATGCTGGAAAACTCAACAGCAAGTCCAGCCACGAGGTCTCTTAGGACCTTGTCGGATGCGTTCTTGCCTTTGGTGCGAACGTAAAACTCTGGATCATCCAGTTCAGGATGCCCTGGGAAGTAGTTGGCGTATTCCACGTTTTTGTGGTTGTTCAATCGCTCACGGAGCATTTGGAGAGCCGTGTGGCTTTCGCCGATAATGCGGAGGCGCAGTTCGTTCTTTTCTCGAAGGAGCAGTTTCACAGGCATGATGACCATTCCGCCCACTGGCCTACTTGTTTTGAACCTTCTCCCAAAAAATCCATGCTATTCTCTGCTCCTTGACCTCGTTTTCGAGCCATTCCGGCCCTCGCAACCTTTCAATTTTGATGAAAGGAGGTTGAGCCAAGGCCAAGGCACCCCCTTCCTTTTTCTAGTGCTTTGCGTTGGCAATCCGCATGGATACTTCCGCACTTGAGGCGAAGATGGCCAATGGTGCTGGACTGTTCCAGCGCTCGGCCCTCCTCATCCTTATTGTGACAGGTATGATCACGGTTGGTCTCATGGCTCATTTGACCGTCTCCCCTCCGGATTTCAACACCGACCTTGGAGATTTTGCACCGGATTCTGAAGCGAATAAAGCCCACGATCGAATCCACCAACACTTCCCCAATGAAACACGTCCATTGTTCATCGAAGTGCGTGCTGATGATGGCAGAAACATTCTTTCTATAGAAAATATGCAAACCATGGATGAACACCTTTCAATCATCGAGAATGCTTCAGCAAAGCGCGGTGAAATGATCACGGTGTGGACCACAGCACCAGGCATCCTACAACTCGCATTGAATGAGGAAGGCGAAGGCGAGGCTCTCGCAAACATCTCGTCATGGGCACAAATTCTTGACTTGATTTTCGAGGAGGACACCACGTGCTCAATGACCAGCGACGATCAATTGCTTTCGGCGGCAACCTATGCATCATCGGCCTTGCTCAACAAAGACTTGAGCCTTGATGACACATGTTCCTATCTTGAATCGGGCAATGGCACTGCAGCCCCATTTGCTTCGACCACCTTGTGGGTCCTTGAGGTGGACCCTGATTTGGATGAAGAGAATCGAAAGGTCCTCCAAGACCAGCTGCGCGATGAATTTGCAACCCTTTCTTCGGAATCCTCGCTTTCTTACGGAGTCGTTTCACTCGACCTCATCTCCTATGACATCGACGAAGGAACCTTCCAAAACTTGGCGCTTCTCATCATCATTGCTTTGTTCGTAGTGGTTGTGCTTCTTGCCCTTGCCTTCCGCTCGGTACCCGATGTCTTGTTCCCACTCATCGGGCTGTCTTCTGCTTTGATTTGGACCTACGGGGTAATGAACCTTCTCGGCGCTAAATTTACCGCCCTCGAAGTGGCAGTGGCTCCGCTCGTTCTTGGATTAGGAATCGACTATGCCATTCACCTGCAACGCGCCTATGCTGCCATACGAAAGGAACATCAAGACCCGGCAGAGGCATGGCTGCGTTCGTGTGCCCGCCTCTCGGTTCCATTGCTGCTTGCGGTTGTCACAACCGTTGCGGCTTTCCTTGCTAACATCATCTCTCCGCTGCCGCCCTTGGCGACCTTTGGATATGCCTTGGCCTTTGGTGTGGTCTGTGCCTTTGTTTCAGCCACTGTGGTTGTTGGTTCCCTTCACGTCGTCGTTCGCTCTTTTGCAGTCAAGGAAGGATTTCAAGCCATCACAATGCCAAAACTTGTCGATCGCATCGTGGCTCTCCAACAAAAGCAACAGGTTGGTGTCCTCTTGGTCACCATCCTAATTTCTGGAGCATCGGTCTTTGGTGCAGCTTCGCTTGAAACTGATTTTGATCTGGGTGACTTTGTTGACCCTGGGATGGAAATCATGGACGTTCGAGAGGATTTGGACACCAATTACGACAGTGCGGGCTGGAAACTGCTCTACATTCTACTCGAACCCGTTGAAGGGGAAAGCACCATCCCTGGTGATTCGCTATTACTTGAGCAAATTCAAGGCCTCCACACCGATTTAACATCAAATCACGATGTGGTTGGAACCGATGAACGAATTCCCTCACCCGCCTACGAAGGACCCTACGTAGTTCTGCGAGACGCCATCCTGCGCAACAGCAGTTTCGGAGAAGCCCACAATCTGGAAGTCTTCGACGGTGATGTTTATGTCAAGAATTCAACCCTTGGATGCAACTTGGCTGCGGTGTTCTTGCAACTGTCCACGAACACTTCGGTTGCCGATGCAATCAGCGGTGAAACATGGTCGGAACGCGTGGCCCAAACTGTGGCCATGGATTCCAATGGCATTACCTTCCTAAGAAACGAAGTCCGCGTCGAAGCCTCAACGTCCACTCAGGCAGAGCGCGTCATCGCCCAGATTCAAACTGAACTTGGCTCAACAGATGACCGAGGCACAATGCGTGAGAACCTTGTCGACCATGCCGAACTTCATGTGACCGGTGACCTGGTCATCTTGCAAACTGTCCTTGACGGTCTAAGCGCCTCCCAACTCAAAACCACCCTCATTTCACTGGTCGTCTCAAGCGTTGTGCTGCTGCTGTTGACCCGCCGAATTTTACCAGCCGTCGTCGTGCTGTTCCCCGTGGCCCTTGCTTCGCTTTGGGTTGCTGGTTCAATGGCAGCGCTCGGACTGAAATGGAACGTGCTGACCGTCATGGTGACGGCACTGACACTGGGCATTGGCATCGATTACTCAATTCACATGTGGCGGCGCTTCGAGGTCGAACTCGAACGCAGGGACACCCATTGGGAGGCATTGCGTGCAGCCTTATCAACAACTGGCGTTGCGCTCATCATGAGCGCACTTACCACCGGATTGGGCTTCCTCGTCCTTCTCTTCTCACCAATGCCCATCATCCAGGATTTTGGATTGATCACGGCGGTGACGGTGTTCTTCTCCCTCTTGCTGTCACTGATTCTCCTGCCAGTCTTGGTTGAACTCTCAGCTCGAAACAAAGAGCAAGTGCTCGAAGTGAGCGACGGCACCGTCATCGAAGGTTGATCAATAGACCGAAAGAGCAGCAGTGATGTCTTCCATCGCTAACCCTTGTTCACGGGCCACGAGGGCAAGACAAATCCAATCGCTTGCGTAAGTGAGTGCTTTCGCTTTCCTTTGGGCTCTTCGTTCGACTTCCTCAATTTGCAATTGAGACTGACGCGCAATGAATTTGGTGAGCCTTGGCGTCAGACGTGACCTTGGATCGTCGCTGATCACTGCTTTCACGTCCACAGTGGGTGCCTGTTGTTGAGGAGCAACAGGCAGGGGCGTAGAACGGGATTCAGGCGCCGGAGACGGAGTTTGGGGCTCAGCACCCTGTGAAACGGGCGACAAAAGACGCGACGGCCGAGGGAACCAGCCAAGTGGTGACACGATTCCATTCAACGAAACCGTCGGTGTGAGCGCATCCTCCGGACCGGTTAACCAACCTGCTTTGATCAAGGCTTGGACCGCTGTTTCGGCTTCCTCGGGGGAAACCCAACCCATATCGAAGGACATAATTCGTTCCAAATCTAAGGCGTCGAGTGGCCCGCCTTCTCGGTAACAAATCGCAAGCACACGCAAGACATCGTCGGTGTCTTCTGTGCTCATGATGGCCTGTGCGCGTCCCTTGTTGAAGAAGGTAAGCCCGAATTCAACTCACTCAATTCGAGTGAATGTTTTGTCCTCATTCATCTGCCAGACACCGCATTCCTCGCCTTTGTAGACCGTTTGTTCCATTGCGTAATCATACTCACCGCCAGCCGGTAACTTCGACCATTCACTCACAGTGGTACCAATGGATGCACCTCCGCTTTCACTGATCGGTTGAATCAGTGCGTCAAGGGCTTTCGAGCCATCGACCTCGGGTTCAGGTTCGGTTTGCGGTTTACGTCCAGGAGGTCCTTTCAGGCCTGCTGGTTTGGGTTTAGGCGTGCTTGACCGCTGGGGCGGTCCTCTAAGTGGATTTGCCGCCACTGGTACCTGTTTCAGTTCAGGCGCATCGATTTCGGGGTCCGAATCGACCGAGCCTCGTCGTCGGAGCAACAGCACTAAGCCTGCCAACCCAGCCAGAGAAATTCCACCAGCTGCGGCGATGGTTGCGGAGCCAAAGCCTGAGGTGCTGGGAGAGAACGATGCGTTCCAAGCGTTGTTGGTTTCGTCCACTTCCCACATCAATTGTTCTGCATCGACTTCGACATGGAGGCTCCATGCGCCACTTGGGACGGTAATGGTGCTTCTGAGGGTGGTGGCGGTGTTCATGCCAATTTTTGTGACCAGTTCGCGTCCGACAAGGGTTCGCTCCCCGTCAATCTCAGTGAAGATTGAAACGTTAAACGGATCATCAATGGCTTCACCAAGGCTTGCCAATTGAACGGCGAGTCGCATTGTCTCGCCGGACTCCCGTCCGCCGCTTATTTTGACATCAGTGATCGCCAAATCTGGGCCATTGCTGCTTAATGGCAATGTCAACCAAGGGTCGAGTTCTGAATTTCCACCGTTTGCTGCAAGCGTCCAACCTGCATCGTCCATGCCCGAAGCCCAACATACAATGCTGGCCTGTGTTGCAAGCGTTGAAGGATCGCCAAGCGGACTAAAGTCAAACACAAAGGAAAACATCGTTTTGCCATCATAGACCGTTGTGGAGGCCTTGCTTTGGCTGGAAACTGGCCATGAATCGCTTAAGGAACGAACCTGGCAATGAAGCGTCAAATTCCCCGACCAGAGATTCGCTTCTTGGATGTTGGCTCCAATTTCAACTTCGCTGAGATGGAATCGTGAAAAACCACTGCTCAGCGTTGAATCGAGCAGCACTGGTGCCGCTCCATCAATTCTTAACGTTGGCAGATCGATGGTCAACAACTCCCGAGTGGCATAGGGGTCCCAAATGCTGAGTTCAGTTTCAAACAACAGTCCAGAACCCAATGGTGCATCAAATTCGATGGAGAGATGGCCGTCAATGGCTTCACCTGAAGTTCCACCGCTCCAACGGTCACTTTGCAATTTGCCGTTCCAATACACGGACACAGGGCCGGTGTAACTTGTGTTGCTCAGTGCATGGTGGATGGAGGCATTGAGACGGATTTGTTCTCCACTTTGAATGCTCCAACCTTCGCTCAAATCGCCTTGAACCTCACCTTGGATGTCCATGAGCGATTCAAGGACAACTTCCATCTCAGCCTCATAGGTCCATTGTTCTTCGAAGGTGATGGTTTGAATCCCATCATAGTCTTCGATGACCACATCAATGCGTCCGTCGTTGCTTCCCGGGGTGACAAAGGTCCAATCAACAACCGCCTTGAACTCAATCACAAGCGTATCGCCAAGCACGGCGTTGCAGCCTTGTGTGACTTGCATTCGAGCGTCGAGGCCTTCGCATGTTCCGAGGTTTGTGTTGTAGCGTAGACCGAGCGTCGGATCGTTACCAAGCAGCATGCTCACGCGGGTGATGTCATCGATTTTATTGGCGTCAGACACTTCGAGGCGCCATCCAACTTCCTTGGTTGGTTCGAGCCTAATCGGATCTCCTGAATTGCCATTGTCCAAAGCTTCGAGGCTCAATAACTGACCTTTTGCTGGGGTGCGGCTTTCCCACCAAAGCGTACCGACAGCGGCTGATGATGGACCGATGTCGAAGCCGGCGAGGTCAGTGCCCTTCAACCAAATGCGCACCAATTGATGGTCGTCGTTGGCGCTTTCATTGACCTCAAGATGAATGGTCCAGTCGTTTCCATCGTTGCTAAAATCAAGTGGATGTGGAACGTATTCGCTTGCTTCAGAAGCGCCGTTTCCGGAGGTGTCATGCAGGGCTTCAATCCAAATGAACCCTTGAACGGTCGCATTTGAAAACCCACCCACATCATGGTATTGAAGCGAGACTTGGCGGTTGTTCTCTTCGTTGGTGTACGCTCCATTCATTGGCTCGGTGCTGGTCAGCACTGGCGCCTCGTTGTTGATTTCGACGGTTCTGTTTGAGGCCAACACATTCAATGATAAATCTTCAGAGGTGCGGGCTTCCAACCAAATTCGAGCATCACCCGAGGTGCCATTTGGCAGCAGGAACTCAATTGACGTTGTCGAACCGAGGTCCAAAGTGGTCCAGACGCCTTGGTAGCTGTAGAACGCTCCACCCGATGCCTCGGTGCCGGTCACATCGATGTTGATTCGTGCTTCGATCAATCCATTCAACAAACGAGCGCCTGAATTGGTGAAGGTGTGGTCAACGGTTGCGCTAATCGGGGCATCACCGGGGTAAATTTCTCCCTCGCTGACCGAACTGTCGCCTTGGCTGCTGAAACTCGATGTCATGTCGAGCACCTCAACCGTGAGTTCGTTGTCGATGGATGTGATGGTTGGTGTTGTGTAACTCGTCGTTGCCGCACCATGGGTCGTCGCGCTCATCTGCAGGTAAGGAGTGCTCAGTCCGTCATTGACGCCAAACGACCAATCAACAACATCGCCATCAGCGTTGGAGGAATGCGTTGCCTGAATGTCCGTTGAGCGCAAGATACCATCGACATCATCAATGCTCAACGATGAAGCACTCGGATCGTAGGAAAGAACAGCAGGGTCAAGGCCTGTGATGTTGAACCCATCATAGGTCGTCTGCCGGATTGTCAGGCTGTATGTGGATTGGGCATCGTACGCAGAATGGAAACTTTGGACAACGCTGACTTGTGCGTTTGGATTAAGCACACTGGGTGGTGCTGAGAAGAAACCTGCTTCTTCAGATCCCACTTCGACGTGATGGAGTGTGGGGGTGATCCATGCGTTCAATTCAGAGGTTTCAAACTCGATTCTGTATTGAATGAGAGAATCGCCCTCCACAGCGTCTGTGATGGTGTGGTTCCCGATGTTGAGCGACTCGGAACTTTGGTTGGCACCTAACGGCCGCCATGGGCTGTTGCTGATGTCGCTTTGCGTCGCTCCAGTCTTGTATTGCATTGTGAGTTGCGTGTTGACTGGGGTGATGCCATCCAACTCCATCCAGAGCGGCGTAGCGCTTGCTGTGGGGTTGGTGCGCAAGTCAAAAATATCCGAGAGCAAGATTCCTGATTGGGAATTGGGGTTCTCGTGTGAACCTGTGGTGTCGGAATAGGTTGTGCCCCAATTGCTGAACCGCCAAGCCGATGTGTCGCCACCTGCGTAAACCAATGCACCATCGACATTGAGTATGTCAAAGTCGTAGAGGGCCGTGTGCAATGGGTCATGAGCGTGGATTTGACCCGTGAGTGGGTTGTAGCCTCGAACTTGGTCGTACCTCAAATTGTTATTCCGGCCACCGGCAATGACGATCTCATCGTTATGAACAACGGCTGCATGCGATGAAATTTTGAAGGGTAAATCGGAACCATTGGTCCATGTGTTGGTGACAGGATCATAAATTTCAGTGTGGTTTGCAGACTGGGTCGTGGTTTGGTTCAATGCAGCATCAAATAAGGTCACAATTCCACCCAGAGCGTACAACTTTCCATCGAAAGCAACCAACTCAAAGGAATGGCGTGGTGCGCTCATGTTGGCCATGTAATCCCACACGTCAGTGGCGGGATTGTACCTCATGGTGCGGTTGGTTAAATCAGATCGGTCCTTTTTGCCTACACCCCCTGCTACGTAGATGAAGCCGTCGAGGGTGTCCATGCCAGCCAGGCCAACACCCGTCGTAGCAGGCATCGAAGTGCCGTCCGTCCAATTGTTGGTTGCAGGGTCAAAGATGTGGACCATTCCATCGCCCATGATGGCAGGTGTTGCATAGGGGTGGTAATCGCCTATGGCGTAGATTTTTCCTTGGACAGTGACGCATTCGTGGTAGGCTTGAGGCTGTGGTAATGTGTCTGGGTTGGGCGACCATGTTTGGTTCGCAATGTCAAACGTCTCAATGAAATTCGTGATGTCTTCATCACCGTTCTGACTTGGATTTGGATCGTAGCGTCCACCGATGAGCCAAGCTTCCTCAGTCACACTGTTGTACTCCAAGCAACCAGCAGTTCGTCTGAACATCATGCCGGGTGCAGGGGCTGTTTGGAAACTGATGACCGGCCGGTCGAGCATCGGTGTGCCATCGGCGCTGTTGACGGTGATGTTTGAGGGTGTGAATCCATCGCTGGCGTTAAATCCGGCAACGACTGCAATCACCGAGGCTTGTTCATGTTCCTCCACAAGGGGTTCTGCGGCGTCAAGCACCCCGCTGTACGGCAGAAGCAACATACCCGCCACCGCCCAAATTACGAAGAGGAAATGACTTGCGCTGAGGTTCGCCATGGTGTGGGACTTTGACGGCGATTCAAGAGGCTTGCGTGCCCTTGTCAAGTCCATACGCTCCAACATTCTTCATAGAGCCTAGTCAGCAAAGACACATGCGACGGCCATAGGTTCATTGGTAACGAACTGTTGCGCCGGGGTGGAGGGCTTCAAATGGTACGTGAATATATTGCGAGAGACCCTCGAACAGGGCTTCCTCTCAACGTTGCAAAAAGCAAGCGGGTTGAGAAAAAAATACACAATGAAGTTGGCCCATGGGTCAGCATTTCAGACGCCGATGTGCTCCCGCTTGCTTTAGGGCAAATGAGCGAGGTTCAAACCCGCTACCTCGATCAAAACCACACTCACGGACGGGCCGCTGGGGTTCGGGCGCTTGGTCGGTTCAGCGGAAGCAGAGTGCATGAGGCCCACAAAGCACTCCTCATCGCCTTCGAGCAAGATGAGGCCACCATCAAGGTCGCGGCCCTCAATGTGCTGCCAGAAATCGCTGTTCGCAAATCGGATGAATTGTTTGATTGGCTTTCAGTGCTCCTCGATGACGATGATGCTCAGGTTCGTATGGCTGCCAGCCAATGCCTCGCACTGACGGCTCCAGTGTTCCCTTCAGCGGTTGAAACCATCCTTGCAAATGAATTGCGTTCCTCAAGCAAGCCAAGGCAAACGGCCGCTTGGCGTGGGCTCAAGTCCTTGTGTGAAACTTGGCCCGAGGTTGTTGTTCACCACATCGACACCCTTCTCTTGGAAGACGAACCTGCGTTGCGTCGAAAAGCCGCAGGGCTTCTCAAGAGCGTCGTGGCTCGTGGTGGCCCATCAGTTTGGGATTTGATCTCATGGTCCTTGAATGACAATGATGTGGAGGTGCGACGAATATCTGCCCGCACCCTACCAAGTTTAGCCAAAAGGGAATCGAGGATTGCGACCGTCTTTGCTGAACGAGCAATGGTTGATTCAGATTCAAAGGTTCGTTTGAGTGGAATCAAAGCCCTCCAATCAATCGACACCGATCACGGGCGTGCAAGGGAACTTGTCGTCAAGGGGACCTCCTCTAAAGACATCCAAGTTCGCAAGGCGTGCGTCGATTTACTGCCTCGTCTGTTTGGCGAAGATGTGTTGCGAACCATGGCCATCGATTTGCTCAAGACCGAAACCGACCCTTCCATCATCACCTCGCTCAAAGAGATGATTTTCGACGCATCCATCGAAGGCACGGAAGCTCAGAAAAACGCTCAATTGGCTCCAGCTCCGGCCGTTCCAGCCATCGACAGGGAAATTGCAGAAGCCCATGGGAAACAAGTTGGTTTCGAACCACTGCGGCCAAATCCTACTCCGTCGGAGCCAAAGGATGCTGCTTCGCAAGAAACGCCAACCCCTTCCCCCCAGCCAGCAGCAGGTGCGTACAGGGCTGTGTCCCAGGATGAGATGATGGGATACGACGATGAATTTGAGGATGAAGAGCCTGAAACGGACGATGAATACTTCTGATGTTCATCCGAATGGCTCGATGTTCTCACACAAACCATGTCGGCATTGTTAAGAAGGGAGCATCAGTGGCCGGAATGCTTAGAGGTGTTTATGATGAGTTCAGGCGCATTTAATGACAAGGAAGAACAGTTCGACCGTTTGTGGGATGGAATCACTCCTAAAGGGATCAACCGCAACAAGTCGCTCAAGTTCCGACAATATATTCTCGAACACGTTCGACAGACCAAGCGCCCTATGAACCGTGAGAACGCCCGCAAATACTGGATGGGTATTCTCCAACAAGAAATCGCAGAGCGCGACAATTACTGATTCAATTCGATTGGGTTGCCACCGTCTCGGCGACCCACTCGCACAACCGAGACGGAGATGATACCATGTTCACCAAAACCCGCTTCGACTCATGGGACCTACCAGCCGGCCTTTTGGACGGATTGGCAGCCCTCGAATGGACCCACGCAACTCAAGTCCAGAAAGACACCATTCCTCTCGCTCGCCGTGGCCTCGATGTGATTGGCCAAGCCCGAACAGGCTCAGGAAAAACCGCTGCCTTTGGACTACCTATCCTAGAACGATGCAGCCCTACAGGCTCTCTTCAAGCGTTGATCTTGACCCCTACGCGTGAACTTGCGAACCAGGTGGCTCAAGAATTTGAATCGCTCCAAGGCGAGAGTGGCCTTTCCATTCAGACCGTATACGGTGGAACTGATTTGGAAAAGCAAGCCCGAACCCTCGGCGACGGTGTCGACATTATCGTTGGAACACCCGGTCGAGTGATGGACATGAGCGAACGGGGTCACATTGACCTCACTTCACCTTCCTTGTTCTGCCTCGATGAGGCGGACCGTATGTTGGACATGGGATTCTTCCCGGACATCATGTGGGTGATTGAGCGCATGACAGGGCGAGAACAAACCCTCCTCTTCTCAGCAACCTTCCCGCAGGAAATTATTGACACTGCAAACGAATTCATGAACGAACCCGAGTTCGTCTTGACCAACACTGAGGAATTGGACATACCACCAATCGACATGTACAGCGTTCGAATTGGCCGTGCCAACAAACTCTGGGTGCTTGGACGACTTCTTGCTGGTATGAACGAAGAAGATCAAACCATCATCTTCTGCAACACCAAGCGCATGGTGGACTTGGCTGTTCAACGCCTCTCCAAGCATGGCTTCTCAGTTGAAGGCCTGCATGGCGATTTGAGCCAAAACCAAAGAGAAAAGATCCTCGGACGGTTCAAGGCCGAGGAAATCAAAACCATCGTTGCCACCGACGTCGCAGCCCGTGGAATTGACGTGGATGGAATCACCCTCGTCGTCAACTATGATCTCCCAGTCGACTTGGATTCCTTTGTCCACAGGGTTGGCCGCACAGGTCGTATCGGTCGCAAGGGTGAGGCTTGGAGTTTGGTCTCACGGGACGACGCTCCACAACTTTCCAAGATCATGGCCACCTACGGATTGGACATCATCGAATCCGAACCTCCGGCTTTGCCAGAAGGCATGGACCGAGACCCGGTCAAGCGACAGGATGATTTCGGCGAAACAGCGGACGTGTTTGGCTTCGTGACGCTCGAATTGAACATTGAGCCTGCAGCAGCAGGTTCCTCAAGAAAGGTCTCCCAGTGGTTCACCGATGCACTTCGTTGCAATGAGATGGCCATTGGCGATGTTCATTTCGAAGGCGAATCAACCTTCATCAGCATCCATACCAGCAAGGTTGGATTGGCTATCAAGGCGCTTCAAAAGAAAGAAATGTCTGGCCAACAAGTTGTTGCAACCATCGTTGAGTGAATTCACTCTTCTTCACTGCTGCGCTTCTTCCAAGATCCCTTTTTCTTAGATGCGTGCCTTGAGGTTGGAACTTTTGGCTCCAAGGATGCTTCAACGCCAACCGTCGCTTTTCTAGCGGGCCATAATCCGTTTTCATCAGGACGCTGAACTTCGATGGCACCAACTCCAGCACACAGGATACCGAGTGCAGATAGGGACCAAGCGTAACCAATCGCATCGTCCCATCGGTTTTGGGCTTGGCCACATTCAGACGAAATGAGATCGAGGCTGTAGCAAGTGTCCAGCGTTGCCTTTGCATCCATCGCTTCGGTGTTGCTGGTCACGTTGTACGCTGCTGAAGCGATCAACAAAGCAGCCAGCACCATCAATGCGATTTGGAGCTGGTTGGGTGCTCTGCGAATGGTCAATCGCCATTCGCCTGGTGTCCCATAGGATGCATCAAGTGTCCGTGCTGGTCCTCCAACCAGCCAAAACCAAGCCACCCACATGCCGACAAGGACAACCATGAATCCCCACTTGTACACCATTGTGTGCCATTCCCACATGCCCGTGAGGCAAGCCGCATCGTTGGGTAGGGCTGCACAATCTTCGAGTGCAATCGGATAAAACACCACCAGGCGCAGCAGGTTGAGCACATACACGATGGCACACATCACGAGGATTGAACGGATCTTGAGTTTCTGAGGGACACCTTCAGTCATAGCGACCAACGTGGAGAGGAAAATCATCTCATGGACGCCAGCACATTCATCGGAAACATAGAGCGCTATGTGATCAAAAGTTCCTGGGAAATCGGGGTGGTTCAATTCAATTCTTGTCATCCAGCCATTGTGCATTCCTAATGTGGAAGCCCCCTCGCCATAGAGAAAATTGGTGATTGCGTTCCAAAGATAGGCCTCTGAAACTTGAATCGGAGCGAGGGTGTCCGAGGGCATGGTCAAAAACCAATAAAACGCCTCAACGCAAAGCAAAGCGAGTGGGATGCGTGCATACCTCAATCCGAGTTGTGCCACTTCCGACCATTCCATATCGTCTGGCTTTTGCGACGATGTGGCGGTGGACACCATGAACCGTGGTGGGTGTTCCTCCTCATCAACTTGCGGGCCAAAGGGCAGCAGGAACAATGCATCAGAAGCAAATTGCCAAATTGGCGAGAGGTGCACTTCATACCAATGAACATACAGGGCTATCTGTGGTCGAAGTGACGCAGTTGGGCACCGCTTCGTCGGTACAGCCAACACACAGGCTCAATGTCATCGGGTTTTTCTGTCCGGTTCCCGTTGCGGAAGCAAAGAAAGCACTGTCCACAATGGACCAGGGCGAAGTCCTCGAATTGTGGGCTGATGACCCCGAAACATTGCATGATCTTCCAATGCTCATTCAGCGGACACCTCACCATCTCATTTCTATAGAAGAGGGCTCAGGAGAGTATCGTTTCCTTGTAGAGGTGGCGGCATGACCCCACCAGTTGTGGAACGAAACTCAGTTCCAAGTGAAGCCAAATTACCTACTGTGAGGGGTGAATTCAACATCCGTATTTTCCACGAAGCTGAGACTGGCCACGACCATGTGGCGCTCACACTTGGGGGCATGGACGGGCCAGATCCTGTTCTTGTTCGCTTGCACTCCGAATGCCTCACCGGCGATGCATTTGGCAGCACACGTTGTGATTGTGGCCCTCAACTCCAAGCAGCGATGGACGCGGTTGTTGAGCGAGGGTATGGTTGCATTCTCTACCTGCGCCAAGAAGGAAGGGGCATAGGGCTTCATGCCAAAATCCAAGCTTATCACCTCCAAGACAAAGGTGCAGATACCCTTGATGCCAACCTTATGTTGGGTCTTCCAGGTGATGGCCGTGATTACAAAATCGCAGCTTCAATGCTCAAAGCATTGAACATTCCAAGCATCGAATTGCTGTCGAACAATCCAGACAAAGCCGAACAACTCCTCGAATACGGCATCGATGTGGCTTCGCGAACCGCTTTGGTGGTTGGAGTTGGTAAAGAAAACCGTTTGTACCTTGAGACCAAGGTGGAGCGAATGGGTCACACCATCTCAGAAGCAGATCTTTCGACAGACAGGCCTGACAAGAATGAGTAAAGAGGGCCGTGACCGAGAATCGAACTCGGGCTGGCAGAACCACAATCTGCCGTGCTAACCCCTACACCATCACAGCCATGAGAGGTACTTCGCCGTCAAGCGCGTGGTATTTCAATGGTGCGTACAGCGCAACAGGTCGCTGATGCCTTGCCATGCGAGCAGAGGACCCTTGCATTCAAGTGCATTCGGCCTTGTAGTCCAACCATGCGAACTCTACGTGCGAACAAGTTCATCGCCAGCGGGCTGCTCTTGTTGTTTGTTTTGGCACCGCTATCCAGCGTTTCAGCACGTTCAGTGCATGAGACCACTGCCGTTGCTCTGCTCCCTCAAGGTGATTTTGAGGATTCATCAGCATGGCACATGGATGCTTATACCTCGTTTTCTCAAGACCAAGCACTCTACACCGATGCTATGGTGGCGGACAGTCGCCTAACCATGGTTCACGATCGACCAGTCAATCTCGACACAATGGTGTTCTGGGCCCAATCCACCCCGACCAATTCCAACAACTCGCTTTACGCACCCGATGGGGCCTATTCGTGGTCGTCCGGACCTGAGATGGAATTAACAAATTTCTATGCTGCAGGCTCGACTCAATATGAGATTGAGCAGGTGAAGTTGGTGTTTGCTTTCGCAGTACCTCACACGCTGTCCCAAGACTCCGTGCGCTTCTCTGTCGAATACAACGGTAACTTCTCCTCCCTTGCCACCTTTGCCCACACCCAGGCCCCCCTCGATCACATGACCAATTATTGGAAGAAAGACATCAGCACGCTCGATGCATGGACCTGGTCATCGTTGCAAGACCTCATTGTCACGGCGAATTACGAATCGGTTGGTTCGACCGATGACTCGCAACTGAACTTGGATGCAGTTGGAGTGGAAGTCACCATGCAAACGCCATGGTACGGTGGCGAAGTGGCCGAAGCTTCCACCAGCTTTAGCGCACATGAAACTCCAGTCATTGTCCTTGATTTGACGGCTGGAGAATCCGAGAACATGGGCTATGCTGCCTGTGGACTGCAGAGCAGCGTCGAGGGCACCACGGGCCAATGGACAAGCAACGTCATTGAAACACCGCCAAACCAACGCATCGGGCGCGTTCATTTTACACTCCAAAACGAATCCCTTGATGATGTGGTGTTGCATTACGCCTCCTCCGCAGATGGAACCTCCTTCACCGCTTTTGAGGCAATGGATGAGCACATGCTGCTGCCAAACCAGCCTTACAGCAAAGTGCGGGTCACAACCACTGAGGCATGCATCAGTGAGATCACCGTTGATGTGAACGACCCAACATTGACACTGAACGGGCGAATCTTTGGCGATTTGGACGGGCTGGATTCAAGTTATTCCCGTTGGTTGTTGTTTGTCAACGATGAACTTGTCACAAATCAACCGGTTGAACTCTCTCCCTCACTCTCGTTTTCTTTCCCAGTCGGTGCGCACATTCACAACCCTACTGCCCCACTTCATGTGGAACTGAAAACATGGTTTACATGGGATTCACAGGGTGGAGCAAGCACAACAGCGTTCGAAGTGACCTCGATGTCCATCAGTGGTGGCTACAACATCACTTGGGATGAAAACCCGACCTGTGTTGCCGTTGGCGATCAAACCATGATTGAAGACGGCGGAGGTCGAATTCTACCCTTCCTCCATCGATGCGAAGACGACCGAACCGTCAATGAAAACCTCGTAGTTTCCTTCACCAACACAAACCCGAACCTTGTCCTCGTCGATCTTTCTCAAGGCGATGTTCGCGTCCGCTTAATGCCAGAGGTGTCAGGCTTTGCCACCGTGACGACAACCGTCCTCGACGAAGCAGGAAATGCTTGGTCTGAGGTGTTCATGATCACCGTAAGTTCGGTTGATGACGCTCCGACCCTGACCGAATTCCAGTCGATCATTCCTGTTCAATTGTCGGTGCCAACAACGCTTGACTTTACCTACAGTGACATCGATTCGAACGAGTTGACCTCAAGCACCAATCGAAGTTGGGCCTCCGTCGACATGGCGGCCAGAACCATTACTGTGAACGCACCATCGCCTGGATTCCACTCTGTGCTCGTTTCGATTTGTGACCAAACAACCTGCACTGAACGCGTGATGGATTTGGAAGTGATGGCCCTCCCAGACCTCGTCATTGAAACGATTGATGCAGGTGATGATACCATTCTTGCAGGCGATGTCGCCGAAATACGTGTCTTCGTCCGCAACAACGGACAAGCCGATGCATCAATGATCTCCGTTCGCTGCGAAATGAACTCAGAACTGATTTCGATCGGTACCTTACCAATTCTACGACCAGGCGAACTTGGCTCTGTGACATGCGACTGGGGCGTGCCCGAACAAACGGGTGTGGTGCAGATCCGTGCGATTGTGGACCGTGGCTTAGAAATTGACGAAGGCGATGAAACCAACAATGAGGCGGCGATTGCAGTTGAGATTGAAGCCAGTGCATCCACGAACGGTGACTCTTCCTCGTCGTCAATCAACATCAGCGATGGTGCCTTCTACGGCTTGACCGTGTTTGGACTTCTGGCCATTGTTGGCGCATTTGCTTTCTTGTCCCCTGCCAAGATTAAGAAACTCGAATGAACGGTCCAAACAACCGCTCTGATGACGGATAACGCGAAAAGTGGCCTCAAACTTGATAATGGGACCGTCTCACAAAAACTTGCTTTGAGGTCGTGGGGACCGTTCAACTTCGGTTGACAAGGCGGATGTGGGAATCATGTCAGTATTGAAAATAAGAATAGAAACCGAGGAGTACATTTACGAAGAATACATCGAAGCGTGATGTCAATCGCGCTAAGTTGGTGTCACTCAGGTGACTTCCAACGTCGAGGGTAGAGATCGCCATCCATGAGCACCATGCTCGGGCGTGCGATTTCGCCTTCTTTCATCGATGGGATTTCGTCTGTGTTCGCCGTAAGGGTCACAACGCCGACCGCCTCATTCTTGAGGGTTTGAACGTAGATCTCCTTGCCTGATGCAACGCCAGATGCGATGTTGACAAGGCCCGGACGCAGCAAAGGTGCTCCGTGGGCAAGTGCTGCAGCTGCGCTGTCTTTCACAGTAGCAGACGGCAAATCCAACAGCAACTTTTCGATTGGATGAATGATTTTGAGCAAGGCGGCGGGAGCATCGCACTCTTTCCAAAGCCAGACTGCATCAGCCAGTTCTTGCAAAGTCACGCAATCTTCGAGAGCAAACACTCCAGAGGAATCACGGCGCAGTTCCTTAAGTTGAACCTTCATGTTGAGAAGGAGGCCAAGGTCTCTTGCCATGGTACGAATGTAGGTTCCCGCTTCACAATGGACTCGGGCAATCATATCCTTGCCCGAGGAATCAAGGGTTTCAAACTGGAAAATTTTTCTGGTTCGCACCTGAACCTTGACCGCTGAAACTTCTGGTGGAACGTTGTAGACCCTTCCAGTCAACCTCGCCATTGCTTCACTGAGCGCTTTAGGGTCGACTTCCTCAGCAAACCGAAACACACAGATGTATGACTTCTTGTGGTTGAGGATTTTCTTGGTGACCTTCATTGCTTTTCCAGCCATGAGGGGGAGCACACCTGTGGCAAAAGGATCCAGTGTTCCTCCATGCCCCATTCGCTCTAGACCAAACAAGTCCCTTGCCCATGCTGCGACCTGGTGGGACGTAGGGCCTGCTGGCTTGTCGAGCAGAATAAAACCGGCGGCTAAGCGTTGCTCGACATCCCTTGCGTCGGGGTGAATTCCAACGGCTTCATTCGTGGTTGCGCTATCGTCGAGAAGATGATGTGTCATAGAGAAGCCTCCAATTTTTCAATCACTGCAGAGAGCACTTGTTCCCTGCTGAGAGTTGTTGCATCGAGTACTATGGTATAGGGTTCGCGCTGTTCAGGCAAGAGACCGTACAACTCCATGAAGCGCGCTGCGTCGACCGCAGTTCGCATCTCATTGGCGTGCAGGGCCTCTTCCAGAGTGCATTGCTCCCGTGCGACGACTCGGTTGGCTCGTTCTTGGTCATCGACCTCGAGCCAGAGGCGGACGCAATCAAGATCAAGT